>DJWH01000037.1 GCA_002441525.1 Acholeplasmataceae bacterium UBA6235 | reverse complement strand
CTGGTACAGCAGCAACCATCTCACCTGTAGGATTAATTGAGTATAAAGGCACTAATTATCATATATCTGATGATATTGGTCCGATTGCGAAAAGATTATATGAAACATTGGATGAAATAAAAACAAAATCCACTGCGATTCATCGCGAGTGGATTCAGATAATCAAATAAATATTCAATAACTAATCTCAGGAAAATATTTCTGAGATTTCTTTTTTCAGGTTGTACATTTCGTGTTGTATCACTATAATACTCATAGAGGTGATTATTGTTATGCTTAGCTGTGAAAATATAAAGGATTGTGAAAACAGTCTTATTCAAATTTTGAGTATTAGCATAGAAAAACTACATGAAATAAAAAAAGAGATAAGAAATTGTCACCAAGATGCTATTAGTTTGAAAATAAAATCTATTTTAAGCAAATATGATTTAGATACAAAGAAAAGCATTCCCGTTTGTTTCTATCACTTTACTAAAACGTTAAACCCCGATTTATTCTCGAGTGGTTTAAAATCATTACCGCATGTTATGGATAGTATTGTTGATGAAATATCATCACTTTATGGAGTTCACTCAAAAAGTGAAATAATGGCGATATTATATGACAGAATATTACTTGCGAGTAGATTAAGGTTATCTAATTATAACGCTGGACCATATGGATTCTTTATAAAAGAGCATGGTTTTATAGATGATACATGCTCACATCAATATTTAAATGGAAGTGAATTTGTGGCTGATTTATTAGTTGCTTTAGGATATGATGAAAGGCTATATCTTTCTGCATCTAAATCTTTAATAATCAAGTTCAAAGTAGATAATTTAACCATTGATAAACTGATGTATTATGTAAGTGAAGCATTAATGTATATAACATTTGGTGATGATTTAGAAAAACTTAAGTTGATGTGTTCTTCACATGATAATTTCGGACTACAAATTAACCCTCGTGATATTTTGAAGATTGAAGTATTGTAGTTTATTACGCAATCAACAAGGTCGTTCCTGATTTTTTAAATGCTTCTACATATGCCTCACTTGGCATCTTATCGGTAATAACATAATCAATATCTTCAAATTCACAAGTCTTACATAAGAAGATCTTGTCGAATTTGGTATGGTCTACCAACAATACATGAACCTTTGAATGATTCATCATTTCTCGTTTAACTAAAGCTTGTTCCAAAGAAGCCTCTGTAATACCAGAAGCCAGGGATATTCCCCCACAGGAAAAGATAAAAGCGTTACAATTGAAATGTTTAATGTAATTGACAGTATCAATACCAAGTACAGAGTTTGTATTGTTATAGATGATACCGCCAGGCAGATATACCCGAACATTAGGGCTTTGAGTTAAAATGGCTGCGTTGTTTAACCCATTGGTAATCACCGTCACATTCGGTAGATTATCCAATAGAGGTAAAACATAGCCAGCCGTGGAACTAGAATCCACAAAATAAGATTCATTCTTTGATAACAGCGTCGCGCATTTAACCGCGATGCTGTTTTTTTCTTTGACTTGGGTTTGAACCCTCACCAAAATGGATGATTCTCTGGATGAGGATTCTATTAATGAAGAATGACCATGGGTTCGATGAATGATCCCTTGTCGCTCCATTTCATTCAAATCTCTTCTTAACGTAGATTCACTGATAAAGAGTTTATTCTGAAGACTTTTGTTGGATATGGTTTTCTCTTTCTTGATGATTTCAAAAATCTTGCGCTGACGTTCATTTAGTATCATAAATTCCTCCAAAATCGTGACTGATTATGACTGAATTTTACAATTATAGTGACTAATTGTCAAGATAACGTTCATTAGTTGACTTTAAACGTTCACATTTGTTATAGTTGTGATGAACCAAATGAAACCGTTTCCAGCGATAACAAAGCGATTATGTTTATATATACGAAGGACGAAACAATGATGAAAAAAATAACCATGGCCGTACTTGGATTTGGCCAAAGAGGGATTGTCTTTTCTAATGTAGCTAAAAACTATTCTAATGAAGTTGAATTGGTCGCAGTCTGCGAACAAAATACCAACAAACATCAATGGATTAAAGAAAATTACCAACTCAGTTCTGAATCGATTTATGGTGATTTCAATCGTTTTATGAATCAAGGTAAATTAGCAGATATATTGATCATATCAACAATGGATCAAGACCATTACACCCACACCATGAAAGCATTGGATGTTGGGTATGACATTCTCTTAGAAAAACCCATCGCTTTAAGTAAGAAAGAAATCTTTGAAATCAAAAATAAAGCAAATCAACTCAATCGTAAGATTGCTGTTGCGCATGTGTTGCGTTATACCCATTTCTATAAAGAAATCAAACGACTCATAGATGAAGGTGTATTGGGGTCTATCGCCACACTGCATCAAACAGAAAATGTCGGTTACCTTCATTATGCGCATAGTTTTGTCAGAGGTAATTGGCATAATTCCAATACTTCGAGTCCAATGATTTTAGCGAAAAGCTGCCATGACATTGATATCATACGTTACTTAGTTGGAAAACGTGTTGAAGCCATTTCATCCTTTGGCAATCTCCACTATTTCAAAAAAGAGAATATGCCTAGTGGTGCAGCTTCGCACTGTATCGATTGTAAAGTGGATTGTCCGTTTAATGCGATACAGTTTTATGAAGAAAATCCAAGTTGGATGGCGTTCTTTTCACTAGAAAAAGACGCCAAGAAAGTCTTATCAGATAAAACCTTAAACTATGGTCGTTGTGTCTATGATATGGATAACAACGTCGTTGATCATCAAGTCCTTAATATGCAATTCGAGGATGGGTCTTCCGCATCCTTCACTATGACAGCGTTCTCCTATACGACCCATCGTCGAATTGAGATTAAAGGCACGAAAGCAGAACTGGTTGGTGACTTAGAAGATAACTACATCACCGTGATGCCTAATGGTAAAGCACCATTTAACATCGATATCAAAAACCTAACTACGGATTTTAGTTACCATTCGGGTGGAGATAAAAATCTATTAATTGATTTTGTTAGAGCTGTTAGGGATAATACCCCATTTCTTACCGATATCAATTATTCCGTAGAAAGCCACTATTTAGCATTTGATGCAGAATCATCGAGACTACACAAAGGTTTAGTCATCGATACTTCAAAGTCATGGAGCGATTATGAACGATAATCATCATTACCTCACAGTCGATTTAGGCGCGTCATCAGGACGCGTCATCATCACAACTGTGGGGGATTCTATCCAACAAAAAGAGATTCACCGTTTTACCAATCAACCGATTAAACAAGAGGTTCTTTTAGTATGGGATTTTGAGTTCATCCTCAATGAGGTGTACAAAGGCATTCAAAAAGCATTTGAAAAAGAACCCAACATTTGTTCTATAGGCATAGATACGTGGGGTTGTGATTACGGTTATATCGGTCATGATGGAAAGCTCTTAAGAAATCCAGTTTGTTATAGAGATGAAAGAACAGTCAACGATGCATCTTTAATCAAATATCAGTTTACGAAAGAAGCACTATATGCAGAAACTGGTATACAACACCTTAGATTTAACACCATCTACCAAGTTGCCTACGATTTGAAACACGAACAAGCTTTATTAAACCAAGTGGATAAATTCTTGATGATCCCTGACCTCATCGCTTATCACCTAACAGGCGAAAAGCGATGTGAATTAACCAATCTATCAACAACCAGTTTTTACAACCCAACCCAAAAAACAATCATTGATAAACTCTATCATATGGGATTTAAACAAGATTGGGTACCAAAATGGATTGAACCGGGTCAAATCTATGGATATGTTCAAGATGAGCTTGTTGAAAAATACCACTTCAAAAAAGTACCTGTGGTTGCGGTATGTACACACGATACAGCATCTGCCATTCACAGTGTGAACATCGAACTATCTGATGTATATATCTCTTCAGGTACTTGGAGTTTAATTGGTAAATTGGTCGAAAAACCCATCATCAATTTACAGTCATACCAAGCTTCTTACACCAATGAAGTTGGGTATAAACATCAAATTAGATTTTTAAAAAACATCTCAGGCTTTTGGATTAAAAACAAAATCATTGAAGCGTTCAAACTTGAAACCATCGATTATGATGCGTTAGATGAAGCCATTAAAACAGAAGACTTTCAAGCCATCATCGATTTGGATCACCCCGATTTTGAATTGGGTGAGGATATCTTAACGAAAATACAGTGTTTTTGTATCAAAACCAATCAACCTGTACCAAAAACATTAATACAGTACCTCAAAACCTTTAATCTTAGCTTGGTTTGTAAATACAAGCATCACTTGGAAACATTGGAAAACTTAACGCAGATCAAAACCAATCAAATCATCATCATAGGTGGTGGATCTGCCAATCACCTCATCAATCAAATGACTGCGGATATGACACAACTCCCCGTCATTAAAGGTGACAAAGAAGCTTCCTCCATTGGAAATGCATTGATTCAACACGAAGCATTACATCCAGGTTTTAATCAGAAAAGTCTTATTAGAGATACACATATACGATTTACCCCAAAACAAGACTTATCCGATGTTTATCAGTGTTATCAAAACATCATGAAGGAGCGACTCATATGACAACCCATGAAAATTATCTATTAGCTAAATCCATCTATCATAAATATGGTGTAGATGTGGATCAAGCGATTGAACAACTACGACACATCCCTATCTCAATCCAGTGTTGGCAAGGCGATGATGTTAAAGGCTTTTATAGTGAAGCAGCGCTATCTGGCGGTATATCTGTCACAGGGAATTATCCATATAGAGCACGCACCATCGCAGAATTAAGAAACGACTTAGAACAAGTATTTAAATTGGTACCTTTCAAACACCGTGTGAATTTACATGCCATCTATTTAGATACCAAGGAAAAGATTGGGTTGGATGAAATCGAACCCAAACACTTTGAAACATGGGTAAATTGGGCAATCAAACAAGGTATCGGGTTGGATTTTAACCCAACATTGTTCTCACACCCAATGTCTTCATCGGGATTTACACTGTCTTCACAAAATGAATACATCAGACAGTTTTGGGTGAGACACGTGAAACAATCTAGAAAGATTGCTTCATACTTCGGAGAAGCGTTAAATAATCCAGCTGTTTGTAACCTATGGATTCCTGATGGGTATAAAGATACCCCATACTCAAGGTTATCACCAAGGGTACAACTTCAAAAATCATTGGATGATATCTATGAACAATCGCTTCCGAGTATAAAGGATACACTAGAGTCCAAACTCTTCGGCATTGGTGCAGAATCATACACCACAGGATCCCACGAATTCTATATGGGGTATGCAGTAAAACACCAACTTGGATTGTGTCTAGATACAGGTCATTTTCATCCAACTGAACAGGTTGGAGACAAGTTATCGGCGATTGGTTTATTTGTGAATCACATGCTATTACACGTCTCTAGACCAGTACGATGGGATTCAGACCATGTTGTGAGTCTAAACGACGACTTACAAGGGGTTGCAGAAGCATTGGTCAGAGATGACTTATTGAAACAAACCTCCATAGGTTTAGACTATTTTGACGCTTCTATCAACCGTATTGCTGCTTGGGTGATTGGCATTAGAAACACACAAAAAGCATTGTTAAAAGCATTACTAGAACCAAAAGAATTGCTAAAGAAAATCGAACAAGAACAAAATTATACAGCTAGATTAGCGTATCTTGAAGAATTAAAAGCATTACCATTTGGGCTCGTTTATGACTATATTTGTGAGATAGAACATAAACCCGTTGGCATTGAGTTCCTTAAAGAAATCGAATCGTATGAAGCCAACATGAAAGGCAAAAGACCATGAATAAAAACATATTAGAATCCAATTTTATCCGCGAATTCTCAAACGTTATTGATCGTATGTACCTCTTGGGCTGGGATGAAAGAAACGCGGGGAATGTTTCTTTCATTCTAGATGAACAAACATTGGCTGAGTATTTAGACCTATCCAAGCCTGGTCGTTTATACCCATTACAAATCAATGCAAAACCATTGGCTGGTAAATACCTATTGGTCACAGGATCAGGTAAATACTTTAAAAATGTGAAAGAAGATCCGAAAGCCAATGCGTGCATCATCAGAGTGACTGAGGGTGGTAGTGACGTTGAAATCCTCTGGGGATTACAACCACATGAAAGACCAACATCAGAATTATCAACCCATTTAGCATCTCACATGTCTCGACTTGAAGTTGACCCTACACACCGTGTCATCATACACACACATGCTACATATACCAATATGATGAGTGCGATCACTGATTTGAATGAAAAATCTTTCACCAAAGCATTATGGGGATTGAATACTGAAAACATCATCATTTTTCCTGAAGGCATAGGCATCATACCATGGGAAATACCAGGTAACGGTATTATTGGAAAAAACACTGCAGCTAAGTTTAAACACTTCAAAATCGTTTTATGGCCGCTACATGGCGTAGTTGCGTGTGGAGATACACTAGATGCGACTTTTGGATTGATTGAAACTGTGGAAAAAGCCGCTATGACTTATTTAACCATTAAACCCTATACCAATCAAAAACTCATTTCAGATGTAGACTTAATGCGTCTTGCAAAAGCATTCAATGTCAAACCGAATGAGGATTTCATCCAATGAAAAAGAGTCTTTTAATCATGATGATTCTATTGATTGGACTTTCTGGATGCAAAGAAAAAACAAAACCCATTATCGATGATGAAGGATCTATTGAGTTATTAGAAGACCCCACTTTCGCAACAGGATTTCAGCTATTAGGCATCAGCCCTGTTGAAGACGGTAGAACCATTCAAAGACATTTAAACTACAACGGAGAAGCCTTACCATCGACTCGAAATGTATGGTTTATGGCACAGTGGTGGACACCTTACGATGTTACAGACGCAACCTATCAAAAACTCAATGGTGTACACACCTATACAACCGAATCTAGAACATTATACATGAATCCAAGCGATGAAGGTTACCTACGCATTGATTTGAATGCATCCAAAGAGTACTTAGACGGCCCAAGAGAACTTGGCCAACCATGGACTCACGCACTCATCGAACAAAACTTTAATGCATCGGTAGGTATGAGTGAACTATCTGCATTGATCTTAAGATTAGAAGTGACAGTGAACTCGGTTGAAAACAAAACAGGACCAACGTATGATCCAGGGAAACATGCTGCTCAACTTTTATGGTATTTAACCCTACAAAATGTTGTACCAGAAGATTCTAATCCAGCAGAAGTCGGTACACGTGGGGATTTCTTATGGTTTGGTATACCCATTTATGATAACCGTACAGATTTTATCTCACAATCTGCACATCTTGACCAAGGTGGTCCTGGCACCACCAATAAACTGATCTATTCCATGTCATCGAGAAACTATTTTGATGAGAAAATTCAAATGGGTAAAACGTATCAGATTGAAATAGACGTATTACCCTACTTACAAGAAGCATTCCTATACGCGATTAATAACAATGCGCTCGTGAATGCACAATATGAAAACATGCAAATAGGCTATATGAACCTTGGATGGGAATTACCCGGTACATTTGATGTATCGTCCACATTCAGAGGTATATCCATTAAAGCAATCAAAAAGTAGGTACTTATGAAAACCATTGAACTACTCAGCGATCCACAATTTAAAACTGGATTTCATGTGCTTGGTATCAATCCAACCATCAATCACAGAAAAACATACAAACATTTAGATTATAACGGTGAAGCATATCAAACCAATTGGCCTATTTGGCAGATGGCACAGTGGTGGACACCCTATAACCTTATAGATGCAACATTCACAAAAACAACAGACTGTTATGTTTATGACACACCCTCAAGACGTATCGAAGTCAATCCAAAAAAAGGATTCCTAAGACTGAATCTAAGTGGATCTAAAGAATACCCTCAAGGGGTAAGAACATCGGGCAATCAGCCTTGGAGTCATTTACTCATTGAACAGGACTTCGACGAAAGTGTCTCATTGGATACATTACAAGCACTCAACCTTAAACTTAATTTTAATATTGAATCTGTAGAAGATCACAACGAAGGACAATTTAACCCTAACTTACACGCCGCACAACTCCTTTGGTATTTCGTGATTCATGACAAAGGTATCGAAGGATCCACAGGCTATGGCAATTTTAAGGAGTTCTTTTGGTTCGGTATACCAATATATGATAACCGGTATCCATTCATTGAGGAATCGATGCATGTTGACCAAGGTGGTATAGGAACAACCGGCAGATTAATCTATTCAATGTCGAGTCGTAATTACCTCAAAGAACCGATCCAAATGGGTAAAGATTATATGATTGAAATAGATATATTACCGTTTGTTTTAAAAGCCAAACAATATGCTTTAGATCATGGTTATTTAAAAAAACATGACCAATCAAATTATCAAATTGGGTATATGAATTTCGGTTGGGAGCTACCAGGCAGATTTGATGTGAAATCGCATATTCAAGGCATTTCAGCACTAGCAGTAATTAAATAAGTCGATTCAGCAACTGAAAAAGTTGTAAAAAAATATGGAGGGAACCATGAAAAAAATCGTATCATTCGGATTAATCGTTGTTTTAGCATTTATGTTGATGGCAAAGCAAGCTAAAGCGGCCGTTTTACCAGAAAATCCACCAGTCATTGGTGTGGAATCAACCACAACGGATTTCTATTCACATTGGCAACCAGGTAGTTTTGGTGCAACCCGTATTGGCGACCAAGGTGTCGCAATGGCATTGACTTCAGGGTTCGGCTTAAGAGCCGGATTTAGAACCCCATTTAACGTCACAGATTTTGAAATGCAATTAGATTTATCCTATATGGACCCAGGTACCGCTGCAATTACATTCTTTGGACCACAAGGTTCTTACATCAGTGGTAATGGTGCTGTCTTAACTGTTGAGTTTGTTAAACATACAACAGTAGCGAATAAATACTTAGTTGCAGTACAAATTGGTTCAGGTGTTCATAACGTATCACTCCCTGAATTCATTTTAGCGGAACAAGGTGACTGGGAAGATGCTAACTGGAAAGGCTATCATGTGGTAGCGCCTGAAGATGTCATCACTGTATCTATTAAAGAAGTTGGCAGCGATGTCAATGTCACCATCAATGGTCAAGTATTTACTGTTGCTTCATCAACATTCTATTCAAACTTCGCAGATAAGACCAATTCATATTTCTTGGTTGGCGCGTTGAATATGGACGGATCAGTTCAAACATTGATTGCCAATTATGTTGTAGACGCGAATAGAAGAGCATACTACGCTGAAGACGGTGCATTTGATACTTTCAAAACCAATCTAGAAGCACTTGAAACTGCGTTATTAGAAGACTTATCTGTGATTGCTAATGTCCAAGCTGCACAAGCAATCAATGCTAATCTAGACATCGATTCATTGAAATCGTACGACAAGAATTTTTATCAAGCAAGATTTGATGCAGCACAAAGCACACTAGCTCAAGCCATTACCGAACTGGGTGGTGACATTGTACTAGATGAACTTGAAGCCGCCATCGTCAATCTTGAAAACAAAGTGAATTTAATCACCAACTATACCACAGCTAACCAAGCCATTGCCCAATTAACGATTGCACAAGACAAGGAAGTTGCTGTAGATGCTTCAGAATTTACCCCTGAACAAGTCACAAGACTTGGTGTATTGTCAGATCGTATTGAAGCTGCTGACGCATTGATCATTTCCAAAGTTCATGATTTAGTATCGGGACAAATCGATGCCTTCGAAGCTGCAGTTCTAGACCTATCCGATATTTCAAAAGTAAACGCTGCACTCGATGCTAGAGCAGCGGTATCCAATAATTTAATCAGTTTATTGGTTGAAGCAGATCAAATTGAATTTAACGATGCATTTGATGCTGCAGAAACCGTACTTCTCGATGCAACCCAAACTTTAGATGGATGGATTGTTGGCGATAACACTTATGTCATCGAAAATAACAACTCATTTGAAGCGACTTTCTTAGGCTCAGGCTTAGGTGAAGGCAATAACGGTTTATTCTATGAACTAGAACAATTAGACGTTAGAAACTTCAAAATGACATTAGACATTTCTGCAATCACCGTTGAAGCCGGTGGTTGGATTAGTTTTGGTATCATGGAAAATCCAGAAATCTTCTCAACCGCAGACGATGCCTCTGTACAAAACAATAAAGGTTTATTCTTCTTAATCATTCCTGATGGTGCAAACCAAGCAAGGGTTGAAATCTATATGTTAAGCTTATACTCTAACCGCTTCTTTGATGCGAAACGTACTGCAACACTCACCATCAATTTAAGCAATGAAATCGTCGTGGACTTCTCGACTGAAATGAAAACCGTATCGGGTGTGACAGATGAATACCTCAAGATTTCCATCGGTGGTCAAGTCATGACTGGCGATACCATTACAACCAGATCACTAAAAACATCCCTTGCAAAAGGTAAAGGTTATCTATACTTAGCTGCGACTGGTGGTACATATGCTTCAAAGAATACCATTGCTGTATCACTCATCAATGGGAAAACCCCAGTATCAGACTCATTGGTTGTTGACTATGCACCAGCGCCGCACGTGATTACAACAACATTATCCTATGAACTTGAAACATTGACGGATAAAAACATTGAATTCTATAATAGAGATTTAGCATACACTGTTAAAGTGAATGATGTCCTCGTGGATGCGTCCAACTATACGTATGCCAACAACATCCTTAAACTCAAAGCAAGTTTCTTAGAAACACTTGAAGCAGGCGAACACACTGTTAAGATTGAAACCGCTGGTGGGGTTGCTTCAGTGGCACTTACGATTACTGCTGCCCCACAAGACCCACAATCCTCTAACCCTGTGGTTTGGATTTCTGTTGGATTAGGTGGCGTTGTTGTTCTCGCAGCCGCTGCATTCTTCGTCTTTAAGAAAAAAGGTATCTAAATGAACAAAAGAGTAATCTACAAGCACCTCACCGTGCTTCTAAGCTTACTCTTTACCAGTTTTATTCTAAGTGCATGTCAATCAAAAGTAGGTTATCAGTATGGAGAAAAACAAATGTTAGTGAACATATGGGCAGATAAAACCATCTATAATGAAACGGTCGTTTTAGAAGACAATGGGTCTGAAATATCCGGCAAATTACTCTTCTCACCAACGGAAATTATTTCTGTTAGAGATTATACATTGGATAAGGTATATGACCCTTCTGAATACGAAATTAGAGGGAACACGATTTATCGTTCTTCTTCATCTACACTGCCGTATTTGACCACTGAACAGTTGGCGGGTGAAAACTTGCCAGATGGGTATGCTTTTAGTACCTATCAGGCCAAGGCACCTGGGACACAAATTCTATTTACCGAAGGTATTGGTATTGTCATGCATCAAATCGCTGTTACTTACAAACACGCATCCACATGGGCAGGGATCACACCTGCCCATCAAGCGGATGCTTTGAAGCGATTCACACAAAAAATAAATGCTGGTGAAGCAGTAAATGTGGTTCTATACGGTGATTCCATTTCAACAGGGGCGAATTCGTCGGGTGTATTGGGTATCAAGCCATATCAAGATGATTTTGGCACATTATTTACAAACTATATCCAATCCAAATATAAAGCAACCACGAGTTTAATCAACACCTCAAAAGGCGGCATGTTGTCGTCTTGGGGAAAAGATAATGTCGATACCCTAGTCAATGATTTTGACCCGGATTTGGTCATTATTGGTTTTGGTATGAACGATGGTTCTTTAGGGGTATCACCACTGGCTTACAAAGAAAATATTGAATTCATGATTCGCTCTATTCAATCTCGTCATCCAGAAGCTGATATCATCGTTATGCATACCATTTATGCCAATCCATTATCGATTCAAAATCAAAACCAAAAGAGCTATTTACCAGAATTAGAATCATTACAGTCCAGTTATGGTATTGCTTTATTGGATATGGGTAGCATCACAGAAGAATTATACAAAACCAAAAAAGGTGTCGATATTCTTGCAAATAATATCAACCACCCAAGTGATTTTTTAGTTAGAATCTATGCAGCAGGACTCATTCAGGTGTTGGAGGGATAAGATGTTAACCTATAGCGCAGATTATAAAAGTTTAATAGAAGCTTCTTATGAAATGAAAGAAGAAGCGAGGAATGCCGCGCTATTTACCACTGGAAATGGGTATTTTGGAATCAGAGGTTCATTCGAAGAGTTTGGTTCTTTGAATGTACAAGGCGCGTACATCCGAGGATTGATCGATGAAATCATCGAAATCCCACAAATATACATCGACAATGTGTATATGCGAAAGTATTACATCAACGAATTAGAAGCGAAGCAATTTGAAACACAAGATTCATGTATCAATTTTGCAGACATATTGATGTTAAGATTTCACATTGGTAATCACACCTTTTACCCATGGGAAGGTCAAATCGAATCCTGGGTAAGATATATCGACACCCAGGATGGGTCATTGGTTCGAGAAGTCATTTGGAACGATTTAGAAGGTCATTTAACCAAACTGTCCTTTAGACGGTTTGCATCATTTAAAGATAACCATCACTATTTCATTCACGCAACCATTGAGAAAATGAACCACGACTTAGATGTTGTGATTGACAGCGGGATTGATACCTATATCAAAACCAATGGACAAAAGAAATCTAAGCTCAAATTTTATGACTATGAATCTGGACAATTTGGATTTGGTATTGGAGAGAAATACCACTTTGAAACGGCTGTCTCGATTCATAACTATGTTGAAAAAGAGTCCTCTGAATGGCTGTTTGACTCAGGATGTCATTTTGAACGAATTCATCCCAAACAAACCAAGACAATCCACATTAGAAAAGCGATAGTCGTACATATGACTCAAGATGTTGTTATTAAAAAGGAACTGATGGCAGTAAATAAAGAAGCCATGAGTGCGTTAAAGTCAGTGCCGTACAACAAACATTATCATGACCATCATTTCGCCTATCAGGCGGCGTATGATCTCATCAACATCGATTTGAGTCATGAAGCGGATAATGCATTACTGAAATATGCCAACTATCAAACTTTAATCTCTTTAGATCGATACGACCAAGTTCATAGCGTTAGTGCGAAAAATCTCACTGGTGAGAAATACAATCAATTTGTTTGGTGGGATGCAGAAATTTTCCAATTTCCAGTGTATCTCATGACTCAACCAGAAGCTGCTAAATCGATCTTAATGTATCGTTATAACCGTTTAGAAGCGTCTATTTTAAATGCTAAAAAAGAAGGTTTAGATGGGGCTAAATATGCTTTTTGTTCCTCTGTATTAGGCGATGAAAAGGTGTGGGCTTATGCCAGACATCCGTTCATGCAAATTCATATCAACTCTGACATTGCATATGCAGTATTATCATATTACCGAGTAACCAAAGACATGGAATTCATGTTAAATTTTGGAGTAGAAATGCTCCTTGAGATTGGTAAGTACTTTGTCAGTCGTGTGACATACAACTCAGCTATCGATTGTTATGATTTAAATAACGTTACTGGCACAGATGAACATCATCCTTACATCAACAACAATGCATATACTAATTTTATGGTTTCATATGTCTTGAGTGAAACTGTAGAATGGTTCAAAAACAAAGCACTCAAAGATAAGTATGGTGTACAAAAACCGCTGTTAGACAAGATGAAACAAGTATCTCAAAAAATCAAGAAAAGCATCACTAAAGATGGGTATATCCCACAATTTGACGGATACTTTAACTTAAAAGAGTCCCTTGAAGTGACTGGCAATGGATCGGCTAAAAGTTTTCAAATGAAACAATCGGGTTTGTACCATGAATCTCAAATTATTAAGCAACCCGATGTCATCATGTTATTCACCTACATAGACATGCCATTAGGACCTGTTTCATACGAAAGAAACTGGCAGTACTATGAAAAGATGTGTGAAGCATCCTCATCATTAACCTATCCAGTACATGCCATCGCATCCATTGATCATAAATCCTATGATAAGTTTTATGACTATTGGTTTAAAAGCGTTGCGATTGATATCATTGACCACCATAAAGAAGCCCATCTAGGATTACATGCTGCATGTATGGCTGGTGGGTGGTATGCAATCTATCGTGGATTGTTTGGATTTAAGCCAAACCTCAACTACTTAGAATTAAACCCAACCTATTTTGAACGTTGGGGAAATGTATCGATGTCTTTTATATACCAAGGGAAGCACGTGAAAGCAACCTTATCTAAAGACACTGTAACCATTGAATGTAAAGACCCAATCAAATTGGTTTATCAACAACAAACCATAGACCATAATAAGAAAACCATCCTACCATTATCTGGTATGAGAAAGGATCACATATGAAAAAAATTATGACCCTCGTAGCATTAATCCTATCGGTTGTTATCGTATCTGCATGTAACGGTAATGGCGGAGTAGGCGAAGTAAAAACCATCGTTATTGATGGTGGTGGTGATATAGGTAACTTTAATACAACCCCATTAATGACGCCAAGCGAAGCAAACCCATTTCCATACAATACACTTGAAGTACTTGCAAGAGAATGGGAAAAACTCAATCCTAAATACAAAATCGAAATCAATAAGACATCATCCAATGGCGATCGTGCCATCTTAGTGCCACAATTAAATAACAAAACCGCACCCGATATTACTTATCAAAACGGGACAGTTGTGAATATGGATTTAGGCAAGGATTACTATGTTGTCTTAAACGAGTATTTAAACAAACCAAACAAGTATGTTTCCGGCAATAAAGCATGGAAAGACTTATATATTCCTGAGGAATTGGCTCAAAATATGGCTTCTGATGGGAATTATTACACCATTACACTTGAAAAAGTACCTGTAGGTATTATGTACAATAAAGCCATATTAGCCGAAGCAGGTATCACTGAAGTACCCCAAACTTATGCAGCATTTTTACAGGCTTTAAGTGATATTAAAACAAAAACAAATAAAGAAGCATATACAACCACGTATACTTGGTACGATATCGTGTTAGAATCTTCAATGTTTTCAGACATTCTTCCATTGGCTGATGTCTTAACTGTCAATGGTAAAGTCGATACGGAAGAATTCGTAAGAGCTTATGAAAAAGGCATTTGGAATCCAACACTAAACGCCTTAGGATCTGGTGCATCTTTGGTCGATAATCGTTATTATGAATATATCAAAGTCACCAAAATGAAAACAGATTTTTATCCAGAAAACTGGCAAAGCTATGATGCCCATACGAATTTCGTGAATGGTAATCTAGCGATGGTTGAGGTAACTGGTCGAGAAATTCGTAAATTATCGATTAATAAAAACATCGACTTCGAATGGGGTGTTATGCCTTATCCTGATTTGACAACAGCAACAACCCCATATGCATACTCTCCTTCAATTAGAGGCGTAGCTGGTCTTGCAACCCCATGGTTCATTACCAATTCTGCAGTCGAAAAAGGGACTGTTGAAGGCGCAGTTGATTTCTTGATGTTTTTAACAGCACCACAAAACAATAACCGTCTTATTGGAGATTTAAAAGGTGGTATCCCACTCAATCCGGATGCTGAAACAGCAATAGCCCCTTATTTACAAGATCTCTTAGATATTTACACACAAGATAAAGCCACTGTCTCAGCTGGACAACGTGTTTACTGGGGTTCAGTAAACTCGTGGGCTATGTTAGGATATGCGTATAACACCGCATTCATCAAGAGTTTACAAGACATTGATAATGGTGTTAAAACAGAAGAAGAAGTTGCTAAATCATTGGCACAAACCATCAAAAATACAATACAAGCACTCAAGATTGAAAACCAATACGACGAGTCTAAATGGTGAGGATTATGAAGAAAAATCAGCAAAAAACAAAATTTCAATATAAAGCCTTTATTTGGCTTTCTCCAGCGATTCTGTTATTGCTGATTTTTTCTTACTATCCACCAGTTAGAACGTTGATGTTCGCTTTTACGGATGCCAATGGGGCGGGGATTGGGAAGTTCATCTTTCTTGATAACTTCATCGAACTATTCAGTTCTAGTGTTTTCTACAGAAGTTTATTCAACGTCATCATTTTCATTGCAGTAGGGATGTTTGTAGGGAATGCTGCAACCATCTTTTTAGCAGAACTCTTATACAACTTGAAAAGTAGATTTGCAAGCGCACTTTACCGCTTCTTATTTATTATTCCAGTATTGGTGCCTGCCGTTGTTATCATTTTAATTTGGCAATACATCGTATTTGCTGGTGGTGACTCAGGTATTGCCAATCGAATCATGAGCTTTTTTGGTGGTGACAATCAAAACTGGTATTTTGATCCTAAGTTAGCACCAGTATCTATCATATTGACAGCATTTCCTTGGGTAGCTGGCACATCATTCTTGATCTATTTAGCTGGTTTACAAAATATATCCAGTGGCGTAATAGAAGCATCCAAATTGGATGGTGCGAATCTAGTTCAACGCATCATTTCCATTGATTTACCACTACTTAAAGGTCAAATAAAGTACTTCGTTGTGATGGGGATTATTGGCGGCTTACAAAACATCAACCTCCAAGTTTTGGTTACAGGTAGTGGACCAGGTACCTCGAACTCAACCAATGTACCTGCATTCATGTTATTCGAACAAGCATTTACCTATGATCGCTATGGGTATGCATCTGCCATCGGTATTGTTATATTCCTAATGACATTAACCTTTACCATCATCAATATGAAAAAACTGAAGGGAAATGATTGATATGAAATTATTGAAAATCATCCAAAAAAACTATGTTGAAATCATGATTTCGATGATCATAGTCATATTGTTGGTTCTTTCCTTTTATCCATTATATATGCTTGTCATTAAAAGTTTTAAAACCATCTCAGATGACCAGTCAAACCCATTTGGACTACCGCTCATTTGGAGTTTAGAAAACTATCAATATGCGTGGATTGTCATCAAACCATACCTATTGAATTCATTGTTTGTTACAATCATACAAACGGTTGGTATTGTATCTATAGGTTCATTTACTGCTTTTGCGTTTGTTCGATTCAATTTTCCTTATAAAAATGTCATTTTTTATATGATTATTTCTTTGTTAATGATGCCTGGAATCGTGACTTTAACCAGTCAGTATGAACTGGTCAATAAATTGGGATTGGTGAACTCCCATTGGGGTGTTATATTGCCAGCCATCGCGGGATCCATTCCCTTCGCAACCTTCTTATTAAGAACCTCTTTCTCTGGCGTTTCAACCGAATTATTGGATGCTGCAACCATTGATGGTGCGTCTGATTTTCAGGTTTATTACAATGTCATGCTACCAATTTCCAAACCCATCATTTGGACATTGATTATTACCTCATTCATTGGTGGATGGAATGATTATTTATGGCCTTCGTTGGTTCTATTAGATGAGAAACTGCACACATTACCAATCGCGTTGGTGAACTTCACAACATCATACTATGGTATGACTGGCGGGTATGGCGCACCATTTGCTGCCTATGTTATCAGCAGTTTACCTTTATTGATTGTGTTCTTATTAGCCTCTAAACAATTCATCGCTGGATTAACCAGTGGTAGTATCAAGATGTAACAGCAACCGGTAAATATGTCAAGCAG
>DJWH01000069.1:902-3547 GCA_002441525.1 Acholeplasmataceae bacterium UBA6235 | reverse complement strand
TTTGTCTTCAAAGCCTTAAATGGCGCAGGCATCTTCTAAAAAGCTGAATAAATATTCATATTTTTAGCCTAAATTTATATAATAAAGAAAACACCTATCAATTTTGGGTGTTTTTTTTGCATAATAATGATAAAATATCTAATGACAAGGAGGGCGTTTATGAATATTTGGCACGATATTGACGAAAAACGAATTTCAAAAGAACGCTTTGTTGCATGTATCGAAATATCCAAAGGTAGTAAGAAAAAATACGAACTTGATAAAGAGACAGGTATGATTATCCTTGACAGAGTGTTATATACCTCTGCCCACTATCCAGCGAATTATGGATTTATTCCAAGAACATACGCTGGTGATAATGACCCCCTTGATGTTTTAGTATTATGCCAGGAAGACATTGAACCGTTGAGCTTAGTGAACTGCTATGCCATCGGTGTCATCAAAATGATCGATTCAGACCAAGTTGACGAAAAAATCATCGCCATCGCAATCGGTGACCCATCGTTAACCCAATACAAAGACATTTCGGAATTACCCGCCCATTTACTCAATGAAATGGGACACTTTTTTGAGATTTACAAGTCACTTGAAGGTAAAAAGACATACATATTAGATATCGGCGACAAATCGGTTGCGGAAGAAATCATTCAAGATTCAATGAAACGATATAAGGAAATTTTCAACAAATAATAGAAGGGATTTAATACAATGGGAAGAGCATTTGAAGTAAGAAAAGCATCGATGGCAAAGACCGCCGCTGCAAGAAGTAAGGTATACGCAAAGTACGGTAGAGAAATTTACATGGCCGCTAAAGCAGGTGTACCTGACCCAGAAATGAACCAAGTTTTAAAGAGAGTCATTGAAAAAGCGAAGAAAGACCAAGTGTCTGCCGACGTCATTCATAGAGCGATTGAAAAAGCCAAAGGTGGTTCTGAAGATAACTACATTGGTGCACGTTATGAAGGTTTCGGACCTGGCGCATCCCAATTGGTTGTGGAATGTTTAACAGACAACGTCAATAGAACGGTTGCTGAAGTGAAGACATGTTTTAACAAAACAGGCGGAAAAATGGGTTCCGTATTACACATGTTTGAATCCAAATCCGTGTTCACATTCAAAGGCACTGAAGATGAAGTTTTAATGGTATTACTAGATGCTGGAGTCGACGTTTCAGACTACGAAGTCGATGATGAATACATCACATTATATGCTGAACCAACCGCCTATAGTGAAGTTAGAACCGCGTTAAAAAATGCGATGCCAGACCTTGAATTCGAAGAAGACGAAATCAAATGGTTACCATTAGCAGCGACAGAACTATCCGATGAAAAAGAACAAGAACAATTCCAACGCTTATTAGATATGCTAGATGAATTGGATGATGTTCAAGCTGTTTATCATAACATCAAATAAAGAGACAACACAAATTACCCACTTCTGTGGGTATTTTTTTTGATATTGATAGATTCTCCATCATTTGTAAAGTAAAATGCACCAACTTCGAAGAAACATTCTAAAAAAGATGCTGTTTTTCGTCGTTTTATTATGGTTTAGGTAGATTATTTGACAGACCTAATATATAATATTACAAGGTGATAATGTGAAAGAATTGATGGATTCGCTACAAGTTTCAAAAACACTCAAACGAATCTCGCATGAAATCATAGAACGTCATGTGACCTTAGACCATGTCGTTTTGATGGGGATTAAAACCAAAGGCACACCAATCGCACACATGATAGGTGCTTACATTCAGGAGTTTACTGGTAAAGCCATTCCAATCTATGAAATCGACATCACCGCGTATCGCGATGATGATAAAAAACAAGCCTCAGATAAGTTATACGCAGAGGCTGAAAAAAAAGAAGTCATCTTAGTCGATGATGTCTTATTTACAGGTCGGAGTGCACGTGCCGCACTCGATGCGGTATTGGATATAGGCAGAGCTGCTAGAATCGAACTTGCCGTATTGGTAGACCGTGGACATCGTGAACTACCAATCCGCGCTGACTATGTTGGTAAGAACATGCCAACCGCATTAGACGAACAAATTTACTTTGATACACAAGCACTCAAAGTATATATCAAGCAAAAATAAGGGGTATCATCCAAACCTTATTATGATATAATAACCGTGCTTATGAGAGGGAACTTATGCTAAAAGATACAGCCGTATTAGAAGCCATTCGTCTTGAACAACAAAGACAAGAAGAACACATTGAACTCATCGCTTCAGAAAACTTTGTTTCGGAAGCCATCCTTCGTTTACAAGGGTCTGTACTAACCAATAAGTATGCGGAAGGTTATCCAGGTAAACGATATTATTCAGGCTGTGAACATGTGGACGTGGTTGAAACTTTAGCCATTGAACGCGTCAAACAAGTGTTCCATGCCCAATATGCCAACGTCCAACCACATTCTGGATCTCAAGCCAATATGGCGGCGATTCGTGCGTTAATTAAACCAGGCGATAAGATCCTTGGGTTGGGTTTATCCGATGGTGGACACCTCACCCATGGCTACAAACTCTCATTTTCAGGGATGGATTATGTGGGGACAACCTACGGGGTTGACCGGGAAACGGAAACACTCAATTACGATCAAATCTTAGAGATTGCGAAAAGAGAACAACCACAACTCATCAT
>DJWH01000069.1:0-882 GCA_002441525.1 Acholeplasmataceae bacterium UBA6235 | reverse complement strand
GCTGGATTGATTGCGGCAGGGGTTCATCCAAATCCGATGCCATATGCACATGCAGTGACATCCACAACCCATAAAACCCTAAGAGGTCCAAGGGGCGGTATCATATTAACCAACGATCCTGAGTTAGCCAAGAAGATAGATAAAGAAGTCTTCCCTGGTATTCAAGGTGGCCCACTCATGCATGTGATTGCTGCCAAAGCAACCGCATTCTATGAAGCTTTAGACCCAAGTTTCATCACGTATCAACAACAAGTCGTCAAAAACGCTCAAGCGTTAGCCAATAAACTTCAAAGCTTAGGTTATCGCATCGTTTCAGGCGGAACAGACAACCATTTGATGCTCGTCGATGTCAAAGCATCCATTGGTATGACCGGTAAACAAGCTGCAGATATCCTATCTTCAGTCAACATTACCTGCAACAAAAACAACATTCCATTTGACCCAGAAAAACCAATGGTCACTTCAGGGATCCGTTTAGGGACACCTGCAGTCACTACCCGTGGGTTAAAAGAATCAGACATCGAACAAGTAGCCATTTTAATGGATAAAGCATTAAGAGGTTATCAGAATTTAGAAGTATTAAACGAAGTAAAAGAGTCTGTCATTTCATTGATGAATCGATTTCCGATTTATCAGTCATTATAATGAAGGGGTGAAGTAAATGATTGAGAAAACAAGACACATTCCCGATGGGAAAAAAGAAAGAAAGAATCAGCCAGTCAGTCACTACCTAGAAGCAGAATACTTATATTTTCCGACCACAGATTTACGCTGCCCAGCCGGCGAATCCTGTGTTATCGATGGACAATATGTTAAAGTAGGCGAACTTATTGGTACAAGACACGGTGGCTTTTTCGATCAACCAATCCATTCAACCGTGAG
>DJWH01000036.1 GCA_002441525.1 Acholeplasmataceae bacterium UBA6235 | reverse complement strand
CGTGAATTGTCCAATACCCTAAACAGTGTGGTCTTTTATGATGCCAATTTGAGAAGTACCATGACCGACAGCATTCTCAAGATGAATAAAGAAATCAGTCGAAAGATGTTGGAGTTTGGTTATATCAATTCAAGGGGAGAATCCATTAAACCATTCATCATACCAAATCGAAGTATCGTCGAAGGGTGGGTGAATGACCATGAATAAACTTCAACAATTCATCCAAACAGAAAAACGACAATTCAAACAGGACGATAAAGCGGCTTATTTGTTCGCTTTACCGTATACCCTGTTATTCATTGTCTTCATTGTAGTCCCTATTTTACTCGCGATTCTGTTGTCATTTACAACCTATGATTTGGTCAGTTCACCGAAACCCATCGGGATGAATAACTATATTTATTTACTGACCAGCGACGAAGAATTCATGAAGTATATCCTATCCAACACCATTAAATTCTCTATTTTGGTTGGACCTGGTGGGTATGTATTATCCTTCGTTTTAGCGTGGTGTTTAGCGCAGTTACCGCACCGTTTAAGAACCATTTTAGCCGTGATTTTATACACCCCATCGTTAACGGCTGGGGTTACCATGAGTGTCATTTGGAAAGTTTTCTTTGCGGGAGACTCGAGTGGGTATTTAAACTACATTCTATTAGAGCTAGGTTTAATCGTTGAACCGATTGCGTTCTTACAATCCCCTCAATACTTATTCACCATCATGGTATTGGTCACCCTTTGGGGGTCCATGGGGGTTGGGTTCTTAGCGATGCTTGCCGGTATTTTAAATGTCGATAAAGAACTCTATGAAGCCGCTTATTTAGATGGGGTCAAAAACCGATTCCAAGAAGTCATCCACATCACGATTCCTTCGATGAAACCGCAGATGTTGTTTGGTGCTGTTATGGCGATTGTTACAGCATTTTCAACCGGCGCTATTGGGGTTCAACTATCCGGTAGTAACCCAACACCGAACTATGCGGGGTCTTTGATTGTCAACCACATTGAAGACTTCGGATTCATTCGATACGATATGGGTTACGCAGCAGCACTATCGGTAGCGTTACTCTTATTGATCTATTTCTTTAGCAAGATTGCGTACAGATTATTTGGAGAAAGGGACTAGGTGATACAAATGTCAAAATTTCAAGCCATTAGAACCAATCCCGATAAATTTCATCTATCACAATTGCCCTATTTACTCTTTGTGTTGCCATTTGCGGCAGTCATGGTACTGCCGCTAGCATACATTTTTAACCATGCGTTTAAACCGTTTGATGAACTCATTGAATACCCACCAAGGTTCTTTGTTCAAAGACCGACTTGGGATAACTTCATTGAACTCTTCCAAGCGTCCACCACCACAGGAATTCCTGTATCGAGATACTTATTTAATTCGATTGTGATTACCTTATTGGTTGTTTTCTTATCAATATTTCTCAGTAGTATCACCGGTTATGCTTTATCTAAAATGAAATTTCATATCAATAAAGTGCTTTCTGAAATCAATACCATCGCGATGATGTTTGTTGGTACAGCCGTCATCATTCCTAGATACATCATCACCGAAAGTTTTGGTTTAGTGGATACCTTCTGGGTGCACATCATTCCAGCGCTAGCAGTACCGATTGGGTTATTCTTGATTAAGCAATTTATCGACCAAATTCCCAATGAACTGATAGAAGCAGCTAAAATTGACGGTGCAAATCATTTCACCATTTACTTGAAGATCATTTTACCACTCATCAAACCAGCGCTCGCGACCATCGCGATTTTATCCTTCCAATCGGTTTGGAATAACGCCGATGTTTCTGCAACCTACATCAATTCCGACAGTTTAAGAACATTCGCTTATTACATGTCTACCCTCTCATCCGCATCCAACCAAGTGGTTGGGATAGGAATGAGTGCGGCAGCCAGCTTAATCATGTTCTTGCCCAATTTAATCATCTTCATTTTCCTACAGAGTAAAGTCATGAATACCATGGCACACTCTGGGATTAAGTAGGAGGTCATCATGAAAAAAATCATTGGATTGATGTGTATCTTACTAGGGTTTGGATTCCTGTTTTCGACCATCCAAACCAAAGCCTCTCAAGCAACCACTGGGATTCCCTACAATACCTATACTTTGGGCGAATACAACCGTTTGGTTCAGACCCAAACCGCTTATATCCCTGTGGGCACATTGAGCGATTTAAATCTTAAAAACCCACAAGATATCTATCATAAAAACAATCAACTGTATATCGCTGATACCGGCAACAAACGCATTTTATGGGTTGAACTCGATGGGACACTCATCGATACGTTTGAATCCCCAGAATTCGTCACCCCAACCGGGGTATTTGTCGATGGGCAATCGATGTATGTTGCAGATAAAGATGCGCGAACGGTGTTCATTTTAGATCTCAATACGAAAACCATTCATACCCGTATCACCAAACCAACTTCTCCAATCTTTGGTGCGAACAATGCGTTCTTGCCGACCAAAGTCGTGGTTGGTTCAAATGACGCCATTTACGTCGTTGGTGAAGGGTCTACCTCAGGGATCATTCAACTCAACTACGCGGGTGAGTTTGTCGGTTACTTAGGAATCAACAGTGTTACCATCAGTTTCCGAAAGTTTTTATACAATTTATTCGTTAAAGATTCTGATTTAGCATCCTCTCTACCCCCATCACCAACCAATGTGGCACTCGGTCAAAAGGGGTCTATTTTAACCACCAACATCAATTTCAGTCAATCGTTTAAGCGTTTGAATATTTCCGGAGTGAATACACTGTTATCGGATACATTGTATCCAAATACAGCTTTGGCTGACATTTGGATGAACAATGAAAACTATATCTATATGGTATCGACCACAGGCGATATATACGAATATGACGCCAATGGACGATTGTTATTCCAATTCAATACCAAAGATAGTTCCATGAAACAAACCCTCGGTCTAACCAATACCCCATCGGGTATTACAACCGATGAGGCAGGGAATCTTTATGTATTAGACCGTATTTACAACAACATTCAAATATACCAAAGAACTGTGTTCGTGGATTTAGTGCATACCGCGGTTACCCTATACAACGATGGTAAGTACTTAGAATCCAAACCCATCTGGGAAGAAATTTTAAGACAAAATACCGGGTTTGCGTTAGCGCACGCCGCTTTGGGTGAAGCCTTGGTCAAAGAAGGTAACTTTGAAGATGCCTTAGATGCATTCTTTGAAGCCAAAGATTTGGCGGGTTATTCGAATGCGTATTGGGAAATCCGTAATGTCGCCATTCAGAATTATTTGGTGACTTGGGTACTGGTTGGTCTTGGATTATGGGTGGTATATAAGGTTTCAAGAAGAAGTGTTGAGTATTTGCCATTCTATTCAACCATTCAAGATAAAGTGAATACCTTTAAATCCTACCGAGTGGTTTCTCAAATTCGTTTGACCAAAAACATATTTAAGAAACCCGCTGACTTAGTCTATTATGTGAAACGGGAAAACAAAGGTGGTTATTTGAGTGGGTCACTCATCCTTTTAGGATTCATCATCGTTTATCTATCCGATACTTACTTATCGGGATTCCTGTTTAGAAATCATTTTGTCGGCAACCTCATTCAAGAACTCAGTTTGGTACTGACCGTCTTTGGTTTATATGTCGTTGTGAACTATTTGGTTTCCACATTCTCGGATGGTGAAGGTCGTTTTAAAGACGTCTTTGTGATGTCATCTTACGCCCTGATTCCATTCATTATATTCATTCCAGTCATGACGATATTGTCGCACTTTCTAACGTATAACGAAGCATTTATTTATTCGTTCTACCATCAAGTGGTTTTCTATTACACGATTTTCCTATTCATTTATACTTTAAAAGAAGTCCATAACTACACCTTATTAGAAACTATCAAGAGTATATTATTGATTCTCTTTGGTATGCTGATTTTGGTTTTGATGGGATTACTTATCTACGCTTTCATCGGTCAAGTGTGGGACTTCGTTGTTTCGATCATTAAGGAGGTGATCTACCGTGTTTAGACACATCCGTATTAAAATATGGATTTTGATATCCATCCTCGCATTGGGTTTGGGCGTGAAAGTCGCGATTGATAGTGCGATTTTGACTTCGGCAGATCAACCACTCCCAAGTTTCTCACAAATCACCGATTATGTGTCCTCGAATCGATACACCCAAGTCGATGATTTAACGGCAGTCACTAGCCCTTATACTGTTGACCCTGAGCATACCGTGATTCCAACCGAATTAGGTAATGTCTATCTGGACATGAGTTCATTGTCATTCATGATTGAAAACGAACGTGGTTATATGTTCTCAAGTACCATTGATTACACCACCTCAGGTTTGTCTAATAATTGGCAACGCCGTGTGAGAAGTGCGATTCATATTTACTCTTATAACACCAATACGGCAAATAATGCGAGAACAGAAGAGTTTATTCTTTCCGAAAATACCTCTAAAACCACCCGAATCATCGATAATGGGTTTGAGTCTACCATTCGTTTTGGGATATCGAGAATCGCTATCACCTTGAAAGTGCAATTTTTAAGTGAAGGCATCGTCGTTGAAATCCCCAATGAATCGATTGTTGAATCGGGTAGTTTCAAAATCGCGTCCCTCTATGTGTACCCTTACTTAGGGGCAGTTAAAGAAGATACCATCCCTGGGTATATGTTTGTTCCAGATGGCGTAGGTGCATTGGTCAGATACCCGAAAGCAGCAACCACCAATCCATACTCAAAAGAATTTTATTCACCGAATTTATCCTTCAATACAGAATCGGATTTAAATCGTATGATTTCTGAAGGGACCCAATTGTACGCCCCTGTGTTTGGTTTTGTCCATGGCATAGAACAAAATGCGATGTTCGCAACCATCGAATCTGGTGCAGAAAATGGGGTTTTAACCATCAACTACGCCGGCAATTTGACGCCGTATAACGCGATATTTACTGAATTTATCTATCGTCGTATTTACAATCAACCGATCGATAAAGCAGGTAATGTCATCACCCTCATGCAGGAAAATCGTAATCCGATTGACATTAAAATCAAGTATCAAATGCTTGTGAATGAGGATGCAAGTTATGTTGGGATGGCAAAAGCGTATCGTGAACAGTTGATTTCAAGTAACCAATTAACTCGACAAAACCCAAGTGTTGGTAATTCTCCACTCAAACTCGAATCGATTGGATTGGTCAAAAAAGATGGTATTCTATTTTCTGATACCATCGTCATGACCAAGTTAAACGCGCTAAGAACGATGATTGAATCCTTAACGATGGACAACATCATGGTCGCTTACGATGGGTTTACCAATACCGGTGCAGCATGGGATGGTCCAACCTATGGCGGTCTATCCAATCGTTTGGGTTCAGCGAAAGATATTGAAGCCTTAAAAGCACAAGTAGCAGCCCTCTATTTTGTTACGGACGCAGTCAAAGCCAGTAGCCGTTCGGGAGACTATCAAGGGTTCACCGATTTGGCCAAGAAAATCAATGAACAAAGCTATCGTTTTGTTGAAATAGACCACAATCGCTTTTTACTCAAACATTCAAAAGTAACATCGAGTTTCGAGGCTACTGAACGACGATTATCGAAATATGATGTCGATGGTTTGGCAGTACATTCTTTAGGCAATACCTTATATGCCGATTATGGCACAGGCGTGAGTTTAGGACAATCCATTGAAATATTCCAAACCCTGTTAAGTGAGGCTACGATGAAAACAGCTTTGTATGATGCGTATGCTTACCTTTGGGGACAAATGGACGCTTATTTCGACTTACCAATGTATTCATCTCAATATTTATCCTTTAGTGATACCGTACCATTTATCCCAATCGTCTTAAAAGGATCGATGGACTTATTTGGTTCAAACGCCAATTTCTATGATTACGCGAGAGACCAACTCTTAAGAAGCATCGATTATGGTGTAAATTTATCCTTTATCGTCACAGAAGCTTCCTCTAAAAATTTACAAGATACCGCTTTAAGACACATTTATACATCAAGATTTACAGACCTTAAACCAGCGATTGAAACGTATTATGCGTTCGTCAATGGCGCATTATCCTTTGTTCAAGGTCAAACCATCGAGTCGAGAACGGTTTTACAAGAAGGCGTGGTTAAAGTGGTCTACGAAGACGACACCACCATTTATGTGAACTATTTAGACCAAATGGTCATCGCCGATGGTCGAGTGGTTTTACCAAAGAACTATATCGTGGTCAAACAAGGGATCATCTTGTCACAAACCATGGGAGGTGTCCTATGAAAAAACCGATGACACGAGCTACCCGTGAAAACATTTATGGGTACACTTTCATTGGTATATGGGTACTGGGTTTCCTCATTTTCATGGTTTACCCATTACTGACATCTATTTTCTACAGTTTAAATGACGTCAGATTTACCGCTGATGGCATTAGAACCACCTTCGTTGGGTTTGATAATTACTTAAAGATATTCCAAATTGAACAAGGGTTTGTCTTTGTGGAATCCTTAACAGCATTCTTACAACAAATGGTTTTACAAATCCCAGTCATCGTGGTATTTTCTATTTTGATTGCGTTACTACTCAATCAAAAAATCAAAGGCAGAGGTATTTTCCGATCGATTTTCTTCTTACCTGTCATCATCTCATCCGGTCCAGTCATCAATGAACTCATATCTCAAGGGGCTGGGGGCACCAATATTTTTGATTCGTATGGGTTCATCACCATCATCGAATCGACATTAAACCCTGGACTTGCCAAACCGATTGTCGATTTGTTTTCACAAATCATCATCATCTTTTGGTTCAGTGGGGTTCAAATCTTGATTTTCATCGCTGGTCTTCAAAAAATCGATGGTCAAATCTATGAAGCAGCGCAAATCGACGGTGCTGGTCCGTGGCAATCCTTTTGGAAGATCACGATGCCATCGCTATCGAGTCTCATTTTTGTCAATACAATTTATACCATTGTGCTGTTAACCACATTCTCAGAAAATAAAGTCATTCTATCCATCAAATCCAATATGTTTAATACCGTAACTGGATTTGGTATGGCTTCCGCGATGGCATGGTTATACGCTTTGGTCGTATTCATCACGATTGGTTTAGTGGCGTTCCTGTTTAGAACCAAGAACAGTAGAAGGAGGACTTAAGTATGCAAAACCGTAAAGCGACCATACAAAAATTCTTCCTCGGCCGTCATTTTACCGATGGGATGATCTTTAAAGTAGCGATTTATGTATTGTTGATATCGATTGGTTTTGTCTATTTGTATCCGATGTTGTACATGATTTCGAATAGTTTAAAGAGCCAAAGTGATATCATCAATCCGATGATCAATTGGATTCCATCGGAGTTTTTCATGGGCAACTATCAAAGTGCATTCAGGGTTTTGAACTACTTTAGTACCTTTTATAAGAGTTTGTTGGTCACCTTGTTACCCGCGTTGATTCAAACGGCTGTGACCTCACTCATTGGCTATGGGTTCGCAACATTCAACTTTAAGTTTAAAAAAGTATGGTTGGTCTTGGTCTTACTCACCTTCATCATTCCACCACAAGTGTATATGATTCCAAGGTATGTTATGTTCTTTAGACTCTACCTATACAGAACCCCATTTTCCATCATCCTACCGGCATTGTTTGGTCAGGGGTTGAATTCCGCGATTTTCATTTTGATTTTCTATCAATTCTTTAGAATGATTCCGAAATCATTGAATGAAGCGGCTGAAATCGATGGGGCAAGCCAAGGGTATATCTTCTTTAAAATGGCGGTACCTCTATCGGTACCAGCTTACATCACCAGTTTCTTGTTTGGTTTGGTATGGTATTGGAATGAAACCTATATTTCAAGTTTATTCCTAGACTCTAGCAATGCCAATTTACAGCTTAAGTTAGCGAATTTCGTCTCTGAATACCAAGCGGTATCCGGGGGCAATCAAAACTTAGTTATGCTCAATGAAGGCGTCCGCTTAGCGGCGACCTTACTCATCATCTTGCCGATGATCATCGTCTACTTCACCATGCAACGTTGGTTTGTTGAAGGCGTCGAAAAGACCGGCATCACAGGAGAATAGTTATGAAAAAATTAGCATTCATCGTTTTAGGTTTATTGTTTTTAACCGGTTTATTCGGGTGTGGTGGGGGCAGTCAAGACCCTTTCCCAATCAATACCAAGTCTTACCGTACAGAAGTTAAACAAGATGTCGATCCAGTGGTCTTAGAAGAACTTGAACTCGCTTTTGATTTCTTTTGGGAAACCCAAAATACCAACACGGCACAAGCAGGGTATGGTCTCATTCCTGACCGTTTCCATACAAATACCAATCAAATCGGTACTGTGGCATCCATCGCCTCTGTAGGTTTCGGATTAACCGCGATTCCGATTGGGGTTGAAAATGGCTTTATCACGAGAGAAGAAGGCGAAGAACGTGCCTATCAAACACTTGTTTCTATGAGCAATTTAGATAGACGTCATGGGTTCTTTTTCCACTTCATGGACATGCAAACAGGGGCACGTGTATGGGAAAGTGAAGTATCGATCATCGATACCGCTTTATTCATCAATGGGGCACTGACTGCGGGTCGTTTCTTTGGTGGTAGAACCGAAAAGTTATCGAGAGAACTCTATGAAGCGATTGAGTGGAACTGGTATTACGATGCCAGCCAAAGCCGTTTCTATATGGGGTATTGGCCTGAACGTGGTTTTGAAGGGCATTGGGGCGGCTATGCCGAACAGTTGATGTTGTATGTATTGGCAGCGGGTAGCCCAACTTTCCCAGTGGGTAAGAGTGCTTATAATCGTATGAAGTTATCATCAACCTTACACTCCGCTACCCCTGAGTATGGTGCGTTCTATTCGACCCATACCGGTAGCTTATTCACACACCAATATTCACACGCATGGATCGATTTTGCTCAATATAACGATGCGCAAGGTTTTAACTGGTTTACCAATAGCGTTCACGCAACCGAAGCAGCCATCGCATACGCAAAGACATTAACCCCACTGTATGAAGGCATCAACGCAAACTCTTGGGGGATGTCAGCGGCTGACGGTCCAAACGGCTATAAAGGCAACTATGGTAGTGGACCATCTTCAGGTAATGCCCATTTCAATGACGGCACAGTGCCTGCCTATGGCGCGATTGGATCCATTGTCTTTAAACCCGCAGAAGCCATCGCAGCGATGAAAAACTATCGTACGTTCCCATCTTATTTCAGTAAGTATGGATTTAAAGATTCATATAACCTGAGTGTTGGCGTCAATGGATGGTTCGCCAATGACATCATTGGCATCGATAAAGGGATTTCGATTGTCATGTTAGAAAACTACATGTCTGGCATGGTATGGAAAATCCATATGGAAATCGATTATATCCAAGTGGGTTTAGAAAACCTAGGTTTTACCAAAGTAAACGCATAAAAAAAATCACCCCTTTTATCCTAGGGTTTCGGTTGAAAACCCTAGGAAAATGGGGTAAAATAGATGAGGTTAAACGTTTCAATTTAACCAGGAGTGGACTATGACGAACCAAATGCTCATCGAGCACATACAAAAAACGGCCTTTGATTTTTTCATGGGCGAAACGAATTATAAATCAGAACCTGGGTTTGGTATGACCGTTGATCATACCGAAAAACCCCATGTCGCATCCATCGCTTCCGTTGGATTTACCCTTTCTGCTTATGTGGTTGGGGTAGCGAATCAGTATATGACTTATGAGGATGCGAGACAGAAAGTCATTCAAACATTGATTACCTTAAGAGACCATGTGAGTCACTATCAAGGTTTTTTCGCACACTTCGTCGATATCCATACCGCACAACGACTCGGTCATTGTGAGTATTCGACGATCGACACCGCCCTCGCATTAAACGGTGTCATCACAGTAGATGCGTATTTTAAAGACGACACCATTCACCAATTGGCGTATGACATCATTCATCGTATCGATTTTGATATGTTGGTGCATACCCATGAAGGTAAACCAAGGTTATACATGGCCTACAATCCCGATAAGGATGGGGATTATGTCCATGGTAGACCCGGATTCATCCACCACTGGGGGATGTTTGCAGAACAACTCATGATGTATGTCATGATCGCTGGACTTCACAAAGACCACAACCTGTCGAATGCTTTATATGAAGGCTTTGACCGTATCTATAAATCGTATCAAAAACACCGATTCATCATCACGCCAGGCAATACCTTGTTTGTATATCAATTTCCACTGGCCTGGTTGGATTTGAAGGATGTTGTAGACCGTCAAGGGATTTCTTGGTTCAATAACGCCAGAAACGCGACCTATGCACACCGTGCCTTTTGTTTAAGACACCAAAAAGCATTTAAAACATTCAATAAATACAGCTTTGGCTTAACCGCGGGTTATACACCGAGTGGGTATTATGTTGCGAATGCATTGCCAAATATGTTGGGCAAATACTACACCAACGGGACCATTTCACCCTCAGCGATGGTAGGCAGTTTACCGTTTGCGAAAGAGATTTGCTTACCAGCCATTAAACATATGGCGAATCAACCTGAGTTTTGGGGTAAGTATGGTTTGGTGGGTTCTTACAACTTCGAAAAAGAACCTTGGATTTCAACCAGAGATTATGCCTTGGATAAAGGGTTAGAGTTATTGATGGCAAATGCCTATTTAACCAAAGATGTCCAGAATGCATACATGAGTCATCCAATCATTCAAACCGGAATGGGGGTATTGGGATGGAAAAAAATCGAAAAGCAGTAGTCTATCAAATCTATCCACTCTCTTTTAAAGATACCAATCACGATGGCATTGGAGATATCAATGGCATTACCTCTGAACTCGATTACCTAAGAGACTTGGGTATCGATGTCATTTGGTTATCACCAGTGTATCAATCACCGATGGATGACAACGGCTATGATATTTCAGATTATTACCAAATCAACCCGATGTTTGGGTCAAAAGCAGACCTCATGGTGCTTTTAACCACTGCCCATCAAAAAGGTTTGAAAGTCATCATGGATTTGGTGTTGAATCATACCTCGGATGAACATGTGTGGTTCAAAGAAGCCCTTAAAGGTAAAGATAATCCATATTATGATTATTATATTTGGTCTGAAAAACCATCCGACATCACTTCTGTGTTTAGTGGGTCTGCTTGGCAATTTGTACCTCATTTGAACGAGTATTATTTTCACTTATTCAGTGTAAAACAACCCGATTTGAATTGGCAAAACCCTCGATTGAGACAAGAAATCTATCAGATGATTAACTACTGGTTGAATTTAGGGTTTGATGGCTTTAGACTCGATGTCATTGACTTGATTGGCAAAGATGTCCATCAAAAACAACTCGCTGATGGACCTTACCTTGAAGCGTATTTAGATGAACTCTATGAACAATGTTTTAAAGGGAAAGATGTCTTTACCGTGGGCGAAATGCCTGGCATCTCATTGAAGCGAGCCAACGAAATCACAGCCAATCAAAAAGCCCTCGATATGGTATTTCAGTTTGACCACATCGCATTGGATGAAGTTCAAGGTCAAGGCAAATGGGTGCTAAAAAAACTCGATTTAATCGCTTTAAAACAAACCTTAAACCATACCCAACAGCTCTTTAAACAACAAGGTTGGGCCAGCTTATTTTGGTCGAACCATGACCAACCAAGGGCGGTATCCCGCTATGGGAATCCCAAAGAGCCTTACCGTAAGGACAGCGCGAAAATGTTATTCACGTTGTTATTCGGTATGAAGGGCACACCTTACATTTATCAAGGTGAAGAGTTTGGTATGACCGGTATTCAATTACCGATCGAAGATTACCGTGACATCGAAACCAAAAATATTTATCAAGAATTAAAGACCAAAGGCTGGCCTGAAGCCGATATTATGAACTCGATTTACGCGAAAGGCAGAGACAACTCTAGAACGCCGATGCAGTGGAATGATTCAGCCTACGGTGGTTTCTCAACGGTAACCCCTTGGCTAAAAGTCAATCCAAATCACATTTGGATCAATCGTGATTTGGATTCAAAAGACCCCAATGGCATTTTGTCTTATTTAAAAACATTACTCAAGTTGCGTAAACAATATGATGTATTTACCGATGGTGATTTCCGCTTATTAGAGGATCAAAACCCTAACCTATTCATCTATGAACGCACCACACCTAAAGAACGTGTTTTGGTGGTCTGTAACTGGACCAGTGCGAATATCGAAAACCCAATTAAGGTAGACAATTTAGACATATTACTTACAAACGCAAACGAACACAATACATTAAAACCATATTACGCCACCATATTTTATGAGAAGAGGGATTGAAATGATATCCATTGATACTGTGATGAACAACCTCACCATCGAAGAAAAAATCGGACAGTTGATGCAACTGGCACCCTTTTTCTTCATCGGTGATTTGAAAAAAGAAGTGTATGGCCCCATCCAAGCGTTGGGATTAAAAGAATCGGAAGTGTTTTTATCAGGGTCTGTTTTAGGGATTGGCAATGCTTCCGAAATGAAACGCGTTCAACAAGCATACTTAGAAAAAAGCAGACACAAAATACCGCTCATTTTTATGGCGGATATCATTCATGGCTATAAAACCATATTCCCAGTACCCCTCGCCATGGCCGCTTCCTTTAACCCTTCATTGGTTAAAAAAGCGGCTCGTATTTCAGCCTTAGAAGCACAAACCGCAGGCATCCACGTAACATTCTCACCTATGGCCGATTTGTCCCGAGACCCACGTTGGGGTAGGGTCGTTGAAGGCTTTGGTGAAGACCCATATTTAAATCAAGTGTATGCGAAAGCGATGGTCGAAGGCTATCAACACGACGGCATTGACAAAGTCGGCAATTTAGCAAGCTGTGTGAAACACTTCGCCGCTTACGGTGCGAGTGAAGCAGGTCGTGATTATAATACAGTCGATCTGTCTCGTTTAAACTTACACCAATACTATATGTCTGGTTATAAAGCAGCGGTAGAAGCTGGTGCCCGTTTGGTGATGACCTCATTCAATATTGTCGAAGGCATCCCGGCCACTCAAAACAAATACCTTTTAAGAGATGTTTTAAAACAAGATTGGCAATTCGATGGTGTGGTCATTTCGGATTATGATTCCTTACGACAAACCATCGAACACGGCACGTCAGAAAATGACCGTGATGCTGCTAAAAAAGCGATTTTGGGCGGATTAGACATCGAAATGGCCACCTCATCTTATGTCTTAAACCTCAAATCACTCATTGAATCGAATGAAGTTCCGATGGCTTTGTTGGATGACGCTGTTTATCGCGTACTCAAACTCAAACAAGATTTAGGGTTATTTGAAGACCCATTCAAAGGTGCGGATGAAATCAAAGAAAAGACATTTGTTTTATCCGATGAAAATAAGAAAGTCGCTTTAGAAGTGGCGAGAGAATCGATGGTTTTACTCAAAAATGATGGTATTTTACCACTCAAAAAGACCCAAAGAATCGCTTTGATGGGGGAATACGTTACTTTAACCGATACCATTGGTCCGTGGCATTGGCACGGCCGACATGAAGACTGTATACCGCTACATGAAGCGATATCCGAGTATGCTAAACCCATCTTAATTTCAAATCAAAATACGCTTTCTAACTTATCTGAAACAGAATATGCTGGTTTATTAGACGCCGATGTTGTCGTGGTCGCGGTCGGTGAACACAAGATTGAATCGGGTGAAGCCCATTCCAAGGTCAATATCACCTTAAAACCACAAGATGAAGCATTAATCGATGCTTTATATCAGTTAGGCAAGCAAGTGGTCTTGGTTTTATTCCATGGTAGACCACTGGTACTTACCCAGGTTGAATCAAAAGTCAGTGCCATCTTAGATACATTCTTCTTAGGGACCATGTCTCAACAAGCCATCACGGAAACATTATTTGGTTTGAATAACCCATCAGGTAAACTCACCATGAGTTACCCAAGACATGTGGGTCAAGTACCGATTTATTACAACCATTTGAATACAGGTAGACCATTTAAAAATGATGGGAACCCATTCACATCCTTTTATTTAGATGAACAAAATAACCCGTTATATCCATTTGGGTATGGGTTATCCTATAGTTCATTTAAGGTAACCAATTTAGCACTTTCTGCTCAACAGATGACAAAAAAAGACACCATTACTGTTACAGTCGATGTTGAAAATACATCCCATATCGATGGGTACGAAACGGTACAACTCTACATCCGAGATTACAGTGCAGAAGTATCTAGACCTGTTCAAGAATTAAAACAATTCAAAAAAGTGTGGGTAAAAGCCCATGAAAAAGTAGAGGTATCCTTTACCATTTCAGAACAAGATTTGGTCTATGTTCACAGCGATTTATCCGTTTACGCCGATCCAGGCAGATTCAGCATTCAAGTCGGAAATGCATCCAATCACATACTTAAAGCCGACATCACACGTGTCTAGGGGGTTATGATATGCAACTAAAAATGGACATTAAAAAACATTTGTTATCGAGTAACGATCTCGTTTTTGAATTGCTAGAAAGCGGCGATTTATTTCGAATTAGGTATCACCACAATCAAATCAATTTATTGCGTGGGAATCTCTTAGATGGGTCGGTTTCTAACTTATACTTAAGACGTTTTCATGATGGGAAGTATAGTTATAAAAAACTGTTAGGCATCCAATCGAATGCCGCATTTGAGATTGTTGGTAACCAAGCGGTCTATCAAGGACAAGCATTTGGTATCGATTATCAAGTGGTATTATCACTTCATGGCCACGCGTGGGTCTACGATGTGTTATTGGGCAAAAAGACCTTAGATGGGGTCTATGATTTATTCTATGGTCAAGATGTGGGCATCGCTTCTACCGGTTCTGTCCTCGCATCTGAAGCTTATACAGCACAATACATTGACCACCAAGCCTTTAAGGACCAATTTGGTTACACCATTTGTTCTAGACAAAACCAAGGGGATACCCAAGTTTTACAAATAGGGTCATTGACTAAAAACGTTGGTTTCGTCACCGACGGGACACAATTCTTTGGTTTGTCTTATAAATTAACGAACGAACCAAAAGCGTTGTTTGAACCCAAATTAGCGAATGAAAACTACCAATATGAGTTTCCATATATTACCCTTCAGTCCGAACCACTCAAGCTCAATCAACCGACCTCGGTGGTTTTCTATGGTTATTATAAACCGCTCCATGAAGGCATTGTTTCCCAAAAATTCGCCGTTTTAGATACATATAACTTTATTAAGACGATGTATCGTTTGACTCAACCCAAACGTTTGAAACCATTCTTGTACAATGAAGATGTGATCGTTGGTAAACCGGTGGATGAAAAAACACTTAAAGCGTTATATCCAAACCAATCTCATATAGAACATAAGGATCAATTATTATCGTTCTTTACAGATGAACATACCCATGTGGTCTCTCAAGCCAAAGAACTCTTGGTAGAAAGACCGCACGGACACATGATTATCCACGGGGATATGTTACATGTGTCAGAAAACATCATGGCTCAAACCAATTTCATGTATGGTGTGTTCGCCTCACACGTGGTGTTGGGCAATACCAATTTCCATAAATTACTCGGGGTAGTCAGAAACTTCTTAAACGTAGATAAGTTGTCAGGTATGCGTATTTATCTTAAAAAAGAGGGTAGAAATCATTTATTGACGATGCCATCCTATTATGAAATCGGCATTAACTTTTGTAAATGGGTTTACGTCTTAGAGAACGATACCTTAGAAGTGATGGTATCCGCCGATAAGGATGAACTATCACAAAAAGTGTCATTTAAATCCCTTTCAGGACACCTCTATGACCTCACCGTCACCCAAGCATTGGTGATGCATCCGCAGGAATATGAAGTGAATATCCCACTCTTTATTCAACCACACGAGATTACTATAGATACAACCCTAAATGGGTTCATTCATGATCATTATCCAACCTTAAAATACCGTTACCGTGTATCCGATATCGATTTATCCGAAACGATGTTGAGTCAAAACGAAGCCTTATCTAATTTTGGTGTGATTACGTTTGAGTACACACAAAAAGAGGCGTTTGAATTCTATATCGACGGGACATTCGATACATTTAAAGATGTTATTATTGATGTAAAATCATCTCAAAAGAAGTTCAATCAATTCATTGAAAGCTTAACTGGTATTCAACTCAAACACTCTAAACTTCAACACAAACTCGACATTTTGAATGAATCTGCCTTTTGGTTCACCCATAATGGGTTGGTGCATTACAGTTCACCCCATGGTCTTGAACAAAGCAATGGCGCAGCGTGGGGTACCAGAGACATCTGTCAAGGTCCTGCAGAACTGTTTATGGCAGCGTCACGTTATGATATCGTCAGAGAAATCCTACTGAAAGTATTTAGACGTCAATTTGTCGAAGATGGGGATTTCCCACAATGGTTCATGTTTGACAACTATTACCGCATACAAGCCCATGAATCCCATGGTGACATCATCATATGGCCACTCAGAACGTTGGGTATCTATTTGAAAGCGACTCAAGATTTATCGATTTTACAAGAACGTGTCCCTTACATGTCAAAGCGCGAGAACGCTTTTGTCCATCAAGATAAGATTTTATTGGATCATATCGTTAGTACTTTAGATTGTATCGAAGCGTCCTATATCCCAAATACCCACCTACCCCGTTATGGCGGTGGTGACTGGGACGATACCTTACAACCAGCGAATCATGATTTGACATCCAAAATGGTCTCTGGTTGGACCATCGCGTTGTTATTTGACGCTTTAAATACGTTATCCATTGAATTGTCTCATTTAGGGATTTCGAAACGTTTGAATCAAATGAAACAGGATATGCAAAAGGATTATGAAACCTATATGGTTAAATCTGGCGTACCTGCGGGATTCATCGTTTTTAATGATCAAAATCAAATCGATTATTTACTCCATCCGAACGATGAAAAAACAGGGTTAAAGTATCGCTTACTCGCCTTAAAACGCCCGATCATCTCAGAAATGATTGATAAACACCAAGCCGTTCAATACAAAGACCTCATCACGCAGGTATTAAAACACCCAGATGGGGTGAGATTGATGGATACCGCAGTCACGTATCGTGGTGGATTGAAGACCTATTTCAGCCGTGCAGAAACGGCAGCGAACTTTGGTCGTGAAATTGGCATTCAATATTGTCACGCCCACATCCGTTTCATCGAAGCGATGGCGAAACTAGGTGAACCAGACTTGGCATTTGAAGCCTTATACACCATCAATCCAATCGACATTCAACAATCGGTTCCAAACGCGATGTTACGTCAATCGAATGTGTATTTCTCAAGTAGTGACGCGGCATTTAAAGACCGCTATGAAGCGAAAAGAGACTTTGAAAAGGTTCGCCAAGGACTCATCCCGGTCAAAGCCGGTTGGCGTATGTACTCTTCCGGACCAGGCATTTATTTGAATCAAATGGTATCGAATGTGCTTGGTTTCAAACAGTACCACCAAGGCTTATGGATCGACCCAGCGCTACCTCAAGCACTCGATGGGTTAGAACTCTCTTACCATATGGGCAATTACCCGCTTCAAGTCAGCTATCATTTCGGTACTGAAAATCAAGTGAAAGTGGAACAACAAGTGGTATCGTCCACCCCAATGAACAACCGATACCGTTCGGCTGGGGTATGGATTCCTTCAGAGTTATTGAAGCCAAATCAAGTTAATCGTATTGAAGTGACCCTTAAAAAATAGTCAAAGATAGGCATGTGTGCGACAACACATGCTTATTTTGTTATAATGATAGTAGATAGGACGTGTTATGGTGTTTATCGTCACAGGTGCAAGCGGACACATTGGCAATCAAGTGGTTCGAACATTACTACAACAAGGCTATGAAGTCAAAGTGCTTGCGAGAAATCCACTCGCTCAATTTCAAGGTAAAGCCGTGGTCGTCACGCTAGGTGACCTTACCGACCCTGATTTTTTAAACCGTGAGATTCGCATTGGCGATATTGTCATCCACGCGGTCGGTTACATTGATTTACACAACAGTGATTATGACAAGTCGGTGGAAGCCAACTTAACCACAGCACAAGTCATGGCCGATGTGTGTAAAGACCGTGGGGCACGATTGGTCTATATCTCTACAGCAGATATCATCGATAAAGAAGACGAAGGTATCATCGAAGAACCGGTCACATTTAAAACCATCGATCCAAGTGATCACTACGCCTATACCAAAAAAGAAGCGACCCTCTATGTTCGAAAAACCATCAAAAGCGGTTTATCTTGGGTTATTTTATATCCAACGGCTGTCATTGGCGCGAATGATTACAAACTTGGCCCGATCAGTAAAGAGATCCAATCGGTCCTTAAAAAACGCTTTTTATTTTCTTTGTCGGGTGGTTATAATTTTATCGATGTTGAAGACTTGTCAAAAGCCATCATCCAAAGTGGATTCTTACCTTATAACGATGAATTCATTTTATCGGGGTTTAATCTATCCATCACCGATTTATACAAACGCATCCGCAACTTCACCAAACAAAAGAAAGTCATCGTGCATGTCCCTTTATGGTTGGTTCGTAAACTCATCGGTTTTAACAAACAGTATTCTATGAAGATGATCGATGTGGTGACTGAAAACCACAAATATTCAAACCAAAAAATGAAAAAAGCGTTGTTATCTGAGTTAAAACCATTCGATTTAACCCTCGCAGAAACCATCCGTTTCGTTCAAACAAAACGATAAATACGCCAATCCATGGCGTTTTTTTCGTTTTACATGGTATAATCAAAAGGTAGGTGATTAATATGGAAAACAAACTCCCCATTGGTCAAAAATTGACCATCGAAGTACAACGTTTAGGGATCAACGGTGAAGGCATCGGGTATCATAATCGAAAAGCCATCTTTGTTGATTTTGCATTACCAAAAGAAGAAGTTGAGGTTGAAATTACAGCCGATTTTGATACGTATTATAAAGCGAATCTCGTTTCTATCGTCAAAAAGAGTCCATCGCGTGTCGAACCATTTTGTTCGGTCTATCATGAGTGTGGGGGTTGTCAGTTACAACACCTCGCCTATGATGAAACGCTCAAACTCAAACGTGAATTGATCATTCAAGCGATTCGTCGTTATGTGAAAACCCCAGTGTCTTTAGATTTGATCAAAGATACCATCCCTTCTGAACCAAATACGCATTATCGAAACAAAGCGAGCTTACCACTCCAATACAAGTATGGTAAAAATGTCATTGGGATGTATAAACCCAATTCCAATCATTTGGTAGAGATCAAAGATTGTCCAGTTCAAGAACAAGACATCAATAAGTTTTACACATTGATTCTCAATCAAATGGAAAAACGTAAAATGTTGGCGTACAACAATACCTCTAAAACAGGGACTGTACGCTTCATTATCATCCGTAGAGCAGCAGCAACCAATGAGATGCAAGTCACCTTTATTCTTTATAAAGAAGACCCTGAAGTCGTTGAACTTGGTAAGTACTTGGTTGAAAAATTCAAAGAAATCGTCTCTGTGTACTCTGTCATCAATGATGATTTGAAATCAAGAGAGTTCTTCACCAAAAATACCCACTTAATCGCCGGTAAAGAAGCCATCAATGAAGTGTTGAATGGGGTTGTGTTCTCGTTAAAACCAGACGCATTCTTCCAACTCAATACCAAACAAGCCGATGTCTTATACAATAAAGTCATTGAATTGGGGAACTTTAAGAAAACAGACATCGTGATTGACGCCTATAGTGGTATCGCACCGATAGCGCAATACATCGCACCACATGTGAAAAATGTATACGCCATTGAGTCTGTACAGGCTTCTTATCAAAGCGCGAAAGACACGATCATTCAAAATGTGAACAAGAATATTGATTTGTTAAAAGGTGATGTGGTTGAAGTATTAAATAGAAATAAAAATATCCCAGTAGACGTGATTGTATTTGACCCACCAAGAACAGGTTTGGGTGAAAAAGTGACTGAATTCTTATTGAAGAAGAAACCGAAGAAGATCATTTATATTTCATGTAACCCATCGACGCTTGCGAAAGACTTAGATGTCTTGACACAAGCTTACACCATTAAGAGCATTGAACCACTCGATATGTTTCCATTCACTGCACA
>DJWH01000070.1:8030-9010 GCA_002441525.1 Acholeplasmataceae bacterium UBA6235 | reverse complement strand
TTCCATTTAAAGATACGTATCATGGCGTCATCCTAGCCTATATCGGATTTGGTGCACCGCTATCGATATTTATGTTCCATGGATTCATTAAGTCCATACCACTCGATATTGAAGAAGCAGCGATCATCGATGGCTGTTCAAAATCACAAGTATTCTTTAGAATAGTACTGCCTATTTTGAAACCGATTTTCGTTACACTCCTCGTGTTGAATGGTATGTGGATTTGGAATGACTACTTATTACCAGTCCTCATCATTGGTATCGGTGGCGATACGAAGACACTACCATTATCTGTTGCGAGCCTAGCTGGTTTCTATGATAAAGAATGGGGCCTCATTCTAACCTCAGTATTGATGGCAGCACTACCTGTATTCATCCTATTCCTATTTGCACAAAAGTTCATTATTAAAGGCATGACTTCAGGAGCCATTAAATAAGATGATTAAGTTAGCAATATTCGATTTAGATGGCGTGATTACTTCGACATCAAATCAGCATTTCGATGCGTGGAAACACCTGTTTAAACAAACCTTTAATGTGGAGTTGAATCCTCAATATGAAACACTCACCCGTGGGGTTTCGAGAATGGATTCATTGAATGTCTTATTGAAACAATATCAAATTGAGATTGAGCCTTCATTAAAGGACCAATTAATCCAAGAAAAAAACGAACATTATCAATCGATGATACAAACCTTCAATCCATCTCATATTTATCCAGGCATCATCGATTTACTAAAGGCTTTAAAACAAAGAGGACTATGGATTGCTTTAGGCAGTGCCTCAAAGAACGGTCCAAAACTACTGGATCTACTCGAACTCAACCATTATTTTGATTATGTGGTCGATCCAGCCCCACTGTTAGGAAAACCCAACCCAGATATATTCTTGGATGCGATGAATCACTTTCATTTAACGCCTGAGGCATGTATCGGCTTTGAAGATGCAGAAGCAGGCATCGAAGCCATCAATCGAGCTGG
>DJWH01000070.1:0-7877 GCA_002441525.1 Acholeplasmataceae bacterium UBA6235 | reverse complement strand
GTCATTGGTAGTAGAAATCATTTTACCGAAGGCTATGGAGCCTATGATTATCCGGTTACACTCATGAATGGTTTTTATAACACCTACCCATTCAAATACGAAGAAAACTATAAACAATTCCCTCAAGTAGGAGAAACCATTGTCAATCTACCTGACACCTCAAGGATTGATATTTATTTCAATCACCAGCCAGTTCATCTATCACATATGACATTAGAATCAACGTCACGTGTCTATGATTTATTGACAGGTGTCGTCAAACGTCAAAGCGTTTATAAACAAGAAACTTTAAAAATCACTGTCATCGAAGAAAAAATCGTTGCTCATGAAAAGAACCTTATTATGGTGAAAATGACCATCAAAGCCAATCAATCCGGGCAATTCGATTTTGTTTCCAAACTTCGTATGCCAAGACTAGCCAACCATGCCAATTATGATCCAAGATTGGCACACTCAAAAAAACACCTCAACATCATATCGATGAATTGTGGTTTAGATTTTGGCTCATGTATGGTCGAAACCACACATACGAATCAAAAACTCAATGTTCAGATGACACACGATATTGATGTGAATTACGAGCATAAGGCAGACGAAATACACGGTAGTTTCACCAAAACATTTACGGATGAACCGATTGTATTTACTAAGTATACGAGTTACACATTGAGCCAGAGTGAAGGACAAAACAATGCGTATCGATTAAACAAAGAGTCTTTCGAACATCGTTATGGTAAGGAATATAAACGACTTATTGAATTTTGGAAGAACAGTTATGTACATATCGATAACCCAACCTTAGATAGTATTATGAAATATAACGTCTATATGTTACATCACCAGAGTCCTTCGGATACATACCATAGTATCGCTGCTAAAGGCATCACTGGAGAGGGTTATGAAGGCCATTATTTTTGGGATACTGAAACCTATATGTTACCGTATTTCATCCTAACCAACCCACAAAAAGCCAAAGCTTTACTGACTTATCGCTATCATATTTTAGATAAAGCACGTGTTGAAGCCAAAAATCTTGGTACACAACGTGGTGCAAAAATGCCTTGGAGAACTATTTCTGGTCAGGAGTCATCACCCTATTTTCCAGCCGGTAGTGCCCAAATCCACATCAATAGTGATATCGCACTAGCCATTATTAATTATTATTACGCAACCAAAGATGACGATTTTATGATGGATTACGGATTAGAATTGTTGATCGAAACTGGGTTATTCATGCTTGAATACGGCCATTTCCATCAAGGTCAATTCCATCTATTTGATGTCACTGGACCCGACGAATACACAGCGATTGTGAACGATAATTACTACACAAATCGTCTCGCAAAAATGCACCTATCATTCACTCATGATTACATTTTAGGTCACATAGATTCATGCCAATCGCTTCTAGAAAAGTTAGGCATCAGTCAAACCAACTTAGATCAATTCAACTTAGCAGCCAATCAAATGACATTATTAAAGGATGAAGTACTCGGGATTTGGAAACAAGATGATAGTTTTTTACAAAAGAAACCATTACCCATTGATGATATCCCAAAAACGAATTTCCCATTGTTGTTACATTATCATCCTCTATACATCTATAGACACCAAGTGCTTAAACAGGCAGATACGGTATTAGCGATGATTCTAGAAAACCATGAGATTGATGATGTATATAAACGTACAACCGATTATTATTTGAAAAGGACAACCCATGATTCGAGTTTATCCAAATGTGCCTACGGTATCGCAAAATACAGATTGGGTGAAACCAAAGAAGCTTTTGAATATTTCAATCATGTTGCCACATTAGATTTTCTAGACCACAAAAAACACACCAAACATGGTTTACACATGGCTAACGCGGGGGGCTCATACTTAATGGTGATGTATGGTTTATTGGGTTTATCATTCTCCAACGTGTTGTCCATATCACCTGTTAAACAAACTGAAATTAAATTTTACGAAGTCCACTTTGAATATCAAGGCAGTCGATTGAGTGTGACTTACGAGAATCACGCATTATGTTTAAAAACAGACAAACCGATTCAAGTACGTATTTATGATGAGGAAGTCACTGTTAAGAATCAACTTATCTTAAGCGTCAAGTAACAATGACCATAAAAAAATTCAATTTAGGAGGAAAAAAAATTGAAAAAGTTACTCGTATTAGTGATTGCTTTAGTGGCAGCTTTAACAGTAACAGCTTGCCAAAAGAAGGAAGAAACGCTAGTCATTTTCCAAAACAAAATCGAAATTGACTCAGTGCTAAGAACTTATGCAACTGCATGGGGCGAAGCCAATGGCGTAGACGTTGAAGTGAAGAGCTGTGGTGGTGACACCTGCGCTTACGGTACACAAATTTTAGCTGAGTTCCAATCCGCTAAACAACCGGACATCTTCGTTATCGAAGGTATGGGTGGATACAAAGTGTACGAAGAAAAAGTATTGGCATTCAAAGGCGATGAAGCTTGGATTTCCGATACAGAACTAGAATTCAAGGTTGAAGATAAAGTGTATGGTTTCCCTGTTGCCGTTGAAGGTTGGGGTATGGCATACAATAAGACAATTCTTGAAGCCGCTTTTGCTCACGAAGGTAATGGCAGAACCATCGATAGCTTAAAGAATGTTTCTCAAGCAGAATACGTTGAAGTGTTTGCAGCTATTCAAGCTTATTACACAGCTAACAATATGAATGATTATGCAGTTGTCTCTATGGCAGCCGGTTCTGGTATGACTTGGGTTACTGGTCTTCATAACTTTAATGGTTATTTAAGTGCAGGTTTATCCTATTCTGATTCAACTGTAATCGACAAATTAAACGATGGTATCGTTGATGATGCCAGATTGACTCAACTTGCAAACTGGGTTGAAATTTTATACAACAATGCCGATCAAACCATTCTTAATACAGGTGGTTATGACGAACAAGTTGGTAAATTCGCAACTGGTAAAGCAGCATTCTTACACCAAGGTAACTGGACAGACAGTTCCTATACAAATTCAACATTTGAAATGGGTTATTTACCACACGCTGTATTAACAGAAGGTAACGATTCTATTTTCATTGGTGCTCCTTCATACTATGTCATTAATAAAGATTCTAAGAATGTATCCGCAGCGAAAGCATTCCTTGAAGATTTAGCAGCATCCTCAGAAGGCCATGATTACATGGTTAACAAAGCCAACATGGTACCTGCATTCAATAGCGTAACATTAACACCTGCGACACCATTGTCAGCAGCTGTCATGGCATGGAATCAAAGTGGTAAAGCTTATGCATGGTGGCAAAATGATATGCCATCTGGATTTGGTATGAACACACTTGGACCAATCTATGGTAACTTTGCAAATGGTACAATCACCAAAGCACAGTTCATTGCACAAGTAAAAGCAGAAATTCAAAAATTAGCCTAAGAAAGTGCATGTAAGAGGGTCAACCATTGACCCTTTTATTTTATAAAAATCATATGAAAACAATCATTTCTATTGGTGAATTACTCATCGATTTCATACCAACTGTTAAAGGGAAAGGCATCCAAGGGACCCCTGCATTTGAAAAAGTAGCGGGTGGTGCGCCAGCCAACGTCTGTGTCGCTGCTAGTAAAATCGGAGCGAGAACCTATTTTCTTGGACAAGTCGGTAACGATGGCTTTGGTCTATTTTTAGAACAAGAATTGATCAAATATGGGGTTAACTCAACCTATCTTGAAAAAACAGACAACTACAGAACGGCACTAGCATTCGTGACGCTGACTGAACAAGGCGAGCGTGATTTTATTTTTTACCGCGATCCTAGTGCAGATCAATACTATGAAGCCAAATCATTCAATTTAGACATTCTAAATGACAACATTCTACACTTTTGTAGTGTCTCTTTGATGGGGTATCCTATCTTAGAAACACATAAACGTATTTTGGAAGCAGCTAAAAAAAGAAATGCTTGGATTTCCTTCGATCCGAATGTTAGATTGGCATTGTCTTCTGATCATCAAACATATCAAAAGACAATACAAGCGTTTTTGCCTTACGCTGACATTCTTAAGGTTTCAGAAGATGAATTAGCGTTTATTTCAGGGTTAACAAATGAAGATGATCAAATGGCTTATTTCCATGCTTTGGATGCTAAATTACTCATCATCACGCGAGGAAAACAAGGGGTTTCCATCTATTATAAACAAGCACGCATCGATGTTCCAAGTTATCACGCCACAGTGGTAGATACCACAGGGGCAGGTGATGCTTGGATTGGTTCTTTCTTAGCTCAAATTGGACAACACGATGATTTGGATCGATTAGATATAAGTACTTTAAAGAGATACGCATCTATTTCCAACGCTTTTGCAGCAATCACCACCGAGTCAAAAGGCGCGATGGCTGCGATGCCATCCATCGATGCATTAAAGCTTTGGTTGGAAAAGCATAAACAGTGGTAATTACACACTATACCGATGAAAAAGCACCCTAAAAATTTAGAGTGCTTTTTCATTTTTGGAGAGGATTACTTTTGTTGGACTAACCACATATATTCATATGCGGATAGATGGATGTTGGGTTTATTTAAATCGATTTGACGACCATGGATGGTATCCATCATTTGATGGTGATTGGTTAACGATTTTAAACCGGTGGTCTCAATTTGTGTTGGATATTCAGAAAAATTGAATAAACCAATCACATTACCATCTGCGTGGTGTCTAACAATGCATAACACTTTTGAGTTGTGTAAATCCACGCTGGATTGTTTCACTCTTCCATCTAAAAAGTTGGATGATTTACGTTTATGAATGAGGTGTTTTAAAGTTTGGAAAACCTCGTATTCGTGGGTATACGGACGATGACGCTTTTCAGCTCTATCCCAGTTGAAATAAGGACGGTGTACCCATCGACCCTCTTTGTTTTTCTTAGGATCATTTAAGTAACTTTGATCATTCAGGGTTGCAATCTCATCCCCGGAATAGATGAGTGGAAAACCACGATAAAACAAAATGATTGCATTGGCTAAGTGAATCCGTTTCAAAGCGGTTTCCTGCTCAAATACATTATGTTCATCTAAGGCTTTTTCTAATCCCAATAAACTCGCGAGTGTACCATTGGTTCTCGCATCATGAGTGACAGGGTTGTATTGGTAATCTTCACCTTTTGCAAAACTACCTTCAAATGAACCGTTATAAAATGAAATCAAAAATTGCTTATGGTGATAGGGATGGAAACCCATCTTTTGGATTGCTGCCTCATTAAAACCCCAACCAATATCATCATGACAGCGAATGTAATTCATCCATGAACCCGCATTAGGGATTCTAAACTCATTGATGTCATTGTGCATTAATCGTGTATCTCGAGTAGCGAAAGCATTGAATAGATTGACCATTAAATTGGCATTATACATCACTTCACATTCAACGGATGCAGTGGTACCGAAGTATTTAATGACTTCGTGCGGTTCTACAATGGCTTCTCCAAGTAAAGCTACTGAAGGACAAACATCCTCTTTAATATGGTGAATCATTTCAAGTAAAAGATGGATGGTTGGTAGATTACGACAAGAAGTACCCAAGGTTTTCCACATGAAAGGTATCGCATCTAAACGGATCATATTGACCCCTAGATTAGCTAAGTTTAGTAAATACTCAACCATACCATTGAAGACCAATGGGTTTGCAAAATTAAGGTCCCATTGAAATTCAGAGAATGATGTAAAAACATATTTTTTGATTTCTTCATAGAATGTGAAGTTGCCAGGACACTTATCAGGGAGAACTTCAGGCACGGTTTGGTTGTATAGGTTTGGAATTTCATCTGTATCGTACATGATGAAGTAAGATTGCATCTCAGGGTCGTTCTTCAAGGCTTTTTGTGCCCAAATATGTTCTTTTGCAATATGATTGATGACATAATCAATACAGACATAAATATGGTTTTCTCTAAAAGCACTTAATAAAGCTTTAAATGAATCCAAAGTTCCTAAATTAGGATCGACATCGGTGTAATCCATGACTGCATATCCGCCATCATTTTCACCCGGTCGTGGTTTGAGCAGTGGCATCAAGTGTACAAATGATATGCCAAGTTCAAGTAGATAATCAATCTTATCAATGAGTGTTGTAAAGTCTTTTGAAAATAAATCTACATATAGCGTCATCCCTACCAAACTCGGTTGATATACCCACGTTGGATCGGTATCAATTAACCTTAATTCAGGCGATCGCTCAGACTTGTATTTTGAGATGATTGCCTCTAGTTTTTGGTATGCTTGTTTTGTGGATTTGGATTTACCATATACAGTAGTATATAATTGACTGACTTTTTCCATAACGACACCTCAATATACTTATATTATATCAAAATGTGGAAAGGTTTTCAATCAGGAATAAAGCCGTAAAAAGCATATAAGAATAATCAACAAAATTATTCCAATAATTAAGATGTAATCCATTTTGTAAAAGCATGTATCTTGTGTTAAGAATTAATACATAAAACCATAACACTAATACCTTGACACCAATCTCTATCTCCTCTACAATAGGAATAAGTGCTTTATAAGCAACTCAAGAGAACCATGCTCATTCTAAATCTTTAGATACGAGCATGTTCTATTAATAAAGGAGACAAAATGGTGATAGTCATTGGCGGTATGATCGGTCTTGGTAAGACCACAGTAGCAGAAATTTTAGCAGAACAACTCGGTAGTCAAGTGTTTTATGAATCGGTCGATGATAATCCCATCTTACCATTATTTTATACCTCTTCAAACGAAGAGATTGAAGCGAAACGATACCCATTTCTTTTACAACTCTATTTCTTGAATTCGAGATTTAAGACCATCAAGGATGCGTTACAACATGAAAATAACATCATTGATCGTTCCATCCATGAAGACTGGTATTTCGCAAAAAGAAATCGTGATTTAGGTAGAATTTCTGATCTTGAATTTGAAATGTATGAAAAACTTCTTAAAAACATGATGGAAGAACTTACAGGGTTACCAAAGAAGGCTCCAGATTTGATGGTCTACCTCAAAGGTTCATTTGAAACCGTACTTAAACGCATTCAACTCCGTGGTAGAAGTTATGAATTAGACCAATCCCTAGTGGATTATTACAAATTCTTATGGGAAAACTATGATGATTGGGTCTTACACCATTATAAAGCTTCTAAAGTGGTCATGATTGATATGGATAAGTATGATGTCAGAAATGCAAACGATCGACAAGAAGTCATATCACTCATCACACAACAATTATAATAATAAATAAAACTGATAGATTACTGATTAATGAAGACATATCAACTAAATTCAGATAGTAAAATGATAATGAGCACAATTTGTCATATTAACGTTCTTATAGTTTTTTATAGTTACAGTAAATACATAGAGTAAAATTTGCACATAGTAAAAATAATTAAGTAAAATTAAAATATATATAAATATTATAACATAATATTGACTAATATATAAAAAGGTGCTATTATTCAGTTATACTGATAGAGGAAGACAAATAAAAACATGAAAAACAATATAAATATCTGTATGATTATAATAGGATTAATGATAATGGTCACAATGTCATTAATGGTTATTATTGATAGTAATGCCACCAATCTTGAAGCTAGTGTATCACCATCAATTTTTGGATCATCGCTATTCTTAGCAGGTTATATCAAGTATGATAAAAATTCTAAATAGTACCCATTTGTTATCCATTTAAAAACATTTCAATAAAAAGAAATGATGCTCATTCATAAATAAAAAAACATCTCAATAACTTTAAGTATAGAGATGTCTTTATGTAAAACTTCACAAAGATGTATGGACTACATCTTTTTTTTGTCTCCTCAATGGAATTTAGTCTAGCGGACTATCGGTTTTG
>DJWH01000063.1 GCA_002441525.1 Acholeplasmataceae bacterium UBA6235 | reverse complement strand
TTTTCAGTGATCCCATTCAAATCCCCAATACCATCGCCATCACTATCGGCGAATGAACGTACGAAGAGTTGATAATAAACATCATTTTGAGGGTTGATTTCAGCTAAATTAACCGCTTCTTTTTTCGGTTGACAACCGGTTAATATGAGAACCAGTAATAATAAACTCAAGATTTTTTTCATGTTAGAGTCCTTTCTTCTTTAAACTTTCAGTGGTGCCGAAATAGTGGTCACGTTCGGTACGCTTTTCTAAATCAATCATTTTGGTTTTAAAAATATAGTCATGGATGGTTCTCGATTGGTCACTTAAGATGAAGAAACTGATGACCATATAGATACCAAATGTAAAAATAGACATCGCTAACTTAAAGACTTCTCTGAGTAAAATACGCCATAGGGGCACATCTTTGCCTGACACATCGACAATCTTTATCTTTTGGATGCGTTTCCCAAAGCTTTGTCCACTCGAGAATAGATAGGGTAAAAGATAAAAACCTAAAAAACCACCTAATCCGATGACATAGACCAAAGTATTACCTAAAGCACCTGGGAATGTTTGTGGCATAGGATAAGCAATCATCAACATTAACATGACGGCGGATGTATCAATCGCGAATGCGCGAACACGTTTTTCAAAGGATGGGATCATAAGAAACCTCGTTTCTTTTCTAATTTCGGATTCATTATACATGATTAGCGCTTACATAACAAGATTGGCACCCGTTACACAAATTTTAACACAGAAAAAACCCACTACCAAGGCAGTGAGTTTGATTGTATCTTTTGTTGATACAACGTGATGAGTTTTTGTTTAACAGTCTCTGAAATCGTAAAGTCCCCTTCAACAAAGGTCTTCAATTGGTCGAGCGATTGGATACCGGGAATGACCGCTGTGATTTCTGGGAAGGATAAAATGAATCCGATGGCGGGACCAATCAGATTGTTTTGTTGTGTGATTTGTTTCACATCTTCAATTAAGTCAGCGCGACGTTTGATCACGTCTTTGGACCAGCGGTTGCGAATGCCTGAAAAAATCGAATCTTGGTCATACTTACCTGTCAACCACCCCGAATCGAGTGGAACTTTCGCAACCAAACTGACGCCTTTTTCTTTCGCCAATTGAAAGCCTTGAGCTGGACCTTGAAAAAAGACATTGAAAAGGATTTCGATGACATCGACTTTCACGTGGTTCAAGACCGTCATCAATTCTTCGTACGTATCAATCGATACCCCATATGCTCGAATCAAACCTTTTTGTTTCAATTGGTTTAATTGTTGGAAATGAGCCGTTTTACCGGATAATATATCATGACTTGGGTTATGTAATATCGCACTATCTAAGTAAGTGATTTGCATCCGTTTGAGTGACGCTAGGATTTGACTTTCTAAGGATTCTACTGAAAAATCCGAAGTACCATCGGCCAAATGACCCAGTTTGGTATTGATAACCACTTGGTCTCTTTGACCTTGAATGGCTTTACCTAAAATGGTTTCACTCATACCGTTCCCATACCCTGGGGCTGTATCAAAAAAGTTAATGCCTGAAGCGATGGCTGTTTGAACCAATTGGATCCCTTCATCTTCTGACATCGATCCCCAAAGGGGGTTGTTGAGTTGCCACGCACCAAAGCCAATACGGTGGATGGTTTTATTCGTTTTTGCATAAATCACAGATTTCATATTGATCACCTAACCTAATAATAACAAAAAGACCCATTGATTCAAAATGAGTCTTTTTGTTGTTTATTCTAATCCAAAGTGAAGTCTTAATTCACCATTAATGACGTAGCTGTTATTAATGACAATACCAGAACCTTGGAACATTTCATTGATTTTTTCTTTTGGAATCACAATCGTATTGCCGACCATCAAGTCTTCATCAAAAATCGCGATGAGGCTGGCTAAAGTAGCTTGATCTAAATCGATTTCGCCAATGTTTGAATCCAAAATGGTTAAAACCATATCGCCATTCGCATTCATGCTGATGTTACCACGTAAATTGAACTGCATGTCAAATGCACCTGGCATACCCACTTTGGTTAAAGACATTTTTAAATGGATGGACAAGACATCGCCTTGCATGCGAACGAATAGGTTGGTCGAACTGAACTTGTATTCGATATCATTAGCATTGAGTTTGAACTTAATTGGGAAGTCAAATTGAACTTTATCCCCTAAAGTATAATCTAAGATGGCGTTTACATCGGCTTCGGTTAAATCCATACGAGGGTCGGTTGGGTTTAAGAATGCATTGGTGGCCGCTTGTGTCGCAAGCGCAGCCATGAATGCAGCTTTATCCAAATCGTTTTCCCATTTGGTGAATACTGGCGCATCCAAATCGGTGTTGAGTCTTCTAAACGCACCTAAGTCTAATGCGATATCAAACCCAGTATCTGAGATATCCATCACCAATAAGGATTCTTTGTAGATGATTTTTAATAGCGCTGCGAACGTTGGGTCGATGTCATACAAGAAATCGGTCAATTCGGTTTCACCTACAGTAAAACTGAAGGCTTCTGCATCAAAATCACCAAAGCTCATGTAATCCGCAACCAGTTCATTTAAACTCTTGCTGGTGACTTGGTTGACGATAAAATTGGTCAATTGATAGGATTGCTTGAGTGGTAGACGCATGCTACCCATTTGGATTTTATCAACCTTTAAATAGTATTCATCGTTTTCTGACAATACGATGTCAAAAATGATTTCAAATCCAGTTTGATACAATACAGAACCACCCATCACGAAATCGGCACCTGCAGTGATTTTAATTTGATCATCGCTGATGGTCGTCCAAAGCCCTTTAAGACCAACAGATCCTCCAAATACCATCATGTAATCGTGTGCCATTTCACCTTCATCAGATGGATTTAGATACTTCGGATTGTCTTTCGATAAGGCTTTTTGAATGACGCGGTTTAAATAAGCTTCCGTCACGCTTAACGTGATTGAATCCGCGTTGGTATCGGTAATCAGTGTGGAAAGTTCGCTATCGAGTTCAGTATAGAACGCGGTCTCAGAAGATGCCACATATTGATCGATTGGTGCCGTTGTCTTTTTATACAACAACGCCAAAGGTAAGACAATGAAAATCAAAGCCAATACGAGTAATACAATGGTAATTCTAAGGACTAATTTATACAGGAACTTCATAACACTCACCCCTTTTATTTTTGAGTTTTAGTAGTCTAATGAAGATTGTCCACCTAAAATATAATCTTTGAGTGGGCCTTTTTGTTGATAGGTATAATAAGCAGCTGCCCCAATCATCGCAGCGTTGTCGGTACAATACTGCATCGATGGGATGATGATTTCTTTATCTTTTAAAGTTTCAAAAACACGGTTTCTAAGCCCTTTATTCGCAGCGACACCGCCACAGATGAGGACTTGTTTGACGTCAAAGTCGGTCGCTGCCTTTTTGAGTTTAGATACCAAAACATCGACCACACTCGCTTGAAATGAAGTACACATATCTTCGACATTGACCACTTCTTCTTTACGTTTCATGTGGTAAATCATGTTGTTAACGGCACTCTTCAAACCTGAGAATGAAAAGTCATAGGAATCTTCATCGATCATGGGTCTTGGTAAGACATACGATGGTTTCCCAACTTGAGCGAGTTTATCGATGATTGGGCCACCTGGATAGGCTAAACCAAGCATTCTCCCCACTTTATCGTAAGCTTCACCCACCGCGTCATCTTGGGTTTCACCCAGTAATTCAAATGACATATGTTCTTTCATATACACCAATTCGGTGTGTCCACCAGAAACAACCAAGGCAATTAAAGGAAACTTCATCTCGTTTTCAATGTTGGCAGAATAGATGTGTCCAATCATGTGGTTCACACCCAAGAGTGGTTTGTTGTGTGCGAATGCGAAAGCACTCGCTGCGTTGATGCCCACCAAGAGTGACCCAATCAAACCAGGTCCTTCAGTCACCGCGACCACATCGATATCATGTGGGGTGACTTTTGCCTGTTTAAGTGCTTCTTCAAATACAATGGTCATATTTTCAATGTGGTGTCTAGACGCAATCTCTGGTACGACCCCACCATATACTTTGTGAATATCTATTTGTGATAAAACCACATTGCTTAAGACGGTTTTTCCATCTTTAACGATACTTACTGAGGATTCATCGCAGCTGGATTCAACGGCTAATATCAGCATCATTATCCCTCCATATTAAAACGTGTGCGTCAATCTTGTTATCATAATATTTAGGACGCTTATAACTTTTCTTAAAACCGAACGATTCATACAATCGAATGGCTTTTTCGTTGGTTTCTCTGACTTCTAATGAAATGATGTGGACTTGGTTTTGTTGAAAGTAGTCCATCACAAACATCATCCAAACCTTGCCTAAGCCTTGACCTTGTTTGTCTGGTTTAACCAAGAAATTAACAATTTGTCCAATATCATCATTGATCCATAAACCGACATACCCAACGATTTCATTGTCTTGTACATCGACAAAATAATGCGCAAAATCGTGGTTGTTAACTTCATTATATAACATATCGTAACCAAGCGTATGCCCGAATACCTGTTCTTCAAGACGGACAACGGTATCGATATCGTCTGTCGTCATTTTACGAATCATTCGAGGTTGCGCTCCGCTTCTGTGATTCTTAAGTAGTTTGGTACGAAGTGATGAACATCATCGATATCAAAACTCTTTTGAATGATTTTTTTGGTGTCGATTTCATAATGTCTTTCATCGATAAAATACGGTTTGACTTGATGGGATTTAGCCACTTCTCTGACGTAGTCAATGGTATATAACCCTTCTTCTAATATCATCTGATCTTCGCCAAAAATCGCAGCGAAGACATTGCCATTTCTAGCATCGATCATCGGCGCGACCGCTTCTTCAATCCCTGAGGATAAAAAGTACAATGAGGAAACTGCTTTAAGTTGGATGTTTTTGGTATACGCCAACATTTTCGCAACCATCACGGCGATTCTCAAGCCAGTGTATGACCCTGGACCATAACCAACAATGATTTCATCGATTTGGTCGATGGTGAGCAATTTTCGTTTGAGCATTTGATCGATTCTATCCACCACATATTTCGCATGGTCTTTTTTCCCAATACGGATCGAATAATCAATCATACGGCCGTCTTTGGCCAAGGCCATGACTAAGACCCCAGTGGACGAATCAAATAGGATTTGGTTCATAGGTAGTATTCCACCCTTTCATACTTTTCACCTTTGGCTGTAAAGGTAATCTTTCGTTGATCATTGCCTAAATCTTCAAACTGAACCAACAAATATTCCCGTGGTAAAATATGACTCACTTTGTGTGGCCATTCAATCACCGAAATACCATCTGAATTGATGTAGTCTTCTAAATCAAAATCAGAGCCCACTTCGTCCAAGCGATATAAGTCGACATGGTAGAGTTTGTTTTCATCCACCATGTAACGTTTCATGATGGTAAAGGTCGGACTGTTGATGGTTCTTTTGATGCCTAAGGCTTGTCCAATCCCTTTGGTAAAGGTGGTTTTGCCTGCGGCGAGGTCCCCTTCTAATAAAAGAACAGAGCCTGGTTTTAATAATAAGCCAACTTGATACCCCAAGAAAGTGGTCTCTTTGGCGGAATTTGTGAATTTTTCTTTCATGATATCACCGTAATTATTTTATCATTTTTCTCAATAAAGAAAACCATTGTGCATCGATAGGAAACAAAAAGGCGATGAACGCCTTTTTACTTCAATTTCTTTTCAAGTGTTTGTTTTAAATCTTCATACCCTTTTTTGCCTAAAAGAGCGAACATATTCTTCTTGTAGGATTCAACACCAGGTTGATCAAATGGGTTAACATCGAGTAGATAAGCTGACATCGCACACGCTTTTTCAAAGAAATAGACCATATAACCAAAGGTTTCTGGATTGATGGTTTCAATTTCTAAAACGATGTTAGGCACACCGCCATCCACATGGGCTAATAAAGTTCCTTGGAAGGCTTTTTCATTGACGAATTGCATCGACTTACCTGCAAGGTAGTTTAAGCCATCTAGGTCGACTGGTTCAGATTCAATGACCAAATCTTCAGCGGTCTTATTGACTTTAATGACGGTTTCAAATAAATCTCTTTCACCTTCTTGGATGTATTGTCCTAGTGAGTGAAGATCGGTTGAGAAGGCAGCACTCGCCACGAATAATCCCTTGTTTTCTTTACCTTCGGATTCACCAAATAATTGTTTCCACCATTCGGAGAAGAATACGAGGCTAGGTTCGTAGTTGACAAGCATTTCAATCTTCTTACCAGATTTGTATAAAGCGTAACGAAGGGCTGCATAATCATACGCCACATTGGATTCATTCAAGAATTCATTGTAAGCTTGTTGTGCACCTTTTAAGATGGCATCGGTATCAATACCAGCGGCAGCGATTGGCAATAGACCAACAGCGGTTAGAACGGAGTATCTACCACCAATGTCATCAGCGATCACATAGGTTGGATAGCCTTTTTCATCGGCAAGTTGTTTTAATGCGCCACGTGCTTTATCCGTGGTGACATAAATACGGTTAGCGGCCTCGACTTCACCATAACGTTGTTCTAGATAACGTTTGAAGACACGGAACGCGATGGCTGGTTCGGTGGTTAAACCTGATTTGGAAATCACGTTGATGGAGAAGGATTTATCTTCAAGATAACCTAGTAATGATTTCGCATAAGCAGCAGAGATTTGATGTCCGACAAAAATGACTTCTAAATCGTCTTTCTTAGGGAATGCAGGTCTAAGCATTTCAAGCGCTGCTTTCGCGCCTAAATAGGACCCACCAATGCCAATAACGACCAAGACTTGTGACTGTTCTCTGATCTTTTTCGCAGAAGCCAATACGCTAGCGTATTCTGCTTTGTCATAATTCACAGGTAGATCTAACCACCCTAAAAAGTCGTTACCTCTACCGGTTTTTTCATGAATTTGTTTATGGATTTGTTGGATTTTTGCTTGTGATGGCAAGCTTTCTTTTAAAAATGATACTGCATGTTTAGTATTTAATTTAATCATAGTTACACATCCTTTTTGAACGATACCATTATATCACTTTTCATAGTTTATGATATAAATATCATTCATAAAACGGTTACAAACCGCTTCAATTGACCTTTGTTAAGAAAAAAATAAGCGTGGATAATGGTATCCGCGCTTATCTTAAGCATCGATTTTCTCTTGAATCCACTCAGGTAGTTTTTCTTCAAGCGTTCTAAATCCGATTTTCATATCACAAATCTTGATTTTTTTAGAACGGTCACATTTCTTATAGCTGAGTTTTAATTGTTTATTATCCTCATCAGCTTCGATGACGATGACTTTGACTTGATCGCCTGTCATGGCGAACTGACTAATATCTCTAACAAACTTGTCTGAGATTTCAGAAATATGAATTAAGCCCGTATAATCATTGATTTTGACAAACACACCATAGGGTGCGATGCCAGTGACTACCACGTCGATGATGTCGCCTTTTTGGTACATAAAAACCACCCCGTTTGTTTTATTATATCATGTGTTTTTCGAGGATAAAAAGAAAAAGAAAAAAGAGGTTGCCCTCTTATTGGTTTGCTAAATAGATGCCTAACCCAGCTTTTCCGACATGTACAGCGATGACAGCGGAGATTTTTCCAGTCACTGTGACGGTCACATTGTCGAATTTTTCTTTGATCATATCACAAAATTGATGTGCCACATCCGAGGTGGTGGTGTAGGTAATACGAACCACTGTTTTGGCTTTTGTTGATAATTTGCCGACTTCAGTCGTTAAATAATTGAGTACACCTTCTGTGCTTCTCACTTTGTGTTCGACATTGAGTACGCCTTGGTCAAATCTTAAAATGGGTTTGATTTTGAGTAGATTGCCAATCATGCCTTGAATCTTTGATAGACGACCACTTTTAACCACGACATTCAGGTCATCGACGGTGAAAATCAATGAACCATGACTTCCATCGGCGTGAAATGCTTCTAATACCGCTTCTAAAGAAGGCTTAGATTCAATGTGTTCAATCAAACGTTCTGTTAGATATTCAGCCCCACAAATGGCTGATTTGGTATCTAAAACGGTAATTTTGTCTTTTTCATCTACCATGTCTTTCGCAAGCAATGCACTATTATAAGTGCCGCTTAATGATTGCGAAACGGTTAAACAAATCACGTGCTCATAACCTTCATCCAATAAAGATTGATAAGCAATCATAAAGCGATTGGGTGCGGGTTGTGAAGTGGATACTTTTTTATTTTGATCCATATAGGCGTAAATCTGTTCGTTGGTCAAATCGCCATCTTTAAAGGTTTCTGTTCCAACAATGATGTCTAAATAGACCACACGTATGTCATGCTTAGATACGAATTCTGGTGTGAGTTTAAATGTGGAGTCAACAACGACACCAATTCTGTTTTGATTCATGTACTACCCTCCGATATAAAACCCTATGATTGAAACCAATATGCCTAATAAGAATCCTGCAAATACTTCTATTGGAAAATGTCCTAATGGTTCTTTTAAGGCTTTACCCTTATTGATGTGGTCGGTTTCTAGTCCAAGTTTTTCGTTGATTGCATTTAACATCATGGCGTGTTTGGACGCTTCTAGACGAATGCCCATCGAGTCATGTATAACGACCAATGCGAGTGTTAATGAGATGGCAAAGTACAATCCTATGCCTTCATAAAGATAAATACTCGCAGTCAAAGAAGTTACCAAAGCGCTATGAGAAGATGGCATCCCACCGGTTGAGATCAATGCTCGAGGTTGGAATGTTTTCTCTTTAACACTAAATGTAATGAACTTCAAAAATTGAGCTGCGAGTAACGCTATAATTGAATGATTAATGATTTGTTGTGCCGTGTCCATCAAAGGCTACCTCCTATACGGTGATAACTGCAATGACCCCTGGTACGTTTTCTAATAACATTGTTTCGATTCCTTGTCTTAATGTTACGTCGATGAGGCCACAGCCATCGCATGCACCTAACATTTTAACATAAACTATCCCATCTTCGACAGAGACAATTTCAATATCCCCACCATCGCGATGTAAATAGGGTCTAACACGGTCAATCAACTCGTGTACTAATTTGCTTGTTTCATCCATTGTAAATCCCCCCTGCCACTATAGTATATGCTAAAAGCATTCGCCATTTCAAATGTTATGATAAGTTCTCTATTTAACACGTTTCAAGATGAAATAACCACATTGGTAGTTACATGACTCGTTTAAATAGTCTGGAATGTATTTAAAATAGTTTTTATCTTTCGCATCTGTGACAAATCCTTTAAGTCTAAGCAAGTCTGATGCAACATCACCGACAATGTAATCAAAACGATCAAATGTGTCTACATAACGGGCATTGAATTTTGCAATATCGAAGGCATCTTTTGTGTTGTGAATCAGTTCAAAATTGCCAAATTGTGTTTCTATTAACATACCTTTATTCTCCTTTAATCAATAAGACGGTTGCACTCGCAGCCATGGCTTTTAGATTGCCAATCGAATCGAGTTTCTCGTTGGTTGCTGCTTTCACATTGATGGCCTCTACAGGTGCATCCAACAAGTGACTAATCGATTGTTTCATATCGCCAATAAATGGCGCTAATTTAGGCTTTTCCGCGAATATCGTACAATCGATATTTGACACTTTATAGCCTTTATTTTTCATCATTTTAACCACGTCGGAAACAATGATTTTCGAATCCATATCTTTGAATTTCTTGTCCGTATCTGGGAAGAATGTCCCCAAATCTCCAAGCCCTAAAGCACCCAAAATAGACTCGGCTACAGCGTGTAATAAAACGTCTGCGTCACTGTGTCCTAGTAACCCCAACTCGAATGGGATTTCGATCCCGCCAAGGATCAATTTTCGGCCTTCAACCAATGCGTGAATATCGTAACTATGGCCAATTTTAAACATATAATTTTCGACCTCTTTTTCAAATTGTTCGATGTCTTTTTGATAAGTGATTTTCGAATTGTTCTGCTCATGCAACACCAAACCAACCTCATGATGATACACCATTTGGTATTGTGAAACATCATCGGTAGCTTGAGGGCTAATTGTCTCATAGGCTTTTTTGATTTCTGCTGTAATGAATGCTTGCGGGGTTTCAGCTTCGTATAAGAATCTACGATCTAGTACCTTCAAGGATTCATCTTTAGCGTAGATTGTGTTGGTCACACGTTTGGATAGGACGCATGCTTGATGAATCGCTAACCCATTTTCAACTTGATCAATCAGTGTTTCATCAATGTATACGCGTGCTGCGTCATGAATCATCACATAGGGTTCAGTCACTTGTTGTAATCCATTTTTCACTGACTCGGCGCGTGTCTTACCACCGTAAACTATTTTAACATCGTTTGGTACATAACTTCTAATGAATGTTTCATCCTCAGGATTAACGACCAATACCATTTCATAATTTCGATCATAAAATGGTTTAAAGGCATACCAAAAAAGCGGTTTTTGATTCACCAAATATCTGAGTTTGTTGTATCCTAAATTCGCTCTGGTGCCAGACCCGGCAGCCACCAATACGCAAGCGTACATGTGTCCTCCTATAAGATGTCATCCATCAAAACATCGTGTGGTTCTTGTAAGTCATAATCATATTTAAATGCGGGATAAGTAATCCCCAATTTGTATCCTTTTTTGTCTTTTAAAAACAGGTCAAAGTAACCTTTACCATAGCCTATTCGAAGGTGTTTTGAAGTAGCAACACAAGGGATTAAGTAGAGCTCACAATCATCGATCGATGGGCTATCGTGCGGTGCTTCTTTCAGCTTAAACGGTGCGTCGACTAGACTGTTTAATCGCTCTATCAAGCGATATTTTATTTTTCCATATTCTATGTTTGGTAGATAAAAATGCTTGTTTGGATATAACTCAATGAGTGCCAATAGATTGATTTCTTGTTGAATGGGATAGTAGATGCCAATGTGTTGTGCTGCTTGAAATTCAGCTCTTTTTTGTAGCTTATCCATTGCCCATTCGCTGACCATATTTTGTTCTTCTACAGGGATGTTTTTACGTTTGTTTAAGACCGTAAATCGTAGGGTTTGTTTATCCATGAATCTCGTGATAATAACAAGCGTTGCTTTGATATTGAGGGTTTCTCGCAACCATCAAAGCGTCTTTCGCATGTTGATAAATCAGTGTCCCTGTAGCACCATCTGAGTGGCTTCTTGAAATCCCAATCATCACTTCTAAATCGGTCTTGATTGACCCATAGTTCATCTGTAAATTCATATAGGTTTGATTGGCTTGAATGCCTTGTTTGAGTAGATCCATCTTTCGCGGATCGACAATCGTAATGGCGAAAACCAAGCCAGATAATCTAAATAAACTAGAAGACTCACTCATGAAGGAACCTTTCAGTTTTTTGATGTATTCGCCCATCAACATATTACCGATTTCTCGACCATAGGACTCATTGATTTTCGGGATGCTTGATAGTTCGATCAATGCCAATTGGAAGTGTTTATTCGCGTTTATCAATTGGTCTAAATGTAATAATAGTTCCGGTTGACCCAATAAACCATCGATTTCAGAGATATTAATCTTTTGATAACTGCTGGTTTGAACAACATTTAAAGACCCCATAACAATGTTTGATGACTTGTCTTCAAAGATCCGTTTTCCAGATTCTTTAACCCAAATATAATAGCCTTGTTTTAATAAACGATAGGTGGTTTTATAAGTTTGCTTACGGGCGGTTAATCCGCTCAATACGCCAAGATATGTTTGTAAGTCTTCGTCTTTAATGAGTTTTCTAAAGTCATCTAAATCGATGGTATTTTGAGGGATACCCGTCATTTGAACGAACTGGTCATTACCCCAAATATAGCGTTCATCGAGATCCATATAGAATAAACCTTCGTCAGATAACTCTAAGGTGGCGATGAATTTTAGTCTCATCGATTCGAGGTTTTGTTCAGCGGTTTTGAGTTCCTTTTCAATCGATAATAAGTCGAAATCACTGCGTCTTTCACCAATATTGATTCGACCTTTATACTTGCCTAAAATGAATATTGGTTGTTCAACGGTATGTAATAATACGGGTTTGCCTTGATAATTTTGAAACAACATTTCGTGTTCTTCACTCATTTTTGGTTTCGCTATTCTAGGATAATCTTCATAATAGGTTTCCATCGCACGGTTGTTGGTTTCAACCCCATCAAAAGAGGTAATACGGATACTACGATTCACGATATCAAAGAATGCTTTATCTTTAATTTGTTCTAGTGTAAAACCGAATTCTTCACAAAGGCTATCGGACATCTCTTTGATTCTACCTTTATGATCGATGACATAATAAGCATTCCATTTGGTTGCTTTAATGGATTTAATGAATAGATGATAATGATTTTTGGTGAATAAGCCTTTTCTAAACACGACAAATGAAGTCGCGATAAACACAATTACCGAAACCGTACTCAAATACATGTAAATGGTTTCTAAGATGGTTCCTGCAATATACACATCATAAAATAACGCTATCGGGATGTACAACAACATCAAAAAGATGGCGATGACTTGAAAGAAACGATAGGGTTTCTCGTCAATCACACCAATCAAAATGATGAATACCCAGGTACTGAGCGCTAAAATGAACGGAAATAATGGATAGTAAGACACGAAATCACCTCAATTTTATCGGTGTTATATGACATAGACCAAAACAATCAGTGCACCAACAACGATGAAAGCCAACAACATTTTAAGCCAAGGATTTTTATTGGAGAAACTGACGATACGGTCGGAAAATTTCAATTGACCGAACTTGCGGATCGGGTCTAAAATGAATGAGCCAATTTGAACAATGATTTTTTTCATATAGACCTCCTATTTCATAAACATGTTGAGGTATTCATAGATTTTCTCTTTGTCGTTCGCCTTCAACATGATGCCTTCAATGACAATCGATATGGTGCCTGTTTCTTCTGAAACAACGATGGTTAGTGAGTCGGAAACTTCAGAAATACCCAACGCAGCACGGTGTCTAGACCCCATAGTCTTATCGTATTTGGTGGTTTCTGATAACACATAATACGCACCTGCACATCGAATGGTGTCGCCACGAATGATGACAGCACCATCATGGAGTGGGGTGAGTGGTGTAAAGATATTAATCAGTAATTCTTTCGATACTTGAGAATTCATTTGAATGGCTCTTTCTGCATATTGATCCAAGGAACTGTGTTTTTCTACGGTGATTAAAGCACCGATGTTTTGACTGGACAAATACGTAACTGCTTCTACAATGTGCTGTTTGGTTTCTGCAGAACCCATGGTTGCGACATCGCGTTTGGAATCAATCACGAATGCCGATTCAAAACTTTTACGAATGTCTGGGGATAGGATAACCACAAAGATAAGCGGAATCCACTCTTTTACATACCCTAAGATGGTGGCTGATATGACGAGTTCTAATTCTTCAGCACCCCAAGTGATCACGTATAGGAAAATAATGAATAATAACATCCTAAAAACACGCTTGCTACTTAAGAAAAAGCTGAGTAAAAAAAAGACAATCATCCATACAATATAGCCATCTAGTAAGATAAATAACCAATCCGTCATAATTCCACTTCCTTCTCATTAATTATATCATAATATTGTAGCGTTGAATCAGGGAATCTCACTGTATTCATTTAGCTTAATAAAGCGCATTTTAGAAGACTTCTATTTTGTAAGAATTTTCAAAAATTAAGGACACCAAAGTAAAACCGCTAAATAAAGACATATCTATGTAATCGAGCAATAAAGCGGTCTAAAATTAATGTTTTTTTCTCTTGCTATTGATACCGAATACCTTTATAATCAAACATACAAGGAAGGGTGTTTCTATGAACGTATATTCGAAATCCTTAACGGATAAAATCAATCAAGATATCAAACAGTTTTACCCCCACTTATTTCCAATCACAGCAGACATGCATATGGCATTTTCTGGTGTGTCACGCTTGGTTATGTTGGACCGCTACACTCAAAAGGACCTAGCACTTGTCACATTAGGTGTCGGTGACTTGGTTGTTGCCATCATCAAACATGACCCTAAATTCCCAGCGAGAGGGATTGGTTATATCACCAAAATCGAAGAACACCATGTACACATTAAAGTCGAAGAGGAATTCATCGGCCAAATTGGTGACGATCACATCGATGGTGTGGTCAGACGTGAAAAACGTGAAATCGAAAAACCATTGGAACTCTATTACGAACAAATCGCGAAACGCGTCGGTTCAAACTTGGGTGAAGGCGAACCTCAAGCCGTCATCGACGAATTCGTTCATGAATTAAGCAGCTTGCACCTCATTCCAGCAGGCCGTATTTTGTATGGTGCTGGTTCTAAATCCAAAGTAACGTACTTTAACTGTTACGTTATGCCATTCATCGAAGACTCCCGTGAAGGGCTAGCACTTCACCGTAAAGAAGTCATGGAAATCATGGCTAGAGGTGGTGGGGTCGGTACCAACGGTTCTACCTTAAGACCCAAGAATGCCTTAGCCAAAGGTGTAAATGGTAAGTCTTCTGGTTCTGTTTCTTGGCTACATGACTTAGCACAACTTACCCACTTGGTTGAACAAGGTGGTTCTAGACGTGGTGCCCAAATGATCATGTTAGCGGACTGGCATCCAGATATCATTGAATTCATCATTTCAAAGATGCAAAACCCACGCATCCTTCGATTCTTAATCGATAACAGCAAAGACGAAACCATCATTCGTATGGCGAAAGATAAACTCAAATTCAAACCGCTATCGAATGATAAGTTCAATATGTATCAACAAATCATCCAATTATCTGACATCAACCCACATTTCTTCTCTGCATCGGTTGTCGATGAAGCGAAGCGTTTGGTCAGTGATGGCGGTGAATATGATGTCCAAAACCCTGACTTCTTGACTGGTGCGAATATTTCTGTCGCCATTACTAAAGATTTCATGGAAGCCGTTGAAAAAGACGCCATCTATGATTTAAAATTCCCTGACTTAGACGCTTATACCAAAGAACAAAAAGCTTTCTATGATAAAGAATGGAAAAACATAGGTGATGTTCGCGAATTTGAACGTTTAGGCTATCCAAGCCGTGTTTACCATCAAATCAGAGCACGTGAACTTTGGAACTTAATCAACGTTTGTGCTACCTACTCTGCAGAACCTGGTATTTTCTTCATCGATAACGCGAATGATAATACCAACGCGACAGCTTATGGTCAAAAAGTCGTTTGTACAAACCCATGTGGCGAACAACCACTCGCACCATACTCGGTATGTAACCTCGCTGCAATCAACTTAGCCACCATGGTTAACCCTAAAACCCATGAAGTATTATGGGACCAATTGGGTAGAACCGTTCGTAACGCGATTCGCATGCAAGACAATGTCATCGATCAAACTTACTACTTCTTAGAACAAAATAAACAACAAGCCTTGGGCGAACGCCGTATCGGTATGGGTGTCATGGGTCTCCATGACTTACTCATCTACGCGAATAAGCGTTATGGTTCACACGATGGTAACATCCTAGTCGATCAACTCTTCAAGTTTATCGCAACCAAAGCTTATGAAACTTCGATTGAACTTGCGAAAGAAAAAGGCTCATTCCCATTCTTGGAACAATACGGTTCTAGAGAAGCCTTTGTCAAAGGTCGCTTCATTCAAAAACTCCCTGCCCATGTTCAAAAAGGCATTCTCGAACACGGGATTCGTAACTCACACTTACTCACCATCGCACCTACTGGTTCTACAGGTACCATGGTTGGGGTATCCACCGGTCTTGAACCGTACTTCGCCTTCACTTATTTCCGTAGCGGTCGCTTAGGTAAATACATCGAAGTCAACGCGAATATCGTGGATACATTCCTTGAATTGCACCCTGAATACACCAAAGAAAACTTACCAAACATTTTCGTACCTGCCATGGAATTAGCGCCTGAAGAACACGCCGATGTCCAATGTATTATTCAATACTGGGTAGACTCCTCTATTTCTAAGACTGTAAACGCCCCTAAGGGATACACCGTTGAAGAAGTTGAACGCGTCTATATGCGTCTATACAAAGGTGGCGCTAAAGGTGGTACTGTCTATGTCGATGGATCTCGTGATGCCCAAGTCCTCAGTTTGAAGAAGGAATCCGATACCCCAGTTCAAGTTGAACTTTCAGACTTAGGCGTTCAAATGCCTGGTGCTCAAAGCCAAACCCATAACGATGAACTTGCTACACCGTTGCGTAGCGACCGTCAAGACCGTGAAATCGGTGTTGAAGTCGGTAACCTTTGCCCAATCTGCCGTGAAGGTACGGTTCAAGATGTGGGTGGATGTCACACTTGTACCAACTGTGGTGCACAACTTAAATGTGGATTGTAGTATAATTAAGAATAGCCGCGTGCTATTCTTTTTTTTGGTGGTGATATCATGGATAGAGCATTATTGGTGGGTTTAGATTTAGGCGAATATGAGATGAAACAGTCGATGAACGAACTGGCAAATCTAGCCGAAACCTTAGAGATTCAAGTGATTGATCAATTCGTTCAAAAAGCCAATTTACCCAATGGCCGTACCTACATTGGTACAGGTAAAGTGGAGGAAATAAAAAAGGCCATTGAAGTGCTCGATATCGACATCGTGATTTTTAACGATGAACTATCGCCCGCTCAAATACGTAACCTTGAAAAGGATCTTGAAGTCCAAATCATGGACCGTAGTTTTTTGATTTTACAAATATTCTCCAAGCGTGCTCAAACCAAGGAAGCTACCCTTGAAGTCACCCTTGCACAACAACGCTACATGTTGCCTAGACTCATCGGTTTATCGTCTAGTTTGTCTCGTCAAGGTGGTGGTTCTTTCAATGCGAAAGGGGCTGGGGAAACCCAACTCGAACTAGATCGCAGACGTATTGATGCCAACATTACCCAACTCGAACGCGAATTGGATAAGATTAAAAAGGAAAAAGACACCGCGCGTAAACGTCGTCAAAATAATGAAATTCCGATGGTTTCATTGGTTGGTTATACCAACGTTGGTAAATCAGCAACCATGAATGCAATCTTAGATTATATCCTTAAAGTGACCGATAAAAATGTCATTGAAAAAAACATGTTATTCGCGACATTGTCGACCTTTTCCAGACGAATCAAACCAGAGAAAAAACCGGAGTTCATCTTAACCGATACCGTTGGTTTTGTTTCAAGATTACCCCATGATTTGGTGCGTTCTTTTGAGTCTACATTGAGTGAAGTTAAGCATGCCGATTTGATTCTTTATGTGATGGACGGGTCTAGTTCTTTGGCTCCGATGCAGATTGAAACAACCTCTTCTGTTTTGAAAACATTAGAAGCCGATCAAATCCCTCATCTATATGTGTTAACCCATAAAGATATGATGTTTAATAATCATGTTGGTTACTATCATGACATCGCTATTTCCAATAAATCTTATGAGAATATCGATCGTTTGGTAGACCTCATTTATCAAAAAACCTATGGTAAGAAAATTGTGGTTACATTGAACGTACCGTATAGTGAACATGGGGTTTTACATCACCTTGAAAATGATACCAACATCCTATCAAAAGTCTATACAGATAACGGTACTGAAGTATTGGTCGAATTATACGAAAAACAATTGAAACAATTCATAGCGTTCTACAAGAAGGACATCACACTATGACAAAAATGACCCTGAAATCAAATCAGGGTCATTTCTTTTTGGTTTTCGATTTCTTGATCAAAATAAGTGTTGATAATCTCAACAAATTCGGACCATGTTTTGACTTTAGAGAGTTTATCCTTGGTTTCTTT
>DJWH01000024.1 GCA_002441525.1 Acholeplasmataceae bacterium UBA6235 | reverse complement strand
ATGGTCTCTAAGACTTGTGGGTCGGCATTGATGATCATGATACCACCTTTGGATTGAACCTTTTCAGACACGTCCGTAAGGTTTTCAACCAAACCAAAATAGTTTGGTACTTGGCCAATGAATCCAGCTGCGTTTTCTAGGGCTTCATCCAATAGGGTTCTATCGACCAAACCGTTTTTCGAAGCGATAATTAAAACTTCAATACCACGGTATAAAGCATACGTTTTAACGACATCTATCACATTTGGATTGACGTTATCAGAAAGTACAATCTTGTTTTTTCTCGTTTGTGCAACCGCCATAAACATCGCCTCTGCGGTCGCAGTTGGACCATCGTACATGGATGCGTTTGACACATCCATCCCTGTGAGGTCTGTGATCATACTTTGGAACTCAAAGATGTATTGGAGTGTGCCTTGGGCAATCTCTGGTTGGTAAGGTGTATAAGCCGTTAAAAATTCTTCTCTTAAAATGATGGCTGGTATGACTGATGGTGTATAGTGATCATACGCCCCAGCCCCTCTAAAAATGATGAGTTCTCGGTTTTTACCCGATAACCCCTTGAAATGGTTTCTGAGTTCTATTTCACTTTTCGCAAGCGGTACTTGGTAATCGGGTTTGGTTTGAAGCTTTTTAGGTAAATCTAAAAAAAGCTCATCGATCGATTGAACCCCGATTTTATCAAGCATCTCTTGGATGTCTTGCTCAGTATGCGGGAAGTATTTGAACATAGGTCCTCCTAATGTAGGGTCTTTTGATACGCTTCTGGAGACAATAATTTAGATACTTCGGCTGCGTCAGAGACTTCAACTTCGATGACCCAATTGGCAAAAGCATCGTCGTTTAAAAGTTCTGGTTGTGAAAGTAAAGCTTCATTGACAGCGATGACTTTACCAGTGATTGGCATCAATAAATCGGACGCTGCTTTGACGGATTCTACCGCGCCAAATGGGTCAAACTGACCGAATGTACTGCCAACATTTGGCAAATCGACGAAGACCACTGATCCAAGGCTGTGTTGTGCATAGTCTGTGATACCAATCTTCGCTTTGTTGTTTTCAATCTTAACCCATTCATGGGTTGGGGTGTACAGTAAATCCTTTAGAATTTTTTCCATGTCTAGACCTCTTTTTTATATTTCTTTTCGTAGAATTTTCTATTTCTAATGACGGCTTTCACCATCTTGTTTCTAATTTCAACATATACTTCTGTACCAATTTTAACATTGGAGTCAATCATCGCGTTCGCAAGCGCTTTTGTTGTATTTGGAATCATATAGCCCGTGGTGATGTATCCAATCATCTTTTGATTGGCATCATAGACGATATAGCCATCACGTGCGATATTTCTTTCAAGCAGTTCAAGTCCAATGATTCTTCGTTCAAGGCCTTGTTCTTTTTGTTTCAATAAGACATCTCTACCAATGAATGGTTTGTGGAGTTTAACCCCAAAGGATAACCCCGCTTCGAGTGGTGTGATGAACCCATTGATTTCATGGCCATAGAGGGGGAGTCCTGCTTCAAAACGTAAGGTATCTCTCGCACCTAAGCCACACGGTTCAACTTGTAAACCCATCAGTTGGTCCCATAGTTCAACGGTCGCTTTCGGTGACCCATAGATTTCAAACCCATCTTCACCCGTATACCCACTTCTTGAAATGATGTATTCGTGGTTTTTCCATTGAAACATGTCAAAATGCATGAAGGATAGCGATTCTACTTCAGGGATGAGTCCTTTCAATACCTCTACTGCTTTTGGTCCTTGTAAAGCGAGTTGTCCAAAAAATTCGGAATCGTTGGACAATTCGATTTGATACCCGGATTGATGGCTGGTTAACCATTTAAAATCTTTCGTGGTATTCGAAGCGTTGACAACCAATAGAAAGTGTTCTTTGTTGTATTGGTAAACCATCAAATCATCGACGACCCCACCCGATGCTTCACAGAGTAAGGTGTATTGTAGTTGTCTGTCTTTTAAATCGGAAAAATCATTGGTGGTGATTTCGTTTAAGAACTTCACCGCGTCTGTGCCTTTCAAGTCAATCTCGCCCATGTGGGAACAATCAAATACCCCACAGGCTTCACGTACCGCTTGGTGTTCTTGTAGGATACCTTTATAAGATACCGGCATATCAAAGCCACCGAATTCGGTCATTTTCGCACCGAGTTTGAGGTGTCTATCGTGTAGACACGTGATTTTCATATCCATCATACATCCTCCTTGAATAGACTGATGAATTCTTCATTGGTTAACCCAACAATATAATCGCCCACATGAAATTGATTGATGATTGTTTCAATGGTTTCCACATGGAAGGGTTGATTGACAAAATAACCTTTTAAATCTTCGGGTTCTTGGTCTGTGAAATAATCCCCATATACGATAAAGTCTTTGATGATTCCGCGGTTGATGTCTAATTTAACACCCACCGACCCACAGTTGAATCGCTTCATGTGTTTAAAACTATAGGGCGGGTTATTGCCTTTGATATAGCTTGGTTCACTGAATCGTTTCATCCGCTCAAACACTTTTTGTTCTTGTGCTTCGGTTAATACGTATTCCCCATCGGTCAAATGATTCACCAAGAAATGGGTAAAATCTTCAATGTCTTTACCAACCACATTTTTCATGTTGGTGACGCGTTGTCTGACCGATTCAATGCCTTTAGAGATGAGTTTCTCATTCGAAGGTGTTATCGATTTGACCAAGGTTTCAAAGTCTGTGTCATATAAAATGGTACCGTGTAAACAAGACCCGTATTGATTATGAAAATAGGCGTTTCCTGAGAATTTCTTCCCGTCAAAAAGAATGTCATTTCGACCCGATAACACCACTGGTATGTTTAAAGCGTCAAATGCGGATTTGATTTTGGTTAATGATTCTTTGAAAATGACATCTTTATCAAATTTTTTGGATAAAAAGCTGTACTTGATACACCCTTCATCCGAGTATACTGCCCCACCACCAGACAAACGTCTGAATACTGGGATATTGTTTTCTTTTAAAAAGGCTTCATTGACTTCGGTTTCTAATAACTGATTTTTACCAATGATGACAGCCCCATAGACATGCCAAATGAAAAATAAATCTGCCTTCAAGTCTTCGAGTAAGACGCTTTCTAACGCAAAGAAAAAAGGATCGATTTGTCTGCCGTAACGGCTTAAGTTCACGTATTTCATAATTCACATCCTCGTATAATATGTAGTGTAGATTTGG
>DJWH01000021.1 GCA_002441525.1 Acholeplasmataceae bacterium UBA6235 | reverse complement strand
AATTGGTTAAGAATTTACGCGCTTCTTTTTCAGGACCATTGCATAATGCAGTGCCTCTAGGGGAGCCAAAACCTTATATCAATAACATCAAACGTCCGATGGAAAGTGTTCCTGTCGCTGAAAAAACAGCGAAACTTCAACACTTATCACACATCATGAAAAACCACGACCCTAGAATCGTTCAATCGATGGTTCAACTGATTGAAACAAGACAAAAGGTTTTAGTGGTAAACAGTGAAGGTGTTTATCAAGACGATGTCAGAACCTACACTCGCGTGTATTTAATGGCTGCGTCCTCTGAAAACGGGGTTATGCAACAAGCTGGAGAAGGTCCAGGGCGTTACATGGGATTAGAAATCTTTGATGAAATTGATTTTGATCAGCTTGCGAAAGAAGTAGCAACCTCCAGTATCACCTTATTATCAGCCGAAGATATGGTGCCTCAAGTCATGCCTGTCGTTTTACACAATGGGTTTGGTGGGGTTATTTTCCATGAAGCTTGTGGTCACCCACTCGAAGCGACTGCGGTGGCGAAAGGGTTATCTCCATTCGTCGGAAAACTCGGTGAAAAAGTCGGTTCTGATAAAGTTACGGCGTATGACGATGGTGACGTGGAATCGGCTTGGGGTAGATTATCCTTTGATGATGAAGGCAAACCAACCCAAAAGAATCTACTCATTGAAAATGGCGTATTGAAGGGCTATCTCATCGATTACCGAAATGGTCGTAAGATGAAGATGGAGCCAACTGGATCCGGTCGTAGACAATCTTATAAATTCTCACCAACCTCGAGAATGAATTCTACTTATATCGCACCAGGTACCGATAAGTTTGAAGATATTATCAAGGATACTAAGTACGGTCTATTCGCGAAAAAACTCGGTGGTGGTACCGTTGTACCAGCCACAGGTGAGTTCAATTTCGCGGTTCAAGAAGGGTATCTCATTGAAGATGGTAAGCTCACCAAGCCAGTCCGTGGTGCGATGCTGATTGGACATGGTAAAGATGTCTTATTTAAGATTGACCGTGTCGCTGATAATCTAGAATTCGGACAAGGTATGTGTGGTTCACTATCCGGTAGTATTCCAGTCGACGTGGGTCAACCAACCATCCGCGTGTCTTCAATGACCGTCGGTGGTGCAGGGGGTAAAAAATAATGTATCAAACATGGTTAAAATTAGGGTTAGATAAAGGCATCACTGACCTTGAAATATACGCAGTGAAGAGCAGAAGTTTAAAACTATCTGTTTATCAAAATAAATTGGATCAACACGTTCAAAGCGAAGTTGAATCGGTCACGATTCGTGGGATTTATCAAAACAAGTTATCGACTGTACGTTTTGAAAACCTCTCTTTAGAAAACGTGGATCATATGCTTAATCAATTGATTGAAAATGCGAAAGCATTGACAGTTGTTGAACCAGCCATCATTTTTGAAGGGTCTAAATCCTATCCAGTGGTTGAAGAAGACAAGTTTGATTTTAATGCTGTACCAGTCATCGATAAAATCAACCTCTTGAAAAAATTAGAACAAGGTTTACTTAAAAATCCAGCCGTATCTCAAGTTCAAACCACACAGTACCAAGAAGTTGCGTCAGTAACTACTTTAGTGAACTCCAAAGGATTAAACCTATCAAGAACACAATCTTATGCTTATGCTTACGCGATTGGTGTATTTAAAAAGGATGAATCCGATATCCAAACCGCTTATGATATCAAGTTAGCCAAGAAGTTTGAAGACTTCAATGTGGATCAAATGATTCAAACGACTTTAGACATGGGGCTTGCGAAACTAGGTGGTAAATCGATCCCAACCAAAGCCTATCCAGTGATTTTCAACAATGAAATGTTCTCAGACATCTTAAATGTGTTTTCAAGCATTTTCTCTGGGGAAGCAGCGTATCGTAACATCACCCCATTGAAAGACAAAGTAGGCAAACCCATTTTTGACTCGAAGATCAATTTGGTCAATGATCCACTTCATCAAGATGCATTCTTCAAAGTACCATTTGATGATGAAGGTGTCGCATGTCAACAGCGCTATGTGGTTAAAGATGGTGTATTCACCGGGTTTAACCATAACTTAAAAACAGCGAAGATTTTCAATACGGAACCAACCGGCAATGGCTTTGGGGGTTCTATCCAAATGTCAAACTTTGTTTTACAACCAGGCAATACCTCTTTAGAAGATATGATTAAAGGGGTAGAAGATGGTGTTTTAATCACTGATTTGATTGGACTACATGCCGGTGTTAAAACCATTTCTGGTGAATTTAGCCTTCAAGCAGCAGGTCAAAAGATTGAACAAGGCAAGATTGTTCGTGCTGTTAAGATGATTGTGGTTTCAGGTAATTTCTTTGAGATGATGAACCATATAATTACCTTAGGTAGTGATTTAAAGTTCAATTTATCCGGGGTTGCTAGCCCATCGGTATTGGTTGAATCACTCGTGATTTCAGGTGAATAAATAAGAAAACGGCTAAAAATGCCGTTTTATTCTTGATAGACCACTTCAAAATCTTCGAATACAACCAACATATCCTCACTAAAAGTATATCCAAGTGCTTTGCCTTCAGCTGTAAAGAATCGGATGTGTCCTTGTTGCCAAGACTCTAAATTGTCATCCTCACCTTCACGTTTCACAATTTCGTAGGTAAAATCTTTAAAAGGCAGGATGGTGATTTGTTTGGTTTCAACCACACATCGAGGGTTTCCTGCAAAATCGGTGATGATATTTAAATCACCTTTTTTGGGAAGGGTTTCATTGCCTAATTTGAAACTGTCGTAACTGGATGCTGTAGCTTTCTTTTGTCCAATGAGCACCAAGCGTAACAATTCATTTGCCCAGTACTCGTTGAGCTCAAAATGATACACATCGACATAACGTGCATTGGAATCTCTATGGGATTGTTCAATGAATCTATTGAAAAAAGTTTGAATGTCATTCATATGCATTACCTCACGCTTTATTATATCATCTCTAAATAACGAAAAAATGTTACAATAAACTAAGGAGATGATATCATGATTACCTTAAGAGAAATCACACCTGATAATTTTAGAGCCATCATTCAATTATCGGATACATTGGATGAATCCCAAAAGAAGAGCGTCGCACCGAATGTGGTGTCTATCGCTCAAGCGTATGTAAATTTAGAACGCGCATGGCCAAGAGCGATTTATTTAGATGAAGAACCGATTGGGTTTGTGATGATGGCACTCCATGACGATGATATTCCAGAAGCGGACCAACCCGCTTATTTTCTATGGCGATTCATGATTGCGAAACCATACCAAAACAAAGGCTATGGAAAACAGGTCATCGATATCCTGAAACAAAAAGCGATAGAAGATGGTATGGCTTATTGGTATGTGACTTGCACGATGCATGACCCTATGCCCTATCAGTTCTACATTGCATGTGGTTTTGAAGACACCCATGAGATGGATGATGATGAACAAATCCTCAAAATGCGGTTAAAATGATCATTATTATTAAATAAGTATTAAATTTATGACCATAAAGAACCGTTTGAAACATATTTATAAGGAATTATTAAGATGTACTGTATAATAATTAACATATCCAGTTGTTAACCCTTGGTTGCTAACAGGATCACTTCAAAAGGATTGGGGGAGAAACCAATGAAGAGTTTACTCACTAAAGAAGTTATTTCGTATCAAAATTTTGATATGCTCGCAAGCGACATTTTAAGTTTAGCTTCTGAGATTTTACCGAATCAAACACTTTATATCAACTCGCTCAATGATTTCACTCAAGTGACATTGAAAGTTAAAAAAAATGATATCAACATTAATCTTGAAGAAGGCACGACCATTCCTGTCGAAGACGCGATCTGTAATTTGATCGATTATCGTATTGGGGCACCTTTGGTCATTGATGATGTTCGTAAAACGCAAGGTCTAGAAAAAGTTCAAAAGACGATTGATACCATCAACGCCGGTGCCTATCTAGGCATACCTATCACACTCAAAAATGGCATTCGCTTTGGCACATTGTGTGCAGCGAGTAGTGAAGCCTACCAATATGACAACAAGAGCGTGGACTTACTTCAAAAATTAGCGAAGATGTTCAGTTATTATTTAGAACTTGAAAACCTCGCTTATAGAGACTCATTAACAGGGATATTCAACCGACAACATTTATATCGATTCTTTGATGATTCGCCTTTTGATCATGGCGTCGTATTGATGGTGGATTTGGATAACTTTAAGGACATCAATGACACCTTTGGACATGATTTAGGCAACGTTGTTTTACAAGAATTCGCCAATAAGCTAGAAGCTTTTTGTAAAACCACGAAGTATGGTTACCCTACGAGACTCGGTGGTGACGAATTTGTCGTTGTCTTGCCGATGTGTGACCAACTGGATGAACTTGAACCGAGAATGAAGTATTTGTTAGATTTGTTGAGCACTTGGGAATCACCCATCGGCGATGTCAAATTAACAGCGAGCGTCGGTGGTGTTTTATTCCATAAAGATTCGAATACAACCATTCGTTACATATTAAAAGAAGCAGATAAAGCATTGTATGATGCGAAAAAGTTAGGCAAAAATACCTTTAAGTTCATTCAACACACAATAAAATAAGCACATGATTACCCTTAAACCTTCCATTCAAAATGGGAGGTTTTTATTTTCAATATTGAACTAGGGTTTGTTATAATGAAGGGTAGAGGAATATTACCCTATGAAAATGATTATTGCTGATTTAGATGGGACATTGGTCAATAAAAAAGAGATGTCCGACAAAACCAAACAAACCATACTACGCCTTCAAAACGAAGGCTATGTATTCACCCTTGCGACTGGACGTCATAAAGACGCGGTTAAATCAATGGCTAAAACGCTCAACATTAAATGGCCGATTATTTGTACCAACGGCGCGATGATCTATGATTTTAATCAACAAAAAGTATTACATCAAGATGTCATCGAACCCACGGTGGCTAATCGAGTTATTACCCTATTAAACCAACATCAAACCGATTATCTTTTATACACCACTCAAGTCATCGTTTCAAACCAAAGCGCGAAAGTATTGTTAGAATCGCGCATTGGTACCTTTGAATCTGTGGTGGTTGAATCCGAACAGATTGAACCTTATTTAAAGCAAGGATTGTTGAAAATCTTGATCATTGAACCCAATGAAGTTAAGTTTAATGCCTTGAGAACAACCCTATCTCAAATCGATGACGTCTATGTATTGTCTTCACAAACATCCTTCATCGATGTGGGAAACAAAATCGCGAGTAAGGGCAGAGCTTTACATATATTATGTCAGCATTTAGGCATCCCTTTGGCTGAGGTATTATCGATTGGTGATCAAGAAAATGACTTATCCATGGTTCAGATTGCTGGCGTTGGTGTTGCGATGGGTGATGGCGAAGATAGGTTAAAAGAAAACGCGTATTTCATCACCAAACCATTCAAAGAAGAAGGGTTTACACACGCGATTAATACATTCATATTCAAAGACTAAACAAAGGTATCAACGGTACTGTAAAAAGTGTCGTTGATAAAAATGTGTCCGCATATATAAACAGTGTTTACAAAATGAAAATTGTGGTAAAATAGTATTGGTGCAAGCGGTTACGCATGCCTCATTTGACTAACTTATGTTTTAGCAAGCCTATTTCTTAGGAAATATATACATACGAGGAGAAAAGATATGTCACACAAAAACACAGATTTTTTAAAGGATTTATCCGGATTACAGGGTGTACAGGTTTCTAATGTATATCCAAAATCCATCCAAAAAGTAGAAGATACTTGGGTGTTTATGCAAGCAGCACCACACGCAGATGAATTGGTAGCTTATGGCAGATTAGCAAACCAATTTAAGGGTCAAATTGATGATGTTTCAGGAGTACCTGTGGTCATCGCACCACTCACCTTTGAAAATGGACAAGTACTGAGAAGATTGTTCCCATTTACCAAACCCATCCCTGTTTTAAATAAACAAAGAAGTTTTGGTTTAGGTGACCGTTTGGGTCTAGCAACCCCAGGACATGCGCGTGTGTTTGAACAATACGATGCTTATCCAATTTTTGCTCAACAATCCATCAGAGAACTCACATTAACCCATAGAACCTATGAGGACGTGTTAGATGCTGCGTCATTTGGTGCGTTTAAAGTGGGATTCACCAGAGGCTTTGGTGCGGATGGTGACCATTTAAAGAAACCAGAAGACATTAAGTACGCGTTATCTTTAGGGTTTACAATGATTACTTTGGACGCGAGTGACTATATTCGAAATGATGTTAATCACATGACCGATGAACAAGTTCGTCGTGAAGTTCAAATCGATGACATGCTTAAAAAACGTTATTTAGGTCACCCAATTCAAATTGAACACAGTGTGGTAGAGTTTTCTGAAAATGAATTGAACCGTTGTGTCTTGGTTTATGGAAAAGCCATCGAATTCGCAGCTAAAATTTATCAAACATTCTTTATCGATCAAAAAGCCGAAGCGAACTTTGAATTATCCATTGATGAAACCTCAACACCAACCACCCCGGCACAACACTATTTTGTTGCGAACGAATTGAAACTCAGAGGAGTTAAACTCGATACGTTGGCACCACGATTCTGTGGTGAATTCCAAAAAGGGATTGACTATGTAGGCGATATCAAGCAATTTGAAGTCGAACTCATGGTACACGCTGCGATTGCGAGACATTTTGGTTATAAGTTATCGATTCACTCAGGGTCAGATAAATTCTCAATCTTTACATTGATTGGTAAACACACTAGAGGTCATTTCCATGTGAAAACCGCTGGCACCAACTGGCTTGAAGCGATGCGTGTCGTTTCCGCGAAAGCACCGAAGCTTTATCGCGACATCCACGCCTACGCCATCAGCATGTTTGGTGAAGCTCAAAAGTTCTATCATGTAACGACCGATTTAAACCGTATACCAGCATTAGAAACTTTAAAGGATGAAGAACTACCAAACTTGTTCCATAACAACGATGCTAGACAACTCATCCACATCACTTATGGGTTCATCTTAAATCATAAAAATGAACAAGGTGAGTTTGTATTTAGAAACCAATTATTCGCTTTATGGCGCGATGAAGCACAAACCTATAGCGATATGCTTTATGCTCATATTGGCAAGCATTTAGAGCTTTTATACAAAGGATTTTAATATTTCAGGGGAGAACATTGTATGAAATTCAGAGAACACAGCAAGTACGCACTCGTATCACCATCTTCTATGGGGGTTAGAATCACCCCATTTGACAGACAACCTGTCCACACTTCAAGCCTATTTCAGATGCAAGCCACATCGGCTGAAACGAATGTTTTAAGCATCTCTGCAGCACTTGGACTTAAAACCAAAGTGTTGACCAAATTTGTTAAAGATAGCCCAATCGCCTTACTCATCAAAAATGATTTAAGACGTCGTGGGATTGACTTTGAAGGTAAAGACATAGAACAAGGTGGCCCTTGGGGCTATCGTCACCAATTTAACATCGCCGATAGTGGTTATGGGATGCGTGGACCACGCGTTCAAAACGACCGCGCTGGTGAAGTGGGACGAACGATTGCTTTGGAAGACTTTGACTTAAACCGTATCTTTAAAGAAGAAGGCGTACAATTATTACACCTCTCAGGACTCATCGTGGCGTTATCGAAAGAAACCAGTGCGTTTTGTTTAGAACTCGCGCGTTTCGCGAAAGCCAATGGTACTGTGATTTCATTCGATTTAAACTACCGTGCATCATTCTGGAAAAATAGAAAAGAAGAACTATCCAAAGTCTTTAAAGAAATCGCTTCTTTAACCGATATTTTAATTGGTAATGAAGAAGACTTCCAACTCGCTTTAGATGTCCATGGACCTGAAGCTGGTGGGAAAGATATTTCAAAACAAATTGACAGTTTTAAAGGCTTGATAGATAATGTTAAGAAAGCATTCCCGAACGCATCCACTTACGCAACTACACTCCGTCAAGTGGAAGATGCGAATGAGCATTATTGGGGTGCGATATTGAACCAAGGGACTGAATGGGTCGTCGTTGAACCGAGACGCATTCGTGTTTTAGACCGCATTGGTGGTGGCGACGGGTTCGTCGGTGGCCTCTTATATGGTCTATTAAAAGGATTTTCTTTAGAAAACTGTGCACATTTCGCCTGGGCGAGCGGTGCTTATGTTACAACTGTAGTAGAGGACTTCGGTTTGCCTGCAGATGAAGAGGTCATTTGGAGTATCTACGAAGGCAACGCTCGAGTGAAGCGTTAAAAGGAGAACAACATGGAAAAATTATCAGATATTGGATTAACTGGACTCGCCGTGATGGGGGAAAACCTCGTCTTAAATATGGCGTCTAAGGGGTTTCAAGTCACTGCTCACGCACGTCAACAAAGCCGTGTCGATGAATTCTTGAATACCCGTGCTAAAGGCTTACCAATCATTGGTACCAACGATTTAAAAACATTGGTCCAATCGCTTAAAAAACCAAGAAAAGTCATGATGATGATCAAAGCAGGTGACCCTGTCGATCAAGTCATTGAACAATTGTTACCGTTATTAGAACCAGGCGATATCATCATCGATGGTGGAAACTCCCACTATCCAGATACCGTTAGAAGAACCAAATATGTGGAATCTAAAGGGTTCTATTACATTGGTACAGGTGTATCTGGTGGTGAAGAAGGCGCGTTACTTGGACCTTCCATCATGCCAGGGGGATCCCCTCAAGCATGGCCAACCGTCAAACCCATTTTCCAAGCCATCGCAGCCAAAGTCGCGGATGGTTCAGTCTGCTGTGACTGGGTGGGCGAAGATGGCGCAGGCCACTTCGTTAAGATGGTCCATAACGGGATTGAGTATGGCGATATCCAACTCATCACCGAAGCGTATCATTTGATGAGAAACGTCTTAAGCATGTCTGCCGATGAAATGGCGGATGTGTTTAAAGCTTGGAATAAAACAGAACTAGACAGTTATTTGATTGAAATCACAGGGGAAATCCTCTCCTTTAAAGATGAAGATGGACAACCACTCATCGATAAAATTTTAGACACCGCTGGTCAAAAAGGGACTGGTAAATGGACAGCCGTACAATCATTAGAAGATTCAGTACCGCTAACCCTCATTACAGAAGCCGTTTATGCCCGTTTCATTTCTTCGATGAAGGAAGAACGTTTGGTCGCTTCTAAAGCATTTAAAGCGGTACCTGTTTCCTTTAAAGGCGACAAACAAGCCTTCATTGAAGACATTAAAAAAGCATTATACGCAGCGAAGATTGTTTCATATGCTCAAGGCTACGCTTTGATGAAAGCGGCTGCGAAAACCAACAATTGGAATTTAAACTATGGCGGTATCGCTTTGATGTGGCGTGGTGGCTGTATCATCCGTTCTGTGTTCTTAGGTAAGATTAAAGAAGCGTTTGAACAAAACCCTAACCTAGCCAACCTATTGTTAGACCCTTATTTTAAAGATGTGGTTGAAAACATGACGGGTGCTTGGCGCAATGTCATCTCAACAGCTGTATTGAATGGGATTCCTACCCCTGCAATGTCAGCAGCGTTAAACTATTTTGATTCGTATCGTACCGATAAATTGCCAGCCAACCTATTACAAGCTCAAAGAGATTTCTTCGGTGCCCATACATATGAAAGAACCGACAAACCAAGAGGCGAATTCTTCCATACCAACTGGACCGGTCGTGGTGGTAAAACATCCTCAACGACTTATAACGTATAGGAGAAATGCCATGAGCTATCCTTTACAGTTTGATTTATCCAATAAAGTCATCGTCGTCACCGGCGGTGCAGGTGTCTTAGGCACAGAATTTTCGAAAGCTTGTGCACAAGCAGGCGGTAAAGTTGTTATTTTAGGCAGAAGTTTAGAAAAAGCAGAAAAACTCGCTTCCGAAATTAGAGCTTCAGGTCAACAAGCGTTGGCAGTATCCGCAGACGTTTTGAATAGAAGTTCAATCGAAGTGGCACATCAACTTATTAAAAACACCTTTGGACCTGTCGATATTTTGATCAATGGTGCTGGTGGGAATGACCCTAAAGCAACCACATCCGATGAGTATTTTAACCCTCAAGCTTTAGAGACCGAAGGGGCGAAACACTTTTTCAATATGGATTTAGATGGTTTTAACTATGTGTTTGGATTAAACTTCACGGGATCGTTGATTCCTTCACAAGTGTTTGGTAAAGACATGGTTGGTAGAAAAGGTTGTAGCATTCTAAACATCTCATCGATGAGTGCCTTTAACCCACTCACCAAAATCCCTGCTTATAGCGCAGCCAAAGCAGCGATTAACAATTTTACCCAATGGATGGCTGTACACTTCGCGAAAGAAGGCATCCGTGTCAATGCGTTGGCACCAGGCTTCTTCGTGACAGAACAAAACAAAAATCTATTGATTAAACCAGATGGGTCTTTAAGTGACCGTTCCCTCAAAATCATTGGCAGTACACCGATGAAACGCTTTGGTGAACCAAGCGAACTCATCGGTACGTTACTCTGGCTCATTGATCCAAAACAATCGGTGTTCGTTACTGGTGTGGTCGTCCCTGTCGATGGCGGATTTAACGCCTATTCTGGTGTATAACTATGGAATTATTCTTTAGAGAACAAAGCCCTGAAGGGTTATCCAAAGAAGACATTTTAAAAGGGTTAAAACAATCACTTGAAGGTAAAACCTTAAAGAAAGTATTGTTGATTCCACCCGATTTTACCCGTTTTCATTCCAATGCAGGATTGATTACGAACTTATACTATCATCTACTCAAAGACCACGCTCAAGTGGACATTCTACCAGCTTTAGGTACGCATGAACCGATGAGTACTTCTGAACTCGATGAAATGTATGGGGATATTCCTCATGACAGATTCATTGTCCACAACTGGCGAGAAGACATCGTCCATGTGGGTGAGGTCCCTGGCGACTATATCGCATCCATCACCGATGGGTTATGGGATCGAGGCGTTGGGATGGAAGTGAATCGTCTCATCATGGACCCAAGTTATGATTTGATCGTTTCGATTGGTCAAGTGGTCCCTCATGAAGTCATCGGTATGGCGAACCACGCGAAAAACGTGTTTGTGGGGTGTGGCGGTAAAACCACCATCAACCAATCCCACATGATTGGCGCTGTATACGGCATGGAACGCATGATGGGTAAAGACTTTACGCCTGTCCGTAAAGTACTCGATTATGCCTTAGAACTCTTCTTAAAAGACAGACCACTCATCTTCGTTTTAACCGTAACCACCGCACCTAAAAATGTCATCAAGACCCATGGGTTATTCATTGGGGATACCCGTAAGGTCTTAGAAGCAGCGATTGAAGTTTCTCAACAAAAGAACATCAATTTCTTAGACCGTGGGATTAAAAAGTGTGTTGTCTATCTCGACCCGAAAGAATTCAAATCGACTTGGTTAGGCAATAAATCGGTATATCGTACCCGTATGGCCATCCAAGATGGTGGAGAATTGATTGTTTTAGCGGCGGGTGTCACTAAGTTTGGTGAAGACCAACGCATCGATCAACTCATTCGCAAGTATGGGTATTGTGGGCGTCTCAATGTCCTAGAATTATTTAAACAAAATGAAGATTTACAAAAGAATATGGGTGCGGCAGCACACTTAATCCATAGTTCATCCGATGGCAGATTCAACATCACCTACGCCGTTAAAAACATCACCAAAGAAGAAGTTCGAGGGGTACATTTTAACGCAGTTGATTACGATGAAGTCGTGAAAAAATATGATCCAACCACGCTAGAACCGGGTTGGAATACCTTGAGTGATGGTGAAGAGATTTTCTTCATCCCTAACCCAGCTTTGGGTTTGTGGATCGACAAGAATCGATTCTAACATCACAAATTGAAAGCGAGTATAACATGCAAAAAAGTCCTTTATATCCCTTGGTATTATCGAGCTTGATGATTGCGTTAGGGATTGTATTACCGTTTTTAACCGCTTCAAACCCAGCGTTGGGTTCTGTATTTTTATTGATGCACATCCCTGCTTTATTCACAGGTTTAATCCTTGGACCTAAATATGGTCTATTGGTTGGATTGGTTACCCCACTCCTTAGAAGTGTATTGGTAAGTATGCCGCCACTATACCCACAAGCATTGGTGATGTCCTTTGAAATCGGTGCTTATGGTTTATTCGCTGGTCTTGCAAAAAAGCTCTTACCAAAGAAGGATATATTCGCAGTCCTAGCCCTCATTGTTGGGATGCTTTTGGGACGTGCAGTATGGGGATTAGGGGCTGCCATTTTCTACCCACTAGCAGGTCTTAATTTCAGTCTAGATATCTTCGTGAAGGCTGCATTTATCACTGGATTACCTGGTATTGGAATCCAATTGGTTTTAATCCCAGTTTTGTATTTCGCATTAAAGAAAACACATGTACTGGATGCGTTAGAAAATGCCTAAAGGCGAAAACTTAAATAAAACGAAAAAGGCTCTATATAGCCTTTTTATGTTAATGAGAGGAATGCAAAAGTGATGAATACAAACACAACATTGGATAAATTTGGTTTTACACTGGTGTATCATAAAAACCATCATTTTGGATTCAATATACACGAAAAAGGTGATTTTTATCTTTCAAAACAGTCACTATCGCGCTTGATTGAAGCTTCTATCATGTCCATCCAACCAACAAAGGAAAAAGTGGACTTTGTAATGATTAATCGATACACATATAACCTATTAAAAGTATTGGCTAAAATCGAAGAATTACTAGATAGTAAAAATGAATTGTGGGTTGCGATTGACGGTTATGCAGGTGCTGGTAAAACCACACTTGCTAATCAGTTGGGTTTGATATTGAATGCTCAGGTGTTCCACACAGATGACTTCTTCAAAAAACCGTTGATGGACACCAACAAACCTTTATCTCAATATGGTTCAAATATCGATTATGAAAAGATAAAAGAAACTATCATTAAGCCAGTCAGGTTAAAACAACCTATTCAATATCGACTTTTTGATTTTAAGACTCACAAACATGGTTCAATGATCGAAATACCACATCAACCCATTCATATCTTTGAAGGTGCTTTTGTATTACACCCGTATATGAGAAAGTCCTATGATTTAAAGGTGTTTTATCATAAACCACTATTCAAACAATACAAAGACATATTTAAGAGAAATGGGTTTAAACGCCTTTGGAAGTTCATGACAAAATGGATACCAAATGAACGAAGGTATGTCAAAGATTTGGGTATTACACAGCAATGTGACATAATCATAAACTCATAATAAAGAACCATCCAATACTACTAAGCAATAGTGGTACAGTTGGATGGTTTTATTTTCTATAATCGCGGTTAATTGTTGCAATTTTGAAAGTGTGTTTTCAAAAAATAAAAATCCTTAACTTTGAAAAAAACCACAATCTTATCGAAAGTGGCTTTGTATTATCTAAATATAAGTGCGACAACAAATACAACAACGACAAATAATATACCCAATAAGAGACCTAAATAAGAACCGCGATTTCTTTTTTCATCATTGGTTACGTTATCTTTTTGATCAGCTTCACCCTTATCCCAAAGTTGACGCATTTGCGTATTATCTGTACGATTGATTCTCAATTCAATCATCTCCCTTAGTTTTATAAGAGTATTATATCGTGAATATACTAAAATCAAAAACAATTTTTTTGAATTCTATTTAGTTATAGTAGATAACAATGTTCATGGTCATAAGATAACTGCTCATTTGCATCCGAAAAATGTGGATTGAAAATGAAAATATTTATCCAAGTTATTCGATATTAACGAATTTGTGGAATACTAAGAAAAGTTGAAAAATCGCTAGTATTTATATATTATCGATGTTCCTGTTAATTATTTTGAGTGGATGTGATGTTTTAACGGCTTTAACACCCATATCAAGAAGTCCACACCCTCTTCAGGTAGTGGGATGAATTGATTGTTTTTCTTTTGATTTAGGTATAAAAAAACCCATAAATAATGTTATAATATAGTTGAATAATCTCGATACATAAACACTATGAAAGGGTGAACCGAATGAATAAAGCCTTTAAGTTTAGAATCTATC
>DJWH01000088.1 GCA_002441525.1 Acholeplasmataceae bacterium UBA6235 | reverse complement strand
TTACCGCCACAGCCATGGTTAATTTGTCCATCAATGGGATGCAATCCACCATCAAGTATTTAGAGTTTAACAGTCGACTCTTTAATAAAAATATATACGTTCCTAATGAAAATGTGGTCCGTTACTACTAATAAAACAAAAATGCTTAAGCCACTGGCCTAAGCATTTTTTTGTTGTTATTAAGTTAGCTTCTAACGTTGTCGATCATGGTATTGATCTTATCGATGTCAGATGGGTTTAACGCTGTGAGTGGTGCAACACTCAATACAGCATTCTTATTGTAATAAGTTTGGTTTGCTAAAGCCCAGTTTTTGTACCATTCATCATCAGAAGTTAAGTTTTCCATGATGAGGTCATACGCTTCAACCAAGGCAGCTGCGTAACCAACCACTTCCGCATTCAGTGCGACATTTTCTGGGTCTAACATGAAATTGATGAATTCATGAGCTCTATCGACATTTTTAGATGTGTTAGGGATGACCATCATGTCTGCGAATACAAATGTGTCTTCAGGGACATAAATGTTGAATTCAGCTTGAACTTCAGATAAGGTCTTACCTTCATCCAATTGGATGTATAAACGGTCTAGATAGTCACCAGTATAGACTAAAGCCATATCGAGGTTACCTGCTTCAACATTACGTTTCAAGGAGTCATCGCCCCATTCGACGAAGTTTGCTTGGTCGATGGCGTCTTCAGCTTGGTCTAATAATGATTGTGAGAACGCATTGACGTTTTGATCTAAGTACAACATAGCTGCTGCATAAGCGAATTGTGGGACATCATACATACCACGTCTAACCCCTGCAGGTGCTTTTGATGGGTCGAAATATGCGCCCCATCCATGGGTTTCTAATGCAGTTTCTAAGCCTGCAATACGGTTGTTATAGATGATACCAAAGGTACCCCAGAAATAAGGCACCGCGTATTTGGTGAAATCAACGGTTTCCGATGTTCTAGTTAAAGTGGTTGCAGTCATCGAATCAAAGATTTGATCGACACCTGACATATAAGTGACGTTGTCACGGTTTGGTAATAAAGAATAGTCTAATTCAATGAGCATGTTTTCTTCTTGCATCTTTTCGATCATATAATCGGATGGGATGACAATATCGTAAGCGGTTGTTCCACTCTTGATTTTACTATAGAAGGCTTCATTGGAGTCAGCCACGTCAACGATGACACGGTAACCAAATTCTTCCTCAAAACGATCGACGACGGCGTCGTTGATGTATTCGCCCCAGTTCAGGATGCGAAGCACAGGACGGGAATCGCAAGCTGCGAGTACAACGGCTGCAGTAAGCATTAAAGCAAATGCTATGATTTTTTTCATTTGTTTGTTTTTCCTTTCTTGTTCATAAATTGAGAACCAATGAGTCCGACCATGGTTAAGATGGTCAATAGGGTAGAAAACGCGTATACGGATGGGGTCAAATTACGTCTACCTAAAACCCCATAAATCCAAATGGATAGATTGTCATAACCAGCACCGGTGTTGAAGAAGCTGATGACGAAGTCGTCAACGCTCATGGTAAGGGCTAGCAACATCCCACTGAAAATGCCCGCCTTAATGGCTGGGACCACAACATAGATGAGTGCTTTCATCGGTTTTAAACCTAAGTCAGCAGCCGCGTCCACCAAGTTCGCATCGAGTTCCTTTAATTTAGGCACGACACTGAGTACCACATATGGGAAGGTGAAGAAGAGGTGGGCTAAGACCAAGGTTGGTAAACCGAAGATGCTGATTGAAGCACTCGGATTAAAGAGTTGAACAACCATATTGATCAGAACCATGACGAATCTGAACATGATCATCAACGAGAACCCTGTGACGATATCGGCATTTAAGATCGGCACATTGTTCAAGAACATCAAGCCACTGCGTTTGTTTTTCGGCAAGTGGAAAATCCCAATGGCGAAGAATGTACCCAGTACAGTTGCCAAAGTGGTGGCGATGGCAGATACCATTAAGGTATTCTTAATCGCGTTCAATAACTCATCCTCATTGAAGATATTGGTATACCATTCGAGGGTGAAGGTAGAAAAGCGTGTGGTAACAACCGAGCTGTTGACCGATTGGATAGCGATGATGATGATGGGTAAATATAACATGAACATCATCAAGACGAAGAAGAGGATACCGACCCACTTTAATAATGGGGCCAACCATTCTCTGTTTTTAAAGCCGTAGTCTTCAATACGGGCTTTCGGGAAGTTTGTCATAGTAAGGTTTCTCCTTCCTTGTCAAATCTTCTTAGAAGCAAGATAGCACCGAAGATGAGCAATAAGATGGTTGAGGCTAATAGGGCACCATCGTTGAAGATGGTGTAATTGAACTTGGTTTCAATGATGTTACCAATAAAGACGATTTGTCCTTTGGATAAGATTTTTGGAATCGCGAACCCAGAGAACGTTGGTAAGAACACCATGATTGAACCCGTAACCACGCCTTTAATTGACAGTGGTAATACCACGTGTAAGAAGGTTTGGAATGGGGTTTTACCCAAATCGGCAGACGCTTCAATTAAAGAGTTGTCGATTTTTTCTAACGCGGTATAAATCGGTAAAATCATGAATGGTACATAAGTGAAGACCATCCCAATGATGACCGCGAGTGGCGTACCATTGATGTTTGAGAATGGGCTAAACCCAATCAAGGAAGTCAAAATGTTGTTTTTTGACATGATGTTTGCTAAAGCGTCAATTCTTAAGATGAGGTTACTCCACATCGGTAAAATGACGAGGGTCATGATGGCGAACTTGTTGGCGAAATTGGAACGATATACCAAATAGGCAGTTAAGTAACCAATAATCATCGAAATGATGGTGGTCGTAGCTGCGAAACTGAAACTGTTTCTAAAACCGACCAATACCGACTTTTCACCAAATAAATCGAAGTTTTCTAAGGTGAAACTCAAACTATTAAAACTGATACTCGAGGTTAGATTTGTAAATCCTAAAGCAACCAACCCCAACATGGGTATGAATACGAGGACGTACAACCATATGCGATATGGTTTGGCTAACTTTGCGTACGTACTATTCATTTTCCTTACCCATCAAATGGATTTCGTATGGGTCTACTTTAAGTCCAATCTTAGAACCCACTTCAAAGAATTCATAGTCATTGACCAAAATATCATGGTCTTCAGCACGTACCACCAGTTCGTTGTGGACACCTTTGAATAAACTAAAGGTCACTTGGCCTTCAATCGATGCTTTTTCAGCAGGGACAACATCCCAGTCTTCAGGACGAATGACGACATCGACTTTAGATCCCACTTTAAAGTTTTCGCAACCGATGTATTTGAACTTCGTATTTAAGAAGGTAACTTCTTGTTTACCAGTGATTTCACCATCAAAGATGTTGGTTTCACCAATGAAGTGCGCTACATATTGGTTGATTGGTTCATTGTAA
>DJWH01000013.1 GCA_002441525.1 Acholeplasmataceae bacterium UBA6235 | reverse complement strand
AATCATAGTGCCTTCTTATAAAGTTTGCAAACAATCTTGGCGATTTTTTGGTTATTGATTCTATAATTGTGTTGAAATGTTCACGATCATTCAATTCAGCAGTCAATAATTTATCATTAATCTTCGCTTTAGTGATAATTCTGCTATATTTTCCTGATACATAATTTTTGTACTCATCACCGAAAGAGCCCAAAAATAAGTGAGCGATGATTGTAAGTAATGTGGTTTTGCCTGAACCATTTTCAGAAATTATTATAAGTGGTTCACCTTCGTTTAAAATCACTTGAAAATCTCTCTTGCCTATAAAACTTTCAATTGAAATCTGAATTTCTCCCATATTTTCCTCCTGATATGTTAATGATAAAATTATATAAAAATACAATTATTACTTTTTATAATGTTGATTCATGTAATATTCTTCAGATAGATTTTCATCAAAAAATTCATTAACAAATTTGTAAAATTCATCTGCATCTATACACTTTACACCAAAATCCTTACATATGTTAGGTATCTTCGCAGCATTATCCTTATAAACCTCATTAGTAACGACTGTGCCATGAATTATCTTTGCTTGAGCTATAACAAATGGATCTGCTTCCGGTTTTCCGGTTAAGATATTATCTTTTTTTATAATTTGTTTATAGTGTTTATTTTCAAAAATACGTGCTACAACACTACATACTTCTTGTGAAGGTGTTAAAAATATGTTTTTATGCCCCAATAACCAAACTGTGACGACATCATTATCACTTTTATCTTTCTTTATAAAGAAGTTTTCTAGTTCTCGATATACTTCCCTAGTGGAAATAATCAAATTATCATTTATCAACTTTTCTAATGAATACCAAAATGCAGGAAATGACTCTATTTTGATAATCTTAAATGCACTACTCAAAACATTAGTATCAAGTACATAAATCATACTTTTTGCCAGTTCTTTCTGTTCGCAACTTGAACTAGAGAACTATATTTTAGATTTGTATATCTACTAAGATCAAGAAGTGTAATATTTTTTTTATAATATTCCCTATACACAAGTTCTAAGTATTTATTTCCTAGATAGCTCATCTGTGTATTATAATAGTCTCCCTTTTGTTTTGAATCAGACTGCTGTTGTACCCTAACATAATCCATCTCAAAGATTTTTTTGCTTTCAAAATAGTCCTCGTACGAAAGAAATCCTAAATCAAACATCCTTCTTGCAATAACATCCCTACTGACTAAAAAATGATTGGCTATTTTTCCGATTGCATCAAAATCATTCCCATACGATTTGACTTCCTTAGCAAGGTCCTCTTTAGGAACAAGAAATTTTGCTGCAAAACTATTACATTCAAATTCAACTGTTAAATCATACTTATAATTCTTTAAGAAATCATCGAATAAAAAATCAATCCCATTAGTTCGTCTTATTAAATGATATAACTCATGAAATAGTGTAAAAAGTTGCCGTGTTAATGAGACTTTGTTATTAATATATATTACCGGATACATCTCATGATATATACAAAAACCAGCAACTGATTCATTATGAAATGAGTCTTTAAAAACATAGATACCTAATTCAAATAAGGAATCCCTCAAATAATCAAAGTACTCTTTACTGGATTTATGTTTTCGTTTAAGTAGATTCATATTCAATACTTTATCTTTTAAAATCAAAACTAAATTTTCCATTGACTGATTATCTAAACTTTTTGTTAATAACGAATTTCTAGGTGATTCTCCTGAAATTTGATATATTTCATCTAGATATAGCTGAAATGCTTTTGCTTGGTTTACTAATCTAATAATCAAATAATCGACGCTATCAATAACCTCATTTGGAATCGTACGAAAATTAACTTTGTTATCCTCTATATCAGGTAACGTAGAAAAAAACGATATAGCAATAGGATAATTATAAAGACTCATCAGTTTTTCTAGTTGAACATATGTTGGAAAATCATTACCATTTTCCCATAATAAGTAACGTTCATCTCCCATTGTCTGAATAATTTTATCACTAGTAATATTGCTTCTCTTTCTCGCCCATTTTAACACTTCGGGATTAATGCTGGTTATTTTATCCATGAGTTCTCCTTTTAAACTATGTGAATTAATTATGATAACTAGACATTCAACATTTTCATATCGCCTTTTTAATACATTTTCAAAACGCTATTGACAATAACAATTAATGCATTTGTCAATACGCATTTTTAGTAGTTCAGATTCAGCTATTCTTTTTCATCACCTTTTACCTCAGGAAACCAAAAATCACCTTTCTGTGCATTTTTTGGTTCTTCACTCCCTGTGAAAATCCTTGGTCTATTTTTGAGTTCGCCCAATAATGATTCTTTTACTTGTTTGATTTGATCATCACTTAATACATGTATCGACTCAATTATCCTTGTAACATCAGCAGATGAATATCCTTCATTGTAGATATTATCTCCCGATTTATTCTTTTGAATAACTATTTTTTGGACCGATAGTGTTCCAAAAATGCCTATTATTACTCCTATTATTCCAAATATAAAATCTAGCCAATCCATATTATTTCCTCCTTGTGGTCATTATAGCCTTAATATTTATTTCCGTAATTTGTATATTAATCTATTCTACTCATTTTAAATTTAAATGCTCATTGATTGATATCGCGAGGTGAAACATCTTTTACTAATCAATATCCCAAACTTGCCCTATTTGAATTACTTTATCTAAAAAACATTTCGTAATTACGTTACCTCCTATCATGTCATTAATCATTCTCTATGAGTATTTGATTTAATCATCAACTCTTAAACTATTAAAAACATCAATAAACCCATTATGTCTCTTGAACTACCTTTTTGCTATCATATGTACACAATCAAACATTTATTCGGTGACTTAACTGTAATAACAATTCCAATTATTTTATTACTTATTCTTTGAATTTGGATTTAATTGGTTCGCCCTATTATTTTGATTTGCTTTGAATTCTTTGGAGTTTGGATTCTTTTGATTAGCATTGTTATTTAATTGATCTTTTGTATGTGTCTTTGCTGATATCTTCTTCATAGTAAATTCTCCTTCTTATAAATCTCAAATCTTTTCATAGCTGATGATACTTGCTGAGCAGCAATTAGTATTACGGATATATCATCTGTAAATCCGATTGGTACTAAGAAGTCTGGTATTAAATCAATTGGACTTACTAAATAGACCAAAGCACCAATGATTGTAAACATTTCCTTTGGCATTAATTTAAACGAGGATGACGCTATCATTGAATGTTTCAACATTTCAATGAATGGACCTAAAACGCCAATTACATCTTTAATATATTTATTACCTGTAATCATGTGTGAAGCTTTTTGAATAGTATTTCTTATCTTGTTTTCATTCAACTTTTGAGCTTGATTCGATGATTTTATTAATGCAATCTCATACTTCTTGTCTTTCATAAGTGCTCCAAAATGATTTCACAATTAGAAACAATAAAAAACCGAATTAAATTAAAATAGTCGGTTTGTTTATGTGCCTATATGCTTTCCCCTGAACATTGGTTAGATAATGATTTGTCAAAACATCTTTATTAAATACCTTCTCCCACAAAGAACTTAATAAATTTGACACATTATGGCTTGATTATATCACTTTCATTTAAGAAATATATTCTTTTCTTAATAATTTTCTAAAATAATAAAAAGATTCATGTCTAAACAACACGAATCTTTCATAATTTTCAAAACTATTTCAAATTTTAATTACAATAACCACACATACATCGCTAGCGCAATCACAAACCCAGCCAAGAACTCCCATTGGGTATCCATAAACTTAGGGAACTTCTTTTTAATAGACTTAAATATACCCGAGGTCAATACGTGAATAACAATCGCGGGGATACTGACGAATAATATAATGAAGATATCTTCGTTGCTGATTCTAGGGATTGGGTTATAAAAGAAATATATGGCAAAACCTGCGATGATTGCTTCAATCAAAGCCATATACAACAGATAAATCTGATTTGGTAATGCCAAACGTAGGCTGGTTGGATCTATAGTAGAATCCTTAGACAAGTATTCAACGATGTCTTTGGTGGATTTATAAATCATGTAATTAAACTTGGATTCATAGGCTGCATTGAATGCTTCTACATTAGAAATACTGTCTTTTACGATGAATAACGTAACTGTGTTTAAATCCTTGATGCCATAGGACTCTATTTCAGCTTGAATCCCTGTTTCAAAAGGGATGCGTTCCTTATTATTCTTTTTAATGAACAATTGATCTTTGTTTATACTAATGTATGCGTACGCGAGTTGAGTTACGTACGATGAGCTGGGTTTTAAAGTAGATCATCCTTGTCGGTGTTTTTGGGCGATTGATTCGATCTAAAAGCATATAAAGCGCTTCTTGTCCTAATAATTCTTTATCCACATTAACAGTGGTGATCGAAGGAATGTAGAAGTTCGAATCAACTACGTTATCAAAACCAACCACTTGAATGTCTTCAGGAATGCGTAAACCAATCTTTTTAATGGCTTGACACACATTGATAGCAATAAAATCATTGGCACACACAATCGCTTGCGGGACCATTTGTAAGGCGCTGATTTTTTTTGCTAACCACGATGAATCACCAAACGGTGAATCATCCGGTAGTATGAGTTGTTGACTCAAATCCATGCGATGGGGGATATCAGAGATGGCGTCTCTTAACCCTAGAAAACGTTCATAGAAACCTTGACAGTGTTTGTGGTCTCCACAATAAATGATTCTATTTAACCCATTTTGAATGAATGCTTTAGATATTTTATAGATGGGGTCTCTACTTTCCATGAGTATCGCATCAAAATTACCTTCATAGTCTTTTAGGCCATAAGCCGCGTCAATGAATGTGACTGGGATTTTCAAACTCAAGAACTTCTTCAAGAAATCATCGTCATACAATTCAATCCCGATGACGCCATCGATACTCAGATTGGTCATGTAGTTGTGCAATTGTTCAAAGGATGTATTCGAATTAATGGTATACTGAAAAAAGTCGATGTTTAAATTGGTCACGAGGTTTTCAACCCCCCTGACCAAGGAAATAAAGAAATCTAGGTTACTCAGTGGTTTACCTGCGAGTAACAATAGCTTGAGTTTTCTAATTTCGACATGTTTGACTTGATTGAATCCTTTATACCCTAGTTCTATGGCTTTGTTAATGACCCGTTCTCTGGTATTATCAGGAACGGGTTTATTGTTGATTACCTTAGAAACTGTATTACGGGATAAACCCAATGCATCTGCAATTTGTTGTATAGAAGCTTTATCGTTCATTTGTATCACCATCGATATTATAATACGCAAATGCACATTTGTAAAGCGGTTACATTTACATTTGCACAATTTTTGTTTAAATGTTGACATCAAATAGGGTTGCTTATAAAATGAGAGTGAAAACGGAGGATGACCATGACAGACTCAGTAAACAAGCAGAAAAAACAAACGAAGAGTTATACACAATACGGTGTGAAACGGAACTGGCAACTATTAGCGATGCTATCAGGTGCCGTGGTGTTCACAGCGATTTTTGCGTATATACCGATGTATGGCATATTGATCGCCTTCCAAGAATATAATCCAGCGTTGGGTATTGGTGGGTCGCCATACATTGGTTTGGACAATTTCTTCCGATTCTTTGAAAGCTATCAATTTCAAAATCTAATGGTCAATACCTTCTTGGTTAGCTTCTTAGGATTCATTATTGGTTTTCCATTACCCATCATCGTCGCGTTATTATTAAATACGTTACGAAGCACCAAGCTCAAAGGCATATTTCAAACCATATTCAACGCACCACATTTCATCTCCGTGGTTGTTCTCGTTGGGATGTTATTCCTATTCTTCGGTGAATATGGCATCATCAATAGTTTAGTACTTGCTTTCGGTGGAGAGCGCATATCCTTCTTCTTGGAATCCTCCTGGTTTAGACCGCTCTTCATCGGATCAGGGAACTGGCAAGAAACCGGATGGTCATCGATCATCTATTTGGCTGCACTGGCTGGGGTAGACCCACAGCTACATGAAGCCGCGAAGATCGATGGTGCGAGTCGTTTCAAAAGGATCATCCACATTGACTTCCCTGCCATATTCCCAACCATTTCCATCATCCTTATCCTATCGATTGGTAGTTTACTATCCGTGGGTTATGAAAAAGTCTTGTTGATGCAGACGGGGACAAACTTACAAACCTCAGAAATCATCTCTACCTATGTATATAAAATTGGTTTAACTGGATTCAGTGAACCTGGGTATGCAGCAGCCATTGGATTATTCAACGCATTAATCAATGTTGTCTTGCTCATCATCGCAAACTATAGCGCAAAACGCTTCTCGGAGAATAGCTTATGGTAAAACAAATCAAAAAGCGACACTCGATGGAATCTAAAGGCGATCAACTGTTTCACTATGGTGTGATTGCACTCATGACACTGTTTGCCATCCTCATCTTATACCCACTGTGGTTTATGGTGATTGCTTCGGTATCGAATCCCGATGCCGTACTCAATGGCGAAGTCTGGTTATGGCCAGATACGATTGATTTCAGTGGGTATGCGAAGATATTCGCTGACCCTCAAATATGGACTGGTTATAAGAATACCATCTTATACACTCTGGTTGGTACCACTTTAAACATCATCTTAACCATCCCAGCAGGGTATGCGTTATCGAGACCCAACTTACCATATCGTAAGTACATCATGTGGTTCTTCATCATCACGATGTTCTTCGGTGGTGGACTCATCCCATTCTACTTCTTGATATCTAATTTAGGCATGATTGATTCCTTTTGGGTATTGATTATCCCACAAGGTTTGAGCGTTTGGAATATGTTCATGGTCAAAGCTTATTATGAATCCAACATATCAATCGAATTGATTGAAGCCGCACAAGTCGATGGGGCGAGTCAATTTAGAACCTTCTGGTCTGTGATTCTACCGATATCTAAACCCATCATCGCCGTCATGATTCTATTCTACGCGGTGGGTCGATGGAACTCATACTTTGACGCGATGGTGTTCATTCGAAGTGAAGAGTTATACCCACTTCAAATCGTGTTAAGAAATATCTTGATTGTGAACGACAATGCCTCTGGCGGTATTACCGGCGAAGACATCTATGAACGTTTACGTTTAGCCAACCAAATCAAATATGGTGTCATCATTGTTTCAAGCTTACCAATCATCTTGATTTACCCATTAGTACAACGATTTTTCAAAGAAGGTTTCCTAGTTGGAAGCTTTAAATAGGAGGAAATACATTACATGAAAAAATGGTTTGGATTATTAACCATCGCTTTGGTCTCGCTCGCCTTGGTCGCGTGTGGACAAAAGCCAAGTGGTCCAACAAAAACATTAGATGAACTCGGGTATAATCCCAATGGTTTACCGATTGTTCAAGAAGTGGTTGAGTATACCATCATATCGCCTAAGAATGCGCTCGCAATCAATTATAACGATATGGATATATTCAAAAAGATGTTTGAAGATACGAATGTAAAAATCAAGTGGAACAACTTGTCAGAAGAGACCTTTTCGACCACCAAACAAATGATCATTCAAGATACGAGAAATCTACCCGATGCGATGTATCATGCAGGCTTCTCTGACAGAGATATCATTCAATATTCGGCTGCAGGTACGATCATCGCGTTAGATCAGTATCTCGATAATATGCCTAACTTCAAAAAGATCTTAGAAGAAAGACCAGACATACAAAAAGTCATCACAGCCCCAGATGGTCATATCTATGCCTTACCACGTGTGGAAGAAATGGGTCTATTACAACACCCTAACATTCTATTCATCAATAAAGATTGGGTGAATCTACTCTCCAGTCAAAACCTCATTTCACTCAATGGACAAGCTTTACGTGTTTCCATTGAAGGTGGAAACTTAGAAGATACTTCAACTGAATCAAATATCCAATTAAAACCATTGGTCATTACCGTCAATGATCAAGTGGTCAATGGATTCACACTCGCACAATATGAAGCAATCCTACGTGCTATGAAGAATAACGCTTCCTTACTCACGTCTGCAAACCTCATCCCACTCACCTTCAGATTTGGTGGCTGGCAAGGAAACCAATCCGATTTATATGGTGCTTTTGGGGTACCTGAAAATATTGACCATTTAACCGTCGTCAATGACCAAGTCACTTTCACTGCAGCACTCGAAAAATACAAACAAGCAACCAACTTCTTTGCAGGTTGGATAGAAGAAGGCTTAATCGAAAAAGATGTATTAACCCAAGGCGAATTTGATTTGTTAGCCAAAGGTAAAGGCTCCAACCCACGTTTAGGTTCCTTCTACTGGTGGGAAAAGGAAACTGT
>DJWH01000103.1 GCA_002441525.1 Acholeplasmataceae bacterium UBA6235 | reverse complement strand
TAATCGCTTTATTTACGTGTTTTAACAAAAAAAGACACCCGATTTATATAAAATCATTGGTGTCTATTTTCATTAAGATAATGCTTTTATAACCTGTGCATAGACAAGTTCACATACCCCATCATCGTCAATATCAATCTCGCCTTTTACATATTGTAAAAGGATACCTGAAATGAGGGCTTGAATAACATGTTTTGCGTATGGATTCGCTGTTTGAACCACAATCTCTTTGGATTGAACGCCCAAAGCCATGATGTTTGTAAAACGGATGTTCATTTGTTCTTGGATATTTTCCATCAGTTTTTGATGTTCAATATTGAGCGATGGTATGCCTTCTAGTTGCGTATTCATGATCGCGTCCATGACACTTTTCGCATCGCTCATGACGCATAAAATACGTTTGATTTGAGCAATAAAGGATGCTTTAAAGGTGGTCATAGGCATATCTTCTAATAAAATACCGTGGTACTTATTCAATAGGTAAGCATAGGTACTAGAAATCATTTCTTCTTTGTTTTTGAAATGTTCATACACTGTACTCTTACCAATCTCTGCTTCTTGTGCCACTTTAGACAAGGAAATATCATTTAGGTTATTCCCTTGTTTGATGTGTTCAACCAAGACTTGGATGATTTTATCTTTCGTCTGCGACATTGGATAACGCCTCTTTTTTCATATGCTTACGATTTAATAACGCATAGATGGTCGGAACAACCACCAAGGTTAAGATGGTTGAGTAAATCAAGCCACCAATGGTCGTGATGGCCATCGGTTGTAATAGTTCAGACCCTTCACCAAAGCCTAATGCTAAAGCAGCTAAACCTAAAATCGTGGTTAAGGATGTCATAAAGATCGGTCTTAGACGGGTTTTACCTGCCAAGACAATCGCGTCTTTGATGGTCATACCTTCATTTCGCAATTGGTTAATGTAATCCACCAATACGATACCGTTATTAACAACGATACCTACCAAAATAACTAGACCCATGATTGAAACTAAGCTTAAATAAGAATTCGTAATCAATAAGGCCAACATACCACCAGTGAATGCGAGTGGGATGGTGAATAGAATGATGAATGGGTAAACAAGGGATTGGAACTGAATGGCCATGACCATGTATACCAATAATATCGCAACCAACGCTGCTAGGACTAAGTCATTAACCGCTTGAAGGATCTCTTCGGATTCCCCTTCAAACGATACATAATAACCATTACCGTATTGTGTAAAGTCATTGGAATCTAGGTAGTCGTTTACTTTTCTGGTCGCTTCTTGTGAAACCAAGGTTACGTTCTTACCATCTTCGATTTCTGCTGTCACCGTGACATAACGGTTAGAACCATCCGTGTTAATGGTCGTAAACCCGGTAATGTAATCGATGGATGCTACTGAGTTCGCATTATCAACATAAAGTGGTGTTAAAGCCCTTGTTAATAACATCGGGTCTGCACTCATTAAGTCAGGGTTGAAGACAATTTCACCACCGACCACTCGTAGGAATGGATTGATAACGAACTTGAGGTACCCTCCGGTTGCTAAAGCACTTGGGTCAATGGTATAAATACCTTCGCCTGTTTGTGCCGTATAACGATCAATCATCGCACGATCATCATCGCTGAATAACATGATACCGGATAAAAAGTTGAGATAGTCTCCAAATAAATCAAAGGTGAGTCCACCAGATACTGCGTCATTCGGTAACGAGATATCGTAAGTAACCCCTTCAATGGTTAAGGTTAACGTTTGGGTTTCACCTAGACCGCCTAAACCTTCAAATAAGTAGGCGATATTCGCGTTAACATCGGCAGCGGTTAAACCATAGACCATCGCGTTGTCTTTATTGATGGTGATTTTAACATTGTCAGCCCCTTGAGAAACACCATTGTCTGGTTTAACAACCCCTGGGGTCTCTTCTAAAATCGCGGTGATGTCATTGGCGATGGCTTCAAGGGTTTGTAAATCATACCCAGATACTTTAATCGAAATACCAGAAGCACCGCCTAATGCCCCTGTAGAATTTTGTGCGGAAATGCTGGTTTCAATGATGTTATTCGCATCAAATCCAGTTAAGCTGGAATAATCAAATTCAGCCAATAATGTTCTAACAATGGCTTCATTTTCTTTGGTTGATTTCGCACGGTTATCTTTTAAATTGATGGAGAGTTCAATATCCGAACCGCCACCCATCATCGCTGCGAAACCACCGAAACCGCCAGCCCCACCAATAGAAGCGGAAACGGTCTCAACATCGCCATTTTCTAACAATAGTTCAGTCAATAAATCGGTATATGCAGCTTTGGATTCGAAAGTGGTTTGTGAGGTTGTTAGCACGGTAATATCGATGACACCTTCATCGGATTCAGGGAGTAAAATGAACCCTTTAGAAGCGACAATCCATACCGAACTTACCAACAATAATAAGACCACTATCAAGGTTGAAATCTTATGTTTGAGGGTAAATAAAACGGAGTTTTCATAGGCCTTTTTCATCCATACCATCCACTTACCATCGTGTTGAGGTTTGTGATCATCAAGCATGCGGGACGCCATCATCGGTACGAGTGTTAAAGCGATGATGAGCGATGCGCCTAATGAGTAAGCAATGGTTAACGCCATTGAAATGAAGACGTCAGCGATGATGCCTTCGATGAAGACAATTGGTAAGAATACTGCGACAGTGGTGATGGTCGATGAGGTAATCGCACCAGCGACTTCTTTTGCCCCTTGTGTGGCTGCTTCGCGTTTGGATTTACCTTCAGAAATCATACGGTAAATGTTTTCGATGACAACGACGGCGTTATCAACCAACATCCCAATACCGAGTGCCAATCCACCCATCGAAATGAGGTTTAATGTGACACCTGTAAAGTACATCAACATGAATGCACCAACGACAGACGTTGGGATGGCTAAACCAACAATGATGGTTGGTTTGATGTTTCTTAAGAATAAGAATAGGATGACAATCGCGAGTACACCACCCACAATTAAGTTATTGAGTACAGACCCAATGGATTGTGTGATGTATTCACCTTGGTCAAGCAATATCTCATAATGAGCGGCTTCACCTTCACGCGCCATGACATCGTCTAAACGATCTGCAATCGCGTTCGAGACTTCAGTAATACCATAGTTGGATTGTTTGGTGAATGACACTTGAATGCCTTGGGTACCATTAATCTTAGAATAGGTATCGGTATTCGCGTTGATATATTTAATACCATTATCGACGATCAAGTCGCTTAGGTAAATCACTTCTGCGCCATCAAAATAGATCGGTAACGCTGCGATTTCATCCAATTGGGTAATTTTGTTCCCTAAATATAGCATGCGTAATTCGCCTGAGTCTAACGCAACCCCAATCAAACCACCTTCGTTTTGATCTTCAATGGTTTGTAAAACAGCTGAGTGGTCAAGGCCATAGGTAGTTAACTTGTTATTATCTAAATTGATTTGTAAAACCACATCTGCTTGTCCAGAAATAGATACATCAGCAACCCCTGGTATGCTTTGTAAATCGATTAGTAAATCCCTTTGAATCCATTCGGTATTGCGAATCAAGATTTCTTCATCGGTAAGGTTTTCTTCATAATCTCTGAATAAGGTCACCGTCATGACCGGCAACATGTCAGGACTGATTCTTAAAATACGGGTATTGCCTACACCATCCACAAATTGGATGTTATTGAGCAATTCACGTAATTCGATGACGACTGAATCCATATTCGCACCATCGGCGAATGTGACGATGGAAATCGCGAAATGTTCATTCGACATCGAAGACACTTCTGAGAAGTTCGAAATGGTTGCGACAGTAGATTCGATTTTCTTCGAGACCTCTGATTCCACTTCTTCTGGTGATGCCCCTTGATACTCTGTAATGGTTACGACAAATGGTAACTCAATATCGGGAAACAAGGTTAAAGGTAATCTGGTAATTGAGAATAACCCTAACACGATGACGATGAGTACACCCATGATCACAGTGATCGGTTTTCTAACACTATATCCGCTCATGTATAATCCTCCATAAAGCCGACCGAACGGTCGGTCGGTATTTCAAAGTATACCATCATACGCACACACAATCAATGACTTTGCACACTTTTTACGAATATGTGTATTTTACGAAAAATAAAACCACCGGGTGGTGGTTTAGAAGATGTATTTGGCTGCTCTCTTTGAAACATAAATCTCAATAGCTTCTTGGATAACATCGATACGAACACTGTTTTTTTCTGTTTTTTCACCATCGGTGTTCCAATCGATATCGGCTTGATCGTGTTCAACTTCTATCTCATAAAAAGAGGATGTTAATCGGTGTCCTCCACGCATCACCAAGCCACCAATCGCGAAGAATGTCAATATTTTAATCAACATCCAAAAGCGTCTGTGTTCGAAAATGCGAGCTTCAATCTTACCATCGTTGAGTTTGGATTTTTTCATCAAGTATAGATTTCTACCACCCACACGTGGCCCGTTTAAGAATAATAACAACGTGAAGGTTTTTTCTAGTACACCACCATCATAAGTGATCTTCATAGGCATTTTATAATCAAATAACAGATCTGTAATACCTCTGACGATGTAAGCCAGTATACCAAAACGTTTCTTATCTTTACGCTTCACATCGTAGCTCGCTTTGGTAAAACGACCTGTGGCTGCAGCGTAGGTAAAGTATGTGTCATTGATTTTAGAAACGTCCATCTTTTTGACTTCACCCGTTTCAAGAATGAGTTTCACCGCTTTTTTTACATTCATTGAAATGCCAAGCATGTGTGCCACATCATTCACAGTTCCAGTAGGGATATAAGCGATTTTTGGTCGTTTTTCTTTGGTCATTAACCCATTCACGACTTCATTCAAAGTACCATCACCACCAGCAACCAATAACATATCATGGTCGCTTTCAATGGCGTATCTTTTCGCATCCAATGTTTTTTTCGTCTTTAAAATATCAATCACATGACCCTTGGCCGTGAATGCATCGCCGATATACTTCGAATTACGTTCAATTTTTCCACTACCACTCTCGGGGTTATAAATAAATCCAACTCGCATATGATCACCACTTCACTTCCATTGTAACACCTAAAAAAATAATGTGAAACTAAATCACACTATTTTCTATTTTTCAATAAAAATTTGTTGTATGATACTAAGGCCAAACTTAAAACTAAAAATCCCAGAGTCAATATGAACACCCATCCTAAAACCCCACTGTAGCCGATGTTGTTCACATCTAAAAAGAAATACGGATATGAATTGGTGAATAAACCAATGATTAAGGTGACGATGACATATAGATAAGGGAGTATTAAGCTTTCCAATATAGCACGCCATTTAAGATTGTTCTTTGGGTTGAATAACAAGAAGTCTATTACAACCATCATTGGACCCACCAGATGCATAATCACATTTCTAACTCGCCAATAGGTAGGATCAAACATATTGCCTAACAACGTATTATAGATGATCAAGGTGACTAAAATCATGATGGTAATGACGAATCTTACAGATGGGTATTTGAATGTATTAGGTTTACCCTTAAGTATTTGATACTCTATAAACCACAAATACGCCATCAAGCTAAACGCGACCAAGTTTGAAAGATTCGTATAGTACACAAAGAAACCATCATTGAAAGTGCCTGTATAAATCTCGGTTGCGAGAAATAAACCAATGAATCCAATGACCAAATAGATTGATTTGTAGATAAAAGATGCTTTTGTGTTTTTAATCATAAATACACTTCCTCGTATAATATGTAGTGTAGAT
>DJWH01000029.1 GCA_002441525.1 Acholeplasmataceae bacterium UBA6235 | reverse complement strand
AATGACGATCAACAAACCGTCGCTGCTGTGGATTTATTGGTTCCAGGCAGTGGTGAATTGATTGGCGGTTCTCAAAGAGAAGAACGCTTGGATTATCTTGAAAGACGTATGGAAGAATTACATATCCCTAAAGCAGACTTAGAATGGTATTTAGACTTAAGACGCTTTGGTGGCTGTGTCCATGCTGGCTTTGGTATGGGCTTTGAACGCTTATTGATGTATCTATCCGGTGTTGAAAACATCCGCGATGTCATTCCTTTCCCAAGAACCCCTAGAAACGCAGAATTTTAATCGGTAGTTTACAGTGAATAAAAACCCTTCAAGAGAACTTGAAATTAGAAAATTTATATTAGAAGAAAAACTGTGGAAGGTAATTTTATATATAACTGCCCCACTCGCTATTTATAGTCTATTCAATCATTTATACGGATTCATCGATATGATCATTGTCGCCTACATTGGGAATACCCAAATTGCCTCAGTGGCCATCTTATCTGAAATCCAAACCATGATTACGGCATTCGGTGCTGGTATCGCCTCGGGTGGTGCTGTCATCGTTGCCAGACATATCGGCGCTAATCGTCTAGAAGAAGCCAAAAAGAATGCCTCTACGGTGTTCTTTTTGGCCGTTTATGTCAGCTTAATGATTATATTGATTTTGGTTCCAACAGCTAAACCCTTCTTAGAGTTATTACAAACCCCAAAGGACATCATTGATAATGGATTGGGCTATTTTATTGTCCAAATCATCACAACAGGGTTTATCACCATCAACAGTGTTTTTATCGGTTTAGAAAAGGCCAAAGGTAATACCCAAAAGATACTTAGACTCAACATCATCATCATGACGATTAAATTGATTTTATCGGTCATTTTCGTCTATGGCCTGGGCTTGGGTATCATTTGGATCAGTATCGCAACCATGATCGCCCAAGCGTTCTTAACCTTGTTCGCTTTCATGATTTTATTCAACAAAAATAACATCTTTAGAATCACTTTTAGTGAGACCAAATTACAGTGGCAAAACGTGAAACCCATTTTGATGTTGTCGCTACCGATATTTCTCGGTAGATTCATTTTCTCTACAGGTAGGGTCATCATCAATGCCATGGCAGCGGTCTATGGTACGGTTGTTTTATCTGCTTTCTCAATCGCTCAAAAGATTGGGGGCGGTGGCGCAACTCTCGCTTCTGTATGGGAAGAAGCTGTCCCAACCGTGGTTTCACAAAACATGGGTAATAACCAATCAGAACGTGCGAAAAAGGTATATCCAATCGCCTTGTTTTATGGTGTAACCGTAGGTGTTTTAACTGTATCTTACGCTTTCTTATTGTTCAATCAAATTGTCCCACTCATCGTTAATAAAGATACCACCCCTGAATTCATCCACATGGTATTTCGATTATTTAGATGGGAGGTCTTTTCTAAGCTTACTGGCGCAATCATCGCCATCACGTTATCGATGTTTTATGGGTTCCGCCATACCCGTATTTCAATGGCGATGAATATCATTCGATTGTTCGTGTTTAGAATCCCTGTTTTATGGGCATTTCAGACCTTTACCACCATCGGTTTTGAGTCGATCGGGATGACCATGTTCATCTCCAACACGACGACAGCCGTTGTCGCGTTGATCCTCGCACTGGTGTTTTATACAAAAATGCGAAATAACCCATCTCAAGTTACAACCCACATATAATGCACCCCATAGGGGTGTTTTTCTTTTTATGAGCACTTTTGAGCGAATTCTATCGGTATTGTCATAATATCGTTGACAATCATTCTTTGTTATATTAAAATATAAACACGCTAGNNGATGTGCAAAATCTTTGTAAATAAAATGAATGTTTTTTGACGACGGATTGAAAAGAGTGTATTATTATAATATAATACATAGTGGCGAGGTGAGTAGAGATGCAAGTATTGACAACGACGACTAATACAACCAATAACATCACTACGCTATTTTTTTATCATATTTTAAATTGAGTACTTTTTGGGTAAACCATGGAGTGCTTTTATTTTTGAACAAGACGACCATAACAATCGATATAAGGAGTTAAGAAAAATATGGAGATTAGATTAGAAGGTTTAACGAAGGTATTTACCGACAAAACCGGTAAAGAAACCAGAGCAGTAGACGAATTAACCATCACAGTCCCATCAGGTAAACTGGTAGGATTGTTAGGCCCATCTGGTTGTGGTAAGTCCACAACGCTATTTATGATTGCAGGACTTCACAAACCATCCGGTGGTAAGATTTTCTTTGGTGAAGACGACGTCACTAAATTAGCACCAGAAAAAAGAGGTATCGGTTTGGTTTTCCAAAACTATGCACTATACCCACACATGACGGTTAGACAAAACATCATGTTCCCATTAGAAAACCTCAATGTGAGCCACAAACAAGCGCTCGTATTGGTGGAAGAAATGGCTGATTTGGTTGGTATTAAAGACCAATTAGACAAAAAACCATCTCAACTATCTGGTGGTCAACAACAACGTGTCGCGATTGCGAGAGCCTTGGTTAAGAAGCCAAGAGTCTTGTTGCTAGACGAACCACTATCGAACTTAGATGCGAGATTACGTCTACAAACCAGAGAAGAAATCAAACGTATTCAAAGAGAAACCGGCATCACCACTGTCTTCGTCACCCATGA
>DJWH01000038.1 GCA_002441525.1 Acholeplasmataceae bacterium UBA6235 | reverse complement strand
GCAAACCATTAAAAACTTAAATACAAGCCTTTCAGACGGCATTAAAATCGTGATTGTTACCGTTTTAGCATTGGCAGGTTTAGTGTCATCGTTTAGCGGTCAAAACCGTTTAATTGACTACATTATTCAATACTTACCACTCTTATTGTTTGGATTAATCGCAATCTACGCGCAGTTTAAAGGCTATTCATTGTTATCTTTCACTATTTTATTGATGATATTCTATCCAAGCAGCATCAATAATTTTATGGACGCTACGATTCAATTGCTTGGTGGCCGAGTTGCGTTTACACTTCAAATTTTCATGCAATTTGGTATTGGCGTATTTCTATTATTAATGATTGTGTCCATTTTACTTTCCGGGGTTCAATTGAAACCAAAACTTCGAAATGAAGACTTGTTGTTCTTGAGTATTGGTATTTTGCATATCCTCGTGTTTAATAACGTGATTGCAGCATTCAATGGTTTACTGCTCGTTCTCATTGCATTATTATTGGGTTCAAGAAAACTCGCAAGTTTGTTGTTTTTACTCAAATATTTGATGACACCACTATCTTACATTGATAACATCGTCAGATATGACACTTTATCATTGGCTTTCCATATCAGATCTATTACAGGGATCATTGTGTTATTTGTTTTAATTGCATACGCCGTTAAATTGTCATCAGAACCAAACATCGACTAATCTACAAAGACGCTATCCGTAGCGTCTTTTTTGATGTATAAATGAAAAAAAAGAACTTTCACAAGTTCTTAATTAACTGATTTGGAGCGGGCGAGGGGAATCGAACCCCCATCTCATGCTTGGCAAGCACGTATATTAACCATTATATTACGCCCACAGCATTATTATGATAACAAGATTGGTAGTTGTTGTCAACTACTTTTTTTGGAATTTATTGATGGTCGGGAAGACAGGATTTGAACCTGCGACCTCCTGGTCCCAAGCCAGGCGCTCTACCAAGCTAAGCTACTTCCCGTGTTTACACAAGTGGCGCGTCGTAAAGGATTTGAACCCTCAACCCTCTGATCCGAAGTCAGATGCTCTATCCAGTTGAGCTAACGACGCAGAGCCTTGGTAGTTGGATAGTGGCGGTCCGGACGGGAATTGAACCCGCGATCTCCAGTGTGACAGACTGGCATGTTAACCACTACACCACCGGACCGGCAAGAAGAATTATATCACATCAATTCTTCGTTATCAAGATGAATCATTTCCTTTTTTTCAAATCTTTCAATCGGTTTTAAATGGGCTTTTTCATCGGCTTGGTATTCAGGGATATTTGACACAATTAAATCCATTAAACCCAGATGAAATGGGCGTGTATCATTTAAGTATTCAGATGAGTCAATGCGATTCAATAAATGGTTGGTTTGTTTCATGTAATATTGTTTAACGGGTTGTTTTGTTTTTACTCGGTCCAATTCAGCTTCAAATAAAACCATCAATCTATCGACCAATTCATCTTCTTGACAGCGGTATAGATACAAAATGGCTTGTTGTAAAATCAAAGGCTGTTGGTATTGTCTCGCAATACGTCTACCGATGACAGATGATTTTGCCAGTACACGCGTTTTCTCTAGTAACAGTTCATCGATTTCCGAATCTTCATAAATCCCCTTATTAAGTAAAACTTGGTAGAAATTGAGTAAGTGAATGCTAAAGTCTGAGGGGATATGTTCAAATAAGCGTTTTCTCATTTCATCGATTAAAAATGGATTAAAATCATCTACAAACTGTGTCACAATCGATAATGCAAACATCGGGTCCGTATTAATTCTTTTATGGGCGACAAAATCGCCATAAATGCCTTGAGCAGATAGCGTAGAGGTATAAGTGAAAAAGGCACTAAACAAGGCGATATAAAAGGCGAATACGGTGAGTGGTGTATCGTAGAAGAAGATGAGGTTTGTCAACAATAATAAGGATGCGAAAACGACAGTAAATGTTGGGGCTGTAATCAAACTGAACGCGGTAGCCTTTTTCAAGTAATCAATGTCTTTTTGACTCTGAATGGCCTGAAAATTTGGCATGACCATTCCCCCACCTAAAACCATCAGTTTGGGGTTGATTTTCAAATGCCATCTCGTATCTTTGTAAAACAAAAACATCAATACCAATATCATTTTTGGTTTGATCCCTTTTATCAAGAATGCGACAGCGTGGGCCAGTTCATGTAACAGCAAAACGATGAAGTATGAAGCGAGAAATATCAAGATATGATAATAAAAGGGCACTTTTAAATAACTGCCAAATAAAATATGGAAATAGGGTCTAAAAATGGCAAATAAGACCACTGCAGTAATAAAGATGATCGCATTTATTAATATCGGTTTAAATCGTTTTTTCATATTGTTCACCTTAGCCTATTATACCATTAAAAAAACCCGATTGAAATTGTCGTAAAATGTGTTAATATCAATATTAGGGGAAAATAATATGAAGACAACAGTGATATTGCGAAAGGCTCACTTTAGCCTTTCTATTTTGACAGTAACCCTCGCGGTTACTTTATTGATTACCATGGTTTTGGGGACTAAACTAATGAATCAGTCTTTGGATGGGCTCTTTGTTATTTCAGTCCAGATCATCATGGGGATGATGACTATTGTACTGATGATGGGTTTAATATGTTATTTTAGACATAAGAAAGTAGATGTTTTGGAAAAGTGGACGTTATCTTTATTGGGTTTTGGCGTCGTTATTTTAGCTTTTTTATTCGTATTTGAATTATTTTTGAAGCCCTAGGGCTTTTTTTCTTGTGTATCTCGAGTTTATGTTAAAATATAAAATGAAAGGTTGTGATCTATTTGAAGAATTTAAATCAAGAGAAAACACCGTTTTTTACCAAATTAAAAGAATATGGTGAATCGGATGTTGTCCCCTTTGATGTCCCTGGACATAAGTTGGGTCGACTCCCAAATGATCTCTCTGCTTTTGCAGGTAAAGGCATCTATCAATTGGATGCGAACGCACCTAGAGGGCTAGATACACTTAGTAAGCCTACAGGGGTTATTAAAGAAGCACAAGCATTGGCAGCTGAAGCATTTGGCGCGGATAAAGCCTATTTCTTAACTTCCGGGACGACCGGTGGGATTATCGCCATGATCATGGCTACGGTATCCGCGAAAGAAAAAATCATACTACCAAGAAATGTACATAAAAGCGTCATCAATGCGCTCATTTTTAGTGGGGCAGTACCCGTGTTTGTTAAACCCGATATCGATAATAATTTAGGGATTGCGAATGGTGTAAGTCTTACACAAATGAAAAAAGCCATCGATGAACATCCAGATGCAAAAGCCGTGTTTGTCATCAACCCGACGTATTTTGGTGTGGTATCTGATTTAAAGAATATTGTGGATTATGCCCACAGTAAAGATATGATTGTGATGTGTGATGAAGCCCACGGTGCACAATTTTATTTCTCAAACATATTACCACAAAGTGCAATGGCAGCAGGTGCTGACGTTGCGGCAACCTCAATGCATAAAACAGGGGTTTCCCTCACTCAAAGCTCGATATTATTAACCAAAGGTGACCGTATCGATAATGCGAAAATTCAATCCACTTTAAATATGATTCATTCCACTTCACCGAGTGCCATCTTATTGTCTAGCTTAGATGTTGCTCGAAAACAAATGTACTTTGAAGGGGAAAAAGGCATCAAGAAGGCCCTGGATTTAAGAAATAAAATGATGCCTAAATTTAACGAAATCCCTGGTGTTGAAATCATCGGCGAAGCATATGCACTTAAACGGGGATTTGATTTTGGATTTGATTCGACCAAACTGGTCATCAAAGTTGCAGATATCGGTTTAACCGGTTTCGATGTTTACCGTACGTTAAAAGACCGTTTTGATATACAATTGGAATTGGCGGAAACGTATTTGGTACTTGCAATCATCACGATGGCAACAACCAAACGTGACTTAGACCGTCTGTATCAAGCATTAAAGACCATTTCAGATGAAAACTACGAACAAAATCAATCGTTACCAAAGATTAAGTTCCATTATAATTTCCCTGAAACTTATGTTAGACCACGTGAAGCGTATCATGCGCCACACAAAATTGTACCGCTCGCAGATTCGGAAAATGAAATTTCAGCGGAATCCATCATGATTTATCCACCAGGTATTCCACTATTGATTCCTGGTGAAGTCATCAACACCCAGTTCTTAGAAGACTTAGATTTCTATCAACAAAGCGGTTCGGTGATCTTTAGTGAATTAAACAACGGTTACGTCAAAGTAATCGATAAAGACAATTGGCAAAAATGGGAGGACTCTGATGAGCTTTAAGAAAGTAGATTTGTCATTTCAAAGTTGTAAATCCGAATACGATGACGCAAGCGTTGTCATCTATTCATGTCCAATGGACGCGACCACGTCGTATCGTCCAGGTACACGTTTCGCAGGGAATGCGATTCGTGTCGATTCATTTGGTATCGAATGGTATTCACCATACCGTGATATGAGTTTAAAAGATTATCCAACGTGTGATATTGGTGATTTAGACTTACCAATTGGTGCGGTAGAAGATGCGTTAAATGTCATTTATGAAACCACCAAACAAATTCTCAAAGACAATAAGAAACCGATGATGATTGGTGGCGAACACTTAGTCACATTGCCTGTACTTCAAGCTGTAGCTGAAAAGTATCCGGATGTTCACATGATCCATTTAGATGCACATACCGATTTGAGAGATGAATTCTTTGGCAGAAAACTGTCACACGCAACCGTCATTAGACGTTGTTTCGATGTGTTAGGTCCAGGCAGAATTTATCAATTTGGTATTCGCTCAGGGGATAAACACGAATTTGAATGGGCAGCTGCAGGCAATACTTTCTTGAGAAAGTTTGACTTTGAAGGCTTGGCAGAAACCATTCAAAAACTCAAAGACAAACCAGTCTATATCACCATCGATTTAGACGTATTAGACCCAGGTGTTTTCCCGGGTACTGGTACAGCAGAACCAGGTGGGATGCAATACAAAGACTTACTCAATGCATTCGACTTGTTTGAAAACTTGAATAACATTGTTGGTGCAGACTTTGTTGAACTCAACCCTTATTTAGACCCTTCAGGCGCATCCAATGCGGTCGCTGTGAAGACTTTAAGAGAAATGGTACTCCTTTTACACCGCTAGAAAAACATAAAAGACAGACTGAAAACCTACATTTTGTTAAAAATCGACCCTATTTTTTAACAAAATCACGTTTTTTCAAAATCTGTCTTTTTTTTCAGGCTTATCAAATGCATTGAACATCAAAGTATTCTATAATGAACATAGAAAGGTGGTAATGTACCCTTGGAACCGTTACAAAAACATCAGAAGATTCAAAACATCTATTTTTATGGCTCATTGTTGATGATCCTACTTAGTGTCGTATTGTTTGTCTTAGGATATGTCTTAACACAAAACGTGGTTGCTGCTCCTGATGCTTTGATTTCGTTTGCGATCGCTTATTTGTACTATCATTATGCCCATGTGGTTATTGGTATTGGATTATTGATCTATTTTCATATCCAAAAGAAGAAACTCGTTTTCAAGATGAGCATATTAAAAACCGTTCTAGGGTTACTTTCAACCCCATTTAGTTATGTCATATTAATGATTGCCATTCTTTTATTAGGCTTATCCAGCTGTGCTGGGTCATGATAAACACTCTCTCTAAAAACCCATGTTGACGCATGGGTTTTTCATTTTTTGATTAGGTCAAATCGACGGTACCGGATACGATTTTGTATGAGTATTGATGTACCGACAACATGTCCATAAAATCAATCCCAAACTTTTGAGAGTAGTTATTTTTCGGTACTAAATTTGTCATCGTCTTGGTATTGACCAAAATGATGTTGCCGGATTTATCTAGAAATGTGACTTGAAGCGTGATGGTTTTGATTTTCACATTCGCTGTAAAATTCAAAGTAACTGATGATGTCCCTTGGCTCGCATCTAACCAAGTGATATCACCACTCTTTATGGCCCTTTCTAGCGGAATGGATGCTACAGGGTCATTGATATTGAAATCACACCCACTCAAACACAAGACAAATAATAATAGAAACAATGTACTTATTTTTTTCATAGTAATCTCCTCCGGTCAATATATACCAAAGGACGGTAAAAAAAAGAAAAATTTAATGTTTAATAGTTTTCTAAACATTTAAATGATATAATTTATATGGATTATAAGATTAGAACAATCTATAGAATAATCATTTAACCAAAGTTTAACAATGACAGAATATATTGAAATTGAAAATAGTATCAATTATTGGGGGGATTACTGTGAGTTTCGAATACAATGAGTATTACAGCAAATTATTTGGGGTATCACTTTTAGCTATTATGATTGCCACAACGATTCTTATTTTCTCTATTTTTATCTTTGTATTTTATGATAGAATTAGAAAAATCACAAAGATTAACATTAACAGAAACAAGATATTCAATTTTCTACCAGGACTTCTTTTATTATATGTGTTGGGATTCAGCTCTATTAACTATAGATTTTTATTTGACAATAAAAATAACGTGTATCAAACAAAAGGTATAATTACTGAAATCATCAATACTAAAAGCAACCCTAAATTCATCTTTGAAGGTAAACAATCTACTCCAAAGTATATAATTATTGATGATGAAAAATACTATGTGATGCATATTGGAGAGATGAAAGTTGGTGACGAAGTAATAATAAAGTATTTGCAGAAATCCAAAGTTATCCTAGAAATTCATCTTTTTGAAGTTGAATTCGAATAAATTAATACCATTATAAAAAAAACAGAGTACACATTTTCAGTAAACTCTGTTGTTCATCATTCTTAAAAGGTCAGAAGTGATAACTTCTTTTCATCACTAACTGTACATCCGAATATGAAGCTTTTGTAAAATTTTCGTGAATATCCTTATTATAAAAATAAAACGGATACAATAACCCGTTATATGTCTAATGGTGCCCTCAGCGAGAATCGAACTTGCAATACAGCCTTACCATGGCTGCGTTATACCATTTAACTATGAGGGCGTTTCATAGCAGCAAAATTATTATACAAAATTAAAAATAAAAAAACAACACAAATGTGATAATATAATTACAGGAAGTGTTTTTGATGAAAAAAATCTTAGAATTATTAAAGCCATTTTGGCGCACACTGACGGTCTCATTGACCTTAAAAATGCTGGGGTCTATTACCGACCTTTTTTTACCGTTTTTAATCGCTTATATGATTGATGACGTCATTCCAACGACCACAACGGACAACCTTTGGCCAATCTATATGGTCGGTATATATATGTTTTTAATCGCCTTAGCGGGCTGGTTGATGAACATCTTTGCCAACCGAACTGCTGAACGGATTGCAGCTGAAGCGATTCGAGGGTTAAGGCATGAAGTATTTGAAAAAATCGAAGGCTTATCCTCTGCACAAATTGATCAATTTACCAGACCATCATTAATATCTAGAATGACCACCGATACCTATAATTTATACAATTCTACTGCGGGTATTCAACGTTTAGGTGTTAGAGCACCAGTGTTATTAATTGGTGGTATTTTGATGTCATTCTTGGTTGACCCAATATTAACATTGGTCATGATCGCGACATTGCCATTCATTGGGTTGGTTGTTTACACCGTATCCAAAAAAGGTATCCCTTTATACAAAGAAATTCAAGTGCGTGTTGACCGATTGATTCGTACGGTCAGAGAGTTCATCACAGGTGCGCGCGTCATTAAATCCTTATCGATGAGTGAACACGAACAACAACGTTTTGAAAAAGACAATCAACGTACGGTAGATGGCGAACTCAAAGCGAGCATCACGATGGCAAAAATCAACCCATTGATGAATGGGATTGTCAACATTGGTCTGGTTTTGGTCTTGGTATTTGGGGCGTTTCGTCTCGATCAAGGCTATGTTCAAAAAGGGGACATCACGGCTTTTGTTACCTATTTCACCATCATCTTGAATGCGATGATGTCGATTACAAGGGTATTCGTTATGTTATCAAGAGCACAAGCATCAGGTGCCCGTATCGATGAAATACTCAATGCGCCAAACGACATCCAAGATGGTACGGAAGATATTGTGGTGAACAGCAAATTACCACACATCGCCTTTAACCATGTGTCATTTTCTTA
>DJWH01000048.1 GCA_002441525.1 Acholeplasmataceae bacterium UBA6235 | reverse complement strand
GGATCAAAACTACCCCTATTATTTGCCATTTTATGGAAAAACCATTTTAATCACTGCACCAATTACCATTTTGGTTGGTGAAAATGGTACCGGTAAATCGACTTTATTGAAGCTTTTAAACGATGTGATTCAACTGTATCGAATTGATGCAAGTGATGCTTCAAAACGTAAAAGTCCATTGAAATGGTTGAATTTACCCAAAGTCACCTTCACTAGAACCAAACCCAAAGGATTTTTCTTCAGTGCTGAGGACTTTACCACTTACATACGCGGTTTGGAACAACACCGTCAGGAAGCTTATGACGCTTTGAATGAAGTGGATCGTGAATATGCCAATAAATCTGATTATGCAAAATCAATGGCCCGGATGCCACATATGAGAACCATAAACGACATTGACCAAATGTACCAAAAAGACTTGTTGAGTTCATCCCATGGAGAAGCTTATCTGGATTTTTTCATTTCCAGATTGCGTAGCAACGAACTGTATTTATTGGATGAACCTGAAACACCCTTATCGATTCAAAATCAAATTACCTTATTGAGTGTGATTGATGAGGCCGTCAGTCGCGGTAATCAATTCATCATCGCAACCCACTCACCCATTCTCATGTCTATACCAGGTGCAACCATTCTAAGGATTCAACCTGAAGGTATGGATGAAATCCGTTATGATGATATTGAATCGGTTCAGCTATTAAAACAATTTTTGAACCACAAAGAACAGTTTTTTAGACACTTATATCAAAAAAAGTCCGAGTAGGACTTTTTATTTTACTCTTGGTCTTGATTCAATAAGACTTTGGTTTCATCCATCCATAATTTTGCGAACTGATTGTTTGAAATGACGATTGGCATCGCAAACACATACAGTAAAGGCAAAATCAAGTAATAATCGAGTGACAAATCAAATACATCGATAATAGCAACCAATACGCCAATCGATAAACTCAAAATCCCTAGTGAAACAAAATTCCAAATAAAACGCGTTTTAGGAATACGGGTTTTGATCTTATAGTGTAAGTTAAACAGATGTCTAAAGGTGAATGCAGAAATCAATAGGGCTGTAATCGCGGATAATCCCAACAAAATGCCTGCCACCACATGGTGATACTTCAAGATGGCTAGAACTGAAATGATCCCAAACAATTGAAATGTGGTCGCAATGATGATCTGTACCAATGTTCTAGAATAGTGGATCGCCTTTAAATACTTTTCTTGGATGATCGCACTCTTCTCAGGGTGCTTTTGGGTTTCTTCAATCAAATCAATGTAGGATGCATCTGGTTCCTTGGTTAATTCTAACAATTTTTCATAGTCTTTATACATAAACCATTCAACCAATATGTCGGCGACGAATAGTGGGATGGTAATCAAGTTAAATAAAATATAGCCTTGGGCGTCGAGTGCACTGGCCCGCAATACCACAAATAGGATGGAAATCTTTAGTAGGAAATCAATCAGTGTGTATCGCTTTAAATCCCGAAAGGACTCTGAAAACCCGAATAGGGTTAAGATGACAGGTACAATCATCGTAAAAATCCAAAACGGGTGGATGGTATCTAAACCATCGGTGTGGATTTGGTAATTTAAGAACAATACGTTCAAATATGAAAGGATCGACAATCCAATTAATAATTTTAAAAATGTTTTCATAGCATTACCTCTCAGTCTATTTTACCATATAAAATAAAAAGGTGTTTACACACCCATTATTTTACTTGATTCATTGAGTTTAATACTTGTCGAACTTGCTTTTCAGAAGGGGTTCTGCCCATTTGACGCATCATTTCACGAATCATACGTTCATTGACAGGTGGGTTTTTCTTAAGATAGTTTTTAAACCACGCTCTTGCGATAAAGAAACCTGCGATGCCACCCGCTAAGATGCCGCCTAATCCAGTCAATAAATACCAAAGCCATTCTAATCCCATTAAAAATCACTCCTTCAATAACAATAATATCATACTAAATCATAGCCTTAAAAGCAAGTCAAAACCAACATTCTACACGATTCAGTGTTTACATTTTGCTTGACATATAATAAAATAAAGTATAAGGAGTGATGATTATGCCAAGATGGATAGATGACAGCTGTATCGCTTGCGGTAGCTGCCAAGCTGTATGCCCAGTAGACTGTATTTCAGAAGGCGACATTTACGTGATTGATGAATCCGTATGTATCGACTGTGGGGCTTGCCAAGAAGTTTGCCCAGTAGGAGCTATTTCAGAACGCTAAAAAGAAAACGCACTCAGTTGAGTGCATTTTTTTTACATTAAAACCATCCAAAATGGATGGTTATTTTTGATAGATTCCGATGCGTTTAATGCCATGAACACGATCTTTGATCAAGTGGATGCCATCAACAGTCGGGCATGCATGACTTTTTTCAATTTCGATGATGATTTTACCCGTTGGTTTAATCAGATCGACCACAGCTTCTAAAATCGGTTGGATATCATAAGCATATGGTGGATCTAAGAAAATATAGTCCATATAAATTTGATTATTTTTATAATAACCAATGGCTTTTGGATAATCCCAAGATGTGATTAATGCCCCTGTTTTAAGCGATTCTTCATTGATTTTCAATGACTTGATGGCCAATGGATGTAAATCATTCAAATAGAGCTTTTCAGCCCCTCTAGAATAGGCTTCGAATCCATATGCGCCAGACCCTGCAAATAAATCCAGTACAGACCCAGATACTTCAAACAACATATTGAATACAGATCCTCTAACGATAGAGGCAGTTTCTTTGGTATCATCGCTTAAACTGATTAAGGTTTTCCCTTTCAGTCTGCCAGCAATGATTTTTAATTTGACCTGTTTCATTCGAACAACTTCAAGATGGCTTTATTGTAATAGAGGTTGTTAAAATACGTGGTTTTTTTTGAGATTAGGTCTAAATCCATCAAATCGCGATAACGTTTAATGATGGTCTTAGATAATACACCAAAATGGGCTTGTAACGGTTCATTTTCTAAATAAATGACTTTATGACTCACATGAATCATTTCAAGCAAGCGACGTTTTTGATAAATCGTATGGTCGCTTTCTTCAATCTTCTCTTCTTGTTTAAGCTTGATACGGTTGTATCCATTGATCATCTTATTCGCATCTTTGATAGCGGCTTTCAACCCCGTTAAGTAATAAACGATGAAACCATTGATGTCGTTTTCAACCAATGCCTTTTTGCGGACATCTTCTATGTTCTTTAAATGACGGGATAACGGGATGAAGTGTTTGATTCCATCAAATTCGATTAAATACAACTGGGACGCCATTCTCGCAAGTTCAACGTTGCCAATCAAAAATGGTAACGATGTGGCAATTTGATAATACATCAGTGCCGCTCTCACATAAACCGGAATATCGTCACGATACATGAAGAGTTCCATTTCTTCCATAATCGTAATCATGGATTCAGGGTCTGGTGGGATATAAGTAGCTTGTTCGATTGAACTACCTACAAAGGATTGAGTTCTTCTAAACTCACCTGGGTATTGGTTTTGATGTTTCGAAAACAATGCATAATGCAAATCTTTTAAAAAGCGGTTGGCATAGCCAATTTTTTTCATATGGGCTGGTGCTTCATCGTACGTTTCTTGAAAGTGAATCAAATCGTTATAAAACAAATTAAATCCAGATGGTGCGTATAAATCACTAAAACTATAATCCCCAATCGAAGTGCGCATCCAATCCAACATTTCAGCATCTTGAATCAATCTGAAAAAGGCTTTATTGAGTGGCGACTCGAGTGGCAACAATTGATTGATTTCATCTACCAATTTGTCAATGCGTTCATCTTTTTTAGAGGTTATATAAAGACCATTCAATGTATAAGGTACGAAGACATTGATTTTCTTTAACCCGTAAGGCTTTTGTTCGTATGTACCTAGCATATTATCACCTATAGAAATTATACCAAAAAACCGCATGATTAAGCAATAAAAATGACAAAAAAAGGCATTTTGGATGCCTTTTAAAGTTTCTTCAATTTGATGGTCTTGTTCTTGAATTTTTTACCATTCAAGCCCATGACACGGTTTACCGATTGCTTGTTCAATTGGAAAACGGTTTTGGATTCACCAATCGTGATGTCACCAACATTACCTGTGTAAAGGTCCGCTTCTTTCTTGAATAAGTCGAGTAACGATACGGCACGAATTTGGTCTGCTTTACCAAAGTTGATTTCAAATTCAACGAATTGTTTTTGATTATCACGGAAAGGTTTATCGCCTTCGGCTCTTGGACGTCTAGCATCTGAACCCGCTTCACGAGGACGACGATCATTACGATCGAACGTTTTCTTTTCACGTGGTTTATCGATTGGAATCTCACGGTATTCTTTTTCTTGATCATCGATGGACATGGTCATCAACGCGTTGATGATGTCAATCCCATCATAACCATCCGCTAGTAACTTTTGAATCACAATTTCATACTTGTGTTCTTTCTTTTGACTGATCATGTCAGCGATTTGGTTATAGATACCTTTAATCGTAACGGCATGAATGTCTTCAACGGTTGGGATTTCTTTGAGTTCTAGTGGAGACTTGGTGAAATTTTCCAACTCTTTGATGCGTCTTCTGTTCCATGCATTCGATAACGTAATGGCATAACCACTCTTACCAGCACGACCTGTTCTACCAATACGGTGAACATAGACTTCCAATTCTTGTGGGATATCGTAGTTGATGATGGCTTCAACATCATTGATGTCTAGGCCTCTCGCTGCCACGTCTGTAGCCACCAAAATTTTGACATTCTTTTGACGGAATGCGTTCATTACACGGTCTCTTTGGAGTTGTTTTAAATCCCCATGTAAGGCATCTGCACTATACCCCAAGTTTTGGAGGTAAGCGACCAAATCATCGACACCAGCTTTGGTGTTGGCGAAAATGATGATGGATTTGAAATGATAGAAATCCAAAAGTCTGACCAATAAGTCATCTTTGTATTCCTTTTTGACTTCGTAGTAAACTTGTTTGATTTTTTCTACGGTCAATGTCTTCGCTTCAATCTTAATGTGGACAGGGTCCTTTTGATAAGTGGAAGCGACGGTCTTAATGAAAGGTGGGATGGTCGCGGAGAATAAGACAGTTTGTCTTTCTTTCGGCGTATCTTTCAAAATGATCTCTAAATCTTCTTGGAAACCCATTTTCAACATTTCATCCGCTTCGTCCATGACGAGCATACGTAAATTATTGAAATCGAGTGTCTTTCGGGTCATGTGGTCGATGATACGACCTGGGGTCCCGATGATGATTTGTGGTTTTTCTTTCAAGCTCTTGATTTGTCTTTCAATCGATTGGCCACCGTACACGACGGTTGCTCTAATTTGTCTAGAGAAGCGAATTAGTTTTAAGAATTCAGCGTAGACTTGGAGTGATAACTCTCTCGTTGGCAATAAAATAAGCGCTTGTACATTAGGGTTATTCAAATCGATCGCTTCAACGATGGGTATTGCGAAAGAGAATGTTTTCCCTGTACCTGTTTGGGCCTGCCCAATCATGTCTTTACCGTCACGAACCACAGGGATCGATGCGGCCTGGATATCCGTTGGATAAACGAATCCCAATTTGTCTATCGCCTTCTGAATATCTTCTTGTAAGTTTAAATCTTTAAATGTAATCATGCAATTCCTCAATTCTGTATAATACCTTAATACTATATCATATTTAGGCCGTAAAACCTAAAGTTTTATGCAGTAATTTTGTAAAAGTGCTTACAAAGTAAAAGCCCATATTAAATGGGCTTAAAAGTGCTTATTTTACCTAGAAAGGTGTGAGAACTAAAAGTGCTAAAGTGGGTAAAATCGACCTTTACTTTGTGATTCCTATATCTATAGGCATTCTAACCCCGCAAGGCCTCAATTCCCGTTTCGGATGGTTGGGTTCCACAGCTTACCTTCTAGGCACCTTCATTGTATCACTCAACAATCCGTTTTGTCAAATGACCTACTTTGACTCGATTTCTTTCAATTTCTTCTTTAGAAGGTCGATGACTTGGGGTCTAACATCGTCGCGTTTTAGACCAAAATCCAGGGTCGCTTCGATGTAACCGATGCGTGAACCAATGTCATAACGCTTACCTGCGACGTCAAAAGAATAGACCGATTCTTCCGCCATCAAGCGCTTAATGGCATCGGTTAGTTGGATTTCTCCGCCTGCCCCGCGTGGTTGATTTTCTAAATATTTAAAAATGGTTGGACTCAAAATATAGCGACCACCAATGGCACTTCTAGAAGGTGCATTTTCGGGTTTTGGCTTTTCGACTACAGAAGAAAGTTTATAAAGACCAGCTTCCATTTCTTGACTTGGTTCGCAAATACCGTATTTTTGAGTATCTTCATAACTGACAGGCAATGTACCTAATATGGTGCCACCATACACATTGTATTTGTCGATGAGTTGACGTAAAACGGGTTGTTTGTCACCGACATACAAATCGTCCCCAAGCAACAATGCGAATGGTTCATTGCCGATGAATGCTTTCGCACAAAGGACAGCGTGACCCAATCCGAGTTGTTCTTTTTGACGGATATAATGAATATTGGCGAGATTAGAGACATCTGTAATGACCTTTAATTCCGCATCCTTGTGTTTTTCTTTGAGGATGTTTTCTAGTTCGAGATTACGGTCAAAATGGTCCATAATGGCGTTCTTATTGGCTGAAACGATGATGAGAATTTCTTCGATACCTGAAGCGAGTGCTTCTTCAACGATGTATTGAATCGTTGGGGTGTCGATGATGGGGAACATTTCCTTAGCAAGTGCTTTGGTGGCAGGTAAAAAACGGGTTCCGTACCCTGCGGCTGGGATAACTGCTTTTTTGATCATAGTGATTACGCGTGGCGTATCTCCTTTCTAATAGTAAAGCATGATGCGTACATACGTACCTTGATTCATCCTTAATTCTAATAATATGTCTCTCACCGTGTTTTCAATGATGTAATCGAGGTTTCTCACCCTTACATTGGTTTGTAAGGTGATGACCCCTGCTTCATCATAATCGAGTTCACGCGATGGATATGCCTTTACATAAGTGCGTGCATGGTCTTTGTCTTTAAAATAGACCATCAAACTGATGATGACTTCACCACGGATTTCAAGTTCGTTCAATAAGTGCGCTAAATTGAGGGCGCGAGCGACAATATAATCCGGGTTATGGAAAAACGTGTTTTCGTAAAATTTACGGTTCAAGTCGGAAAATTGTCTCAAACCAACGTGAGTCTTGAATGCCCCTTCAAGAAAGGTTTGAAACTTTAAAATACGCTGATGTTGACTCTTATGAAATTCAGCATAGATATAAGCATACTTCTTATTGTGGGTGTATGCTGTAATGATGAATCGGTGTAAATTGGCGTAGATTAAAATTTCGGATAAATGTGACTGGAAGGTCTCTAAAGATACTTCCATCCCATAGTGACCAATTTCAGTCGTATGCTCATTATACACCAAAGGTTCAAATAAAGCATTAGCAAATACGAGTTCTTGACGGTCTTGATCGTAATATTGATAAGCGTTATAGCTGACACGCATATAATAACGAATCAATTCGACGATGCCCATGGTTACACCAAAGATGATAACGACAGGTAAAAAGATCCATTTATAGGTGGTTGATATGTCATCTGTCACAGCAAGAATGAAAATGATGGGTAGAAATACCGATAGTCTTACCACACGCATCATGGTTGTAAAGCCTTTTTTATGCAGTAAAATCATCATGATAAAGACAATGGTTATGAAATAGATGACCAATGCGTTATTCGGGGTGATGCTTCTGAATATCGCGATGTCATTCGCAACAAATATCAACATAAAGATATCTATCGCGAACAGACCAAATACCGAGATGGTTCGTGCTTTTTGATACCATTTTTTGGTATAAAGCTTTCGAACTTGTGGTAGATGATAATGTGATTTCATTTCTTTTCGGTATGCATAGAATGTTTCAAATTTGCCATACCAAGGCACTTTAAATGGTTCGATGTCTTCATCATCAAGTGTTTTATTCAAATAATTTTCAAAGTCTGCCAATGGGTTTAAAACGAATAGCAACGTACCAATGAATATGATGGCTAAACTGAACCGAGTATCGAAGAGAGCCAATGTAATCGCAATTAAAACACCGTATATGAAAAATACGATGAGTTTGGCCAAACCACCAAACAGATAGAGGGCGACATATAGTAAAAATAAGACGCTCACTAAGAGATAAATGGTTTGTTCGTCGGATTGTAAGAAATACGATGCAATGACCATACTGACGATGATCGATGATGCAATCGTTAAAGCAATCAATAAACGTCGCGACATATTTTATCCTCGATATATACTAAATTATACAAAAAAAAGAATGGAGTGTCCATTCTTTATTCTTTCGATTATTTTTGTGCAGCTTTGATGGCTTCAACCAATTCAGCTTTCTTTAAACCAGAAAGACCGGTTAAGCCTAAACCTTGTGCAACTTCTTTAAGTTGTGCAACGGTTAAAGTTTCTAATTCAACTTGTGGTTCAGCAACTTTTTCAACGACTGGAGCCGCTTCTACGACTTTTTCAGCTTTGACTGCTTTTTCTACTTTAGCTGCTTTAACGACAGGTTTAGCTTCAACCACTTGTGGTTTGATTTCGCCTGCTAAGCCTTTTCTAGCCACTTCAACAACGGCTGTGAAGCCTTTAGGATCGTTAAGTGCTAAATCAGCCAACATCTTACGGTTGACTTGAACGCCAGCCTTTAATAGACCGTTGATCAATGATGAATATTTGAATCCGTTTAGACGGCATGCTGCGTTGATTCTGGAAATCCAGAGCTTGCGCATATTTCTCTTGGTTTGTTTTCTGTCTCTGTATGCGTAAGCGAGCGCTCTCATGACTTGTTCATGGGCTGTCTTATAAATCGTGTGTTTGGAACCAAAGTAACCCTTGGCTAATCTTAATATTTTTTTACGGCGTGCTCTTGTTTGCACGTTTCCTCTTACTCTTGGCATGTGTGTCCTCCTACTTCAAGTTCGAAATCAGTTGTTTGATACGTTTGTAGTCTGATGCAGACACACCTGTTTCGCCTCTTAATTGTCTATTTTGTTTGGTTGTTTTGCTTGCAGCTAAGTGATTTGAATAAGCTTTGCCTCTCATGAGTTTACCAGAGCCAGTAACTTTAATTCTCTTCTTTAAACCGCTATGTGTTTTTTGTTTTGGCATATTGTTTGCTCTCCTTTATTATTTGGTTGGTTTTGGTGCAACCGTCGCGAATAATTGACGGCCTTCCATCTTCACTGGGGACTCAACCACGATAGCGTCTCCCAACGATTGAATAAAGCCTTCCATGACCTTAACGCCTTGATCGCTATGAACGATCATACGGCCCTTAAAGCGTAATGAAATTTTAACTTTATCGCCTTTTTCAAGGAATTTGATGGCTTGTTTGGATTTGGTTTCCAAATCATGGGTGTCGATGACTGGGGATAAACGAATTTCCTTCACTTCAACGACATGTTGATTTTTCTTCATTTCACGTTGTTTTCTTTGTTGATCGTATCTGAACTTAGAATAATCCATGATTTTCGCAACCACTGGTTTGGAATCCGGGGATACGACCACAAGGTCTAACTCACGTGTTCTTGCTTCATAAAGCGCTTGATGGATTTTAATTAATCCTAAATTGTTGCCTTGATCATCAATGACTAACAACTCTCTTGCTGCGATGCCTTCATTGACTAGTGCATCGACTTGTTTGTTGCCTTTAACAGGACTCTTGATAAACGCCACCTCCTATGTGTTTTATAAAAAGAAAAAGTGTGTACATACAGTACCCACTCATATACGTTAATTTAAATCAAATTTAACGTGACCGTTTGCCTACCGATTCATCGATCAGGCGAGAAGTAGGTACTTCTTCTTTTCACTATTTCTAGTTTCCTTATGTATTATAACGAATTGCCCCAGGTATGTCAAGCATAAATGCATATTTATTTTGGCTTTATCCCGTATAAGTGATATGCAAACCAATAATAGGCCAATGCAAGCCAAATGGGTTGCCACTCAAAAGTCCCCTGGTTGTAAGGCATGACCCAATCGATCCAACGAATGGTCGGTAATAGATCACTCAGATTGGGGTGTAGAATCAACATCACCAATCCAAACAGGGTGATGTATGTGGATTTAACCCGTATCCATATTACCATAAAACCACTAAAAAGGCACGTGTTTAATGATAATTGTATCCAAAAATTGGATAAAATATCTATTTCTTGGAAGGATAATGCATAAAAAATGGGTACCCAAATGCCATACATGATAACTTGTAACATCACTTTCAGCCAAAATTGGACTAAATTGAACCTTAAATAAGAAGACCCAAACATCACCTCTAAATAAGCATCTTTTTTACCCATCCACTCAATTGCGTATACTAGCGTGTGACATCCAATCAATAAATAGCACAAATAACCGCTCTGTTCTAAGTAATATTGTTGATAATAGCTGCGATTGAGTCCTCTTTCCGTTGTTGATAGCCATGCATGACTGAAATAAAACAACAACAATACCCACAAAACATAGAACAATACGGACAACCAGACCCATTTGGTTGGTTTTCTTTTTGTAAAATCATAATTGAAATAATTAATCCAGTGCATGGGTTGTAACCACCAGTTTGGAGAACAACTTCGGTTCATGGGTCGAGATTATGAGACAAGTCCCTAAACTTTGAAGGGTTGCAATGCGTTTTAAAACCACCTTCATGGTTTTTGAATCCAGTGCTGTGAACGGTTCATCCATGAAAACCACATCGGGTTGTCCAACCAAACTGAGATATAACAATACTTTTTGTTTATTGCCTTTGGATAAATTCGCTACTTCACTAGACATATCGATGTCTAATTCAGCCAAAAAACCCAGATCCATGGGGACACGCATAATTGATAGCATCCATGCGATAAACGTATAGGGTCGATCGGCGTATGGCAATTCAACCAAATCGGGCATATATCGACATTTGAGCGATTTTCGATGGATGATTTCACCACGATCACTTTGAATGCGATTCATGCATAGTTTTAAAAGTGTGGTTTTACCAGACCCGTTTTGCCCGACCAATAAATGGATGGTCCCAGGGTCAAACTGAATCGATAGATTTTGAAATAACGATTTATTACCATAGCTTTTAGAAACTTCACGCAGTTCAATCAATGACATATATACGATTTAAGCTATTCTCAGGAATCACTGTTGACATCGGTTCAAAATACAAAAACGTGTCAACGGTTTGAGCATAGAGTGTCCCTTCTAAAGTATAAAATATTCGTAATGACGTTTTTTGGTAATAAAATAAATCTGGTTCGATGTCGATGGTAACAGAATTTTGACTTTGTATGGTGTTAAGGATAGGAACACAATGATTGACCGTATAACAAACCGATTCAATGGTGACTGGTCTTTTCACTGAAATATCCAACACAATTTGTGTTAAAAATGGCCCTTCATTGGCATTATCTCCATATTGATTATAGATAGAAAGTTCTTGTTCTTCATTCGGTTTCATCAAAGACAATCGTCCGATGCTTGCTTGAAGCTTATCCCCATTTTTTAAAAGAATGGTCAAATAACATGTTTTAATATAGTAATCAACCTCAAGTTTTGGTAGTTCCAACAAGAAAACAACCTTATTGTATCGATCACCTAAGTAGGTATACCGGCCATAGGTCTTAATATCTATGGTTTTGGGTACCAATTTTTGATGTTCATCTAAGGACGATAAATAGATGGTTTCGATGGCATCCACATCAGCATAAAGTGATGTATGATTGGTATACCCCTCCACGCTGAGTTGGGTATCCGTGGTCAATTGCGAATATAGCGTTTGTTTAAACAACCACTTGTTTGACGGCAATTGTTCCGATTGAACACTTAAAACAATGAAAAGAATCAATACGAATGTAACAACAACAAACAGCCATTTTTTCATATTTTCACCTTTTCAAGTCGATAGTATTGTGTGGTGACGACAAATACCTCAAAACCACCCTTTTCGAGTTCTAACCAAAATAAGTACCGTGCAGCCACCCCATTGGTGATTTTCCCTTCACCCACCACATATAAATTCGCCATCGTTTGTGGGTCAACTTGCATCTTGACCGTCCAGGTTTCTGTTTCTTTCTTCACGGTTTCTGTAGAGGATGTGATTTTGAGTGACGCATCCAAATTGCCTTTAAATTTCTTCACGGGACCGGACATGTTGATTCCAATCGAACCGGTCGAGGTGATGTTTCGAGCCGTGGTATAACTACTTTCGTATTTATAGTTGTATTCGATCGGTGTTGTCCCGTCATTGTAATAAGAAAATACCGATTTGGACTTATAAGTCACCCGACAATCCTCATACACATATTTCACATTCCAACCAGCAAATCGTCTTTTGGTAACTTCTTTAAGGTAGGCTTTATAGTCTTTTTCACTATAATCACTTAAAAATTGCCCTTCATGCAACGTGATGGACTCATAGGCTAAATAGTCACTATCGGCCTTTAGTTGTAGCGTATTTAGCGAGATAAGTAGGCATAATAAACAAAACATCAGATATTTTTTCATTTGAAAACCTCCTACTAGATACATACAAAAAAAGATGAAAAAAAAAGAAAAGGCATGGGATATACCTTTTCTAATCGATTATTTTTTCATGAATGCTTCAATGTCTTTCACTTCTTTGATGATCGACTTCGATAAATTGATTCGACCATCTTTGGTTAATAAGACATTGTCTTCGATACGAATACCAATACCTTCATCGGCGATGTATAAGCCCGGTTCAACGGTAAGTACTTGGTTTTCTTCAAATGGTTTGGTGTAATTACCGACATCATGAACATCTAGGCCTAAGAAATGGCCTAACGAATGGTAATAGTACTTCGTTACTTCGGATTCATCTTTTATCTTTCCAAGTTTAATCAACCCTTCAGCCAATACTTTTTTACCAAAATCGTTCCATTCTTTAAAAGTAACCCCTGGCTTTAAAAACTCAATCGAGCGTTTGTTCGCTTCAAGGACGATTTCATAATAGGCTTTTTGACGTTCAGTGAACTGACCACTCACTGGGAATGTTCGGGTGATATCGGAACAATACATGTCCTTTTGAACACCCAAATCGAATAAAATCAAGTTATTTTCTTCAATCAATGCGTTGTTTTTACGATAGTGAAGAATGGTTGCGTTAGACCCGTTGGCAGCGATTGTACCAAATGAAGGTTTAACCCCATGTTGATTTAACACAAAATTGTAGTGGGCTTCGAGTTGATGTTCTTTAATCCCTGCTTTGGCAGCTTTATAAAGGGCTTCAATCCCTTCACGGGTAATTTCAATGGCTTTTTGCATCGCTTCAACTTCTTGAGGTTGTTTGATGCTTCTCAGTTCACCCAGTTCAGGATGGATACTCGCAACCATTAAATTGGGATACTTTGACTTCATCAAATCCCCAAATTGATTGGCTAAAGTAGGCATATGACGTAGATCACGACGTTCTAAATCCAGATAAAGATACTTGAGCGCGCCAAATACTGCCGCACGTGAATCTTGTAGGTACTTGCTTAATACAGATTCAAAATCCTTTCGGTCATAAATATCGGTGACACCGGATACACCAATCGCTTCTTCTTTGGTCAAACCGGCCCCTACCCATAGCGCTTGAACAGGGTCAACGGGTTCAATGAATAGGATAGCCTTTTCTAAACCAGCCCCTTTGAATAAAACCAAAATGACGTCTTCTTGTTCAATCCCAGTCAAATAATAAAAATTTCTGTTAACTTCGAATGGGTATTGTTCATCCGCTGTCGATAACGGTGCGATGCCAGAAAAAAACACAGCGAAGCTTTGATTTTCCATGCGATTCAATACATTTTTACGGTTATTAATATACATATCTATTCTCCTATATTTGTCCTAACAAGCCTTGAACGGTGAGTTTATAGTTTTCTAGGGTTTCTTCAGCCATTGCTTTGGTTTGACCCACCACAGACATATAAATCTTCAGTTTAGGTTCAGTGCCTGACGGACGTAAGACTATCCATGATCCATCGCGATAATAAAATTTAAGGACATTGGACACTGGATAATTGAGCGGTTCAACGCCAGTTTTACGCCAAGTTTGTTGTTTTAAAACATCGTCGATTTGAACGATTTCTTTGTTTTTAATCGATAGACGGTTGTTTCTAAAATAAGTCATCAACGATTCAATACGCTTTTTACCTTCGATCCCGGATAAGTTTAAATTGAGGGTTTCTTCAACAAAGTAACCATATTGTTCATAAACCGTATTCAGCAAATCAATCAAGGTTTGATGCTTTTCCGCCATAAAGGTTGCCATTTCACAAAGCATGTATACAGCTTGTACAGCATCTTTATCGCGAACGAAGTCGGAGATCAAAGACCCATATGATTCTTCACAGCCAAACACATAAACCCCAGACCCTTCAATGGCTTTGGCTTTTTCACCAATGAATTTAAAACCTGTTAAGGTCGTTTCCACCGTCATATCAAACGATTTCGCAATTTTTTCAATCAATGGTGTTGTGACATTGGTTGTAAATACATACCCGTTTTTAGGTAATAACCCATGGGCTTGTTTACGGCTTAATACATAATAGAGTGTTAGAGATGCGGTTTGGTTCCCACTTAAGAAATGGTATTTACCTTGATGTTTCACCATGACACCTAAACGGTCTGCATCTGGGTCTGTGACCAAAACCAAGTCCCCTTGGATTTGTTTAGCCAGTGCTAACGCGCCTTCATACGCGAGTTTTTCTTCTGGGTTTGAGGATGCGGTTGCGCCAAAATTAGGGTCATTGACCATTTGTGATTCAACCGGATAAACATCATAACCAAGCGATTTTAAAAGGTTAGGAACGATCGGTCCACCAGCACCATGTAAAGGTGAATAAACGAATTTAAGTGGTTTTTTATCCAACTTTTCAATTTGAATGGTTTTAACTTGTTCTAGATATTGTTGATCAAACGCTTCATCGACCCAATGAATCAATGGTGAAGATTCGTCAAAAGGAATTTGAAAATAATCTTCAATGGTTTGGATTTCTTGAATGACGATATCTGCCAAACGTGGCACCAATTGACAACCGGTTTCGTCATAGACTTTATACCCATTGTAAGCCTTAGGGTTATGGGATGCGGTAATCATAATACCCCCATCACAATCAAAGGTTCTAACCATATACGATAGATACGGTGTCGGTCTAAGGTTTTTAGTGATATAAACTTCTATCCCTTGTGCTGCGAGCACCCCAGCAGCACGCAACGCGAATGCGCTTGAGTTGAGTCGATTGTCGTAAGAGATGGCGACCTTTTTGTGACGTTTGAGACTTAAAATATATCTTGAAAATCCCAAAGTCGCACGCATGATGGTGTAAACATTGACACGGTTGGTGCCCGCCCCCATCAACCCACGAATACCGCCAGTACCAAACTCGATATCGACATAAAATGCATCTTCTTTTTGTGCATCATTCATCTGTAATAATTCTGTTTTTAATGTTGAATCCAAGGCTTCATAATTAACCCAGGACTGATATTTTTGGATGTAATCCATACTATCCCTCCTCATGTGAATATTATAAACGATTATCACCCTATTTTAACAAAAAAACAGCCGAAGCTGTTAATTTTTTAATAATATATCGTAGAGTCCACAAAGAACCAAGTGTTCATCACGTTCTACCTGAGTACGACACAAAGGTTTGATAATTTCGGAAAGTCCGCCTGTCATGATGACCTTAAAACTTTGACCAACTTCCGTTTGAATACGTTCGATCAACCCATCAACTTGAGCAGCTACCCCATAAGTCACACCAGATTGCATACAAGCAATCGTGTTGGTACCCAGTACTTTGGCGGGTACTTCAAGATCAAATTCCGGTAACAACGCGGTATTCGACACCATCGCACGCATCGAAATCATCACCCCTGGGGTAATGATGACGCCTTTAATGGTGGCTTTTTCCATATAAATGTATTTGGTTGCTGTACCTAAATCGACAATCAATACCGGTGTTGGTTCAGTCCTCGCACCAGCGACTGCACAAATGAGGTCAGCACCGACTTCTTTGGGATAGTCGGTTTTAACATTGATCCCTGTTTTGATGCCAGGTCCAACCACTAAAGGCTGAATTTGATAGTATTTGATGAATAGCTCTTTCAGTGCCTTCGTCACAGGTGGTACCACGGATGCAATCGCTACTTTTTCAACCACTTCATTTTTTATGAATGGATGGATGAGTAGATAATAGGCATCGGCCGATAGATTTCGGTCAGTGGATAGACGAAACTTTTGTTCGATTTTATCTCCTCTGGTAACCCCAATTTTAACTTCTGTATTCCCAACATCAATCAGTAAAATCATATAAGTTCCTTTCTAGTATAGTTTAGAATACCGACAATAATCGGTGTACCAACCAATACTGCAGCCAATGCTTCCATCAGTCCATTTGTCATAGCGATGCCATAGATGACCGAAATCACATCGGTAAATCCCATGCTGAAAATCGCAGGTTTAAATATCGCAACCACACTGAGTACCAGCACGGTATGGATGACTGTAGCGAGAATGAATGACGATGGAATGAATACAAAGCTACCTTGATGTTTTTCAATAAACCAATAATAAGCCACTAAGAACACCACCGTTAAGAACAGCACGATTGGGGTTACTATACCACCAATTTTGGCTTCTTTAGCGGTAGCTTCATCCGCGAGTGTCGGTAAATTCAGTTCAATCACTAAAGCCTCTGCGCGTTTCGCTAACGCTTCGACATCACGGTCTTCCGATTCTAATTGGTCCGCTTCAGCCCTTAATGCATACATTTCTGCTTGTTGTCCATTATAAGTTGACCAAGCATTTGCTGTCACGATGGCTTTTGAACCGTAAAACAATGCGAAAAGTGTAACCAATGATACAACCCCAAATAGAATAACTTTACCCATTTTGATGGTTTCAATCTTTTTAAAAACTTGAACCACTTCAAAGGCTGCCCATGCAAAAAGCATTCTCGGCAAAATCGAAATCCATGGCAATTGGAATGCCAAGTCAAACGCCGTAGCACCATAAATATACGATGCAATCATCGAGCCTAGCCCCATAAAAAATCCCAAAATGATCGCGTTACGTCGATCCACTAAAAAAACACCAACAATCACAGGAATGTGCACGAGGGTTACAGATACCCCAGGCATCACGGTGATGAATCCGATTTGTGGTAATAATGACATGGTCATAATAATCGTCACAAATACGGCTGTTAGTGTGAGTTGAAACAGTCTTTTATCTCTCATTTTTTCTCCTTTTTAGGCCACAAAGGGTCCCATAAGTACACCCATATTATAGAACTTTTGTTTCATCATTTCAACAAAAAAGGAACCCAATGGTTCCATTTGTGTTATCTTGCTAACCAGCCACCATCGACAGCGAGTGTAAAGCCATTGACATAAGATGACGCTTCAGATGCTAAGAATACAATCGCACCCATCATATCGCTTGGTAAACCCCAGCGAGCAGCCGGAATTCTTTCAAGAATTTGTCCTGCTCTGGTTTCATCGTCACGAAGTTGTTTGGTATTGTTTGTTGCCATATACCCTGGTGCAATCGCGTTGACGTTGATGTTATATTTGGCCCATTCATTGGCCATGGCCATGGTAATCCCTTTAACTGCTGACTTAGAAGCGGTATAAGAAGGGACACGAATGCCACCTTGATATGCCAACATCGAAGCAACAGAAATGATCTTACCACCGGTTTGTTGTTTTACAAATTGGCTGGCACATGCTTGTGATAAGAAAAACACCGTACGAGAATTGATGTTCATGACATCATCCCAATTGGATTCTGAGAATTCAAGGGCGTCTTGTCTTTTAATGATACCGGCGTTATTGACCAAAATATCGACATGACCCATCGCTTTAACAGCATCTTCAACCAAAGCAACCAAATCGGCTTGTTTTGAATTGATTAAATCTTTTTTAATGCCATAAAAACGTTTGCCCAAAGCTTCGACTTGAACTTTTGTTTCTGGCATATCGACATAGTCTACACCGACAATGTCAGCACCTGCATCGGCTAAACCTAAGCACATACCTTGGCCTAAACCTGTGGATGCGCCTGTAACAATGGCAACTTTGCCTTTTAAACTGAATTGATCTAAGATTCCCATACTATTCTCCTCTTTATTTTAAATGTTTGGTTTGGATAAAATCCATGTCATCATACGCTTGGTTTTCACCACACATACCCCAAATAAAGGTATAATTGGTGGTTGCTACACCTGCATGGATGCTCCAACTTGGTGAAATGACCGCTTGTTCATTGGCCATGACGATGTGTCTGGTTTCATCGGGTCTGCCCATCATATGAAATACACGATGTTCCGATGGTAAATTGAAATAGAAATACACTTCCATACGACGTTCATGGGTATGGCAAGGCATGGTATTCCATGATGACCCATTCGCGAGTTCCGTTAGCCCCATTTGAAGTTGACAGGTTTCCAAAATCGCTGGATGTAAATATTGATAAATCACACGTTTATTCATGGTAGATTCAGCACCTACTGCACGTGGATTTGTGATTGAAAATGGAATATGTTTATTTGGATACGCTTTATGTGCTGGGCTTGAATTGATGTAAAATTTGGCTGGTTGATTGGGATCTACCGAGAAAAACTCGATGGATTGAACCCCTCTACCCAAATATAGTCCATCTTTATGAGCCATGGTTTGTTTAAAACCATCGTAAATAATGTACCCTTCGCCACCAATATTGATGACACCGAGTTCTCTTCTTTGTAAGAAATATTCACTTGCTACTTCTTCAGGTGCATCTAATTTAAGTGAAGTGGTCACTGGAAAAACACCACCTGCAATGATGCGATCAAAATGCGAATAGGTGAGTGAGATATCGTCTTTGATAAAGACTTCTTCAATCAAATAGGTTGCTCTCAATTTGGCTGTATCATAGGATTTTGAATCCTCAGGACTGGTTGAATAACGGACTTGAAATTTCATTGGTTTTCCTCCTGTATCTGTTTTATGAATGCTAAACTTTCAGCGATGTCTTCACCTGTGATGCCTTCAAATATATAATAAGCATCCGGATTGCTTTCTAACATCAGTGGTAAAAGTTTACGATAGTCGAATAACCCTTTGTTTAAACCGACTTGTACCAACTTGCCTTCTTTAAGTTGATAATTTTTTAAATGAAAAACTGCAATATCTTCTTTTAACAGGTGTAATGCTTCCTTTAAAATAGCTTCATGTTGACGATGGTTACTGACATTGAGCAAATTGTATAAGTCAATGATGACTTTGACATGCGTGCTATTTAAGTCAAGCACAAATCGTTTTAATGAATATGGTGAGAAAATCACGTGGGCATAGGCTGCTTCAACCAATACCGTTTTACCGACACTTTCTGCCATATTAACCAATGGTTTAAACACAGATAAAACTTGTTCATATGCCATTTTGGTGTGATTTTGTTCATGATAAGTCCACTGGTCATCGTTATATGACCCTGTTTCGGATGCAACATATTTTGTATTCAGGATATGGGCTAGTTTCAATTGTTGATTGAACCGCTCGATGCCTTGTTGTACTCTTGCTTGATTGCTATGAATGGGATTAAAATAACTGCCTAACAATAGAACCTCTACCCCATGTTGATGGGTTGATAAAGTTTCAAATGCTGCTTCGGTGAGTTCTGGTTCTTGATCTAGTGCCTTATTGACCACCAGCTGAATACCATCAAACCCGAACGATTGAGCACGTTGAAACAGTGATTTCGCATCCATTTTACCCATATCATGTGCTCGAATCCCAATTTTCATTACAATATATCTCCTAAATAACCCAAACGGCGTGAAATTTGCTTACCGACTTCTTTAAATTGCTTCGCGAGGGCTTGAGTATCTTCCATCGATGTATGTAATCTCGATACTGCTACTACCCCAACCACTCTATTCTCAAAGTTATAGACAGGTATGGCAATATTCATGACGTGATTCAATTCGCCACCCAATTCACAAACATACCCTTTATTCAGGATATCTTTCTTTTTAGATTCATCAATGCGAACCACACCTTCAATTTTTTTATCAAATGCGGCATAACATTCACCCACAAAATTATCCGAGAATGAATTGTAGATGAGTCCCACTTCGACGTGTGATACGATTTGGCTTTGAGGGGATTGATACACGTGAACAAACACAATTTTATCGCCATTGATGCGTTTTGTTGCGAACGCATTGCACCCATACTCATCGGAAAATTGTTTTAACAATGGGGCTGAAGTGGTGATAAAATTGGAGTTTTTGGTGTAAACGGACCCGATAGCGTACATCTTTGATCCAATGACATATGTCTTTCTAAAAGGATCTTTGTAATAAATCGCATCTGCTTTATAGAGTGTTTGTAAAAAATCATAAGCGGTCGCTTTAGGCATATCGAGTTCACGATAAATTTCACCCAAGGTTAAACCATCTGGATTTTTTGAAATCAGTTCTAAAATGGCCAAAATACGGTTGACGGAACGGTTGTCTTTCATTTGTGTTACCTTCTTTCGCTATTTATTAGCGTTGAACTCGACCAGAAGCATCTCCTTTGGCCAATGTTTCAACTTCTTTTTCATCTACTAAATTGTAATCACCGAAAATGGTGTGTTTAAGGGCACTGGCAGCCACTGCAAATTCCAAAGCTTCCCCTTGGGTTTTCTTGGTTAACAAACCGTGAATCAGTCCACCAGAAAAGGAATCTCCACCGCCAACACGGTCGACAATACGAATTTCATAGGACTTGGAATAATAGAATTCTTTGCCATTATAAATCAATGCACTCCACCCATTGTCAGATGCGGAATGAGATTCTCTCAATGTGGTTACCACATATTTGAATTTAAAGGTTTCCAACATTTCTTTGAAAATACGTTCATAACCAGAGTGATCCAATTCACCTTTAGTAACGTCACCACCAGGTTTAAATCCTAGGGTTAACTCTGCATCTTCTTCATTACCAATACATACATCCACGTATTGCATGAGGTCTTTCATGACTTTTTGAGCTTGTTCAGGTGTCCATAATTTCTTGCGATAGTTCAAATCGACAGAAACCGTAACACCGTGTTTTTTCGCTGCGATACATGCTGCTTTGGTGATGGCTGCACCATTTTCAGAAATTGCTGGGGTAATCCCTGAGAAGTGAAACCATTGGGCATCTTTAAAGATTTCATCCCAATTAAATTCTTCTGGTTTTGCTAAAGCGATGGCACTGTCTGCTCTGTCATAAATGACTTTAGATGGACGCATCGATGCCCCGTGTTCTAAATAATATATCCCAATACGTTCGCCACCTCTTAAAATATGTTCGGTGTGAACGCCAAATTTTCTGAGTGAGTTGACAGCGGATTGACCAATTTCATGTTTTGGTAATTTTGAAACAAAGTAAGCATCGTGTCCATAGTTGGCTAAAGATACTGCAACATTTGCTTCACCACCACCATAAACAACATCAAAGCTGTCGGCTTGTACAAATCGGTTTTTATCGGCTGGAGATAATCTCAACATGATTTCCCCAAGGGTAATGATTTTCATAGGTTCTCCTTATAATTTCACTTTAAATACAGCTTTCTTAACGGTTTCTTGTGTACCGTTGGAAAGTTTTGGCATATGCAATTCATTTTTTAATACCATTGCGAACATGCCTTTGGTCAATAAGACCGTTGAAAAATAGCCAAGTGATTGACCTTTCATCACGTCTTTTTCAGGGTTGTAAGCTTCTGTGACTTGGAATTTAAGATCGTCTGCTTCCAAATAACCAAAAATTTCTGTACCTTCTAATACCAATTGAATGTCACCAAATTGCTGATGAGATTCAAAATAACATTGCATCAATGGTTTTGGGACATAATCTTCACGAATTAAACGAACATTCGAGTCAACAACATGGTTACCTGGTTGGAGTGCTTTAATGTCATTCTTTTCAATGAAATCGATCACTGTTTGAATATTCGGATTTAACGAAACATACAAATGTAGATTCTTAATGTGGTCAACAATCATGATTTATGCCTCTTTTCTTGCTTTTGCAACCGCCACAACGAATGCTCTAGCATTGTCTTCTACTGCTTTGAAATCACCTTTTTTAGCAGGTGCTGTTAATTCACCACCGACACCAACAGCAACCACTCCGTTTTTGATCCACTCAGCAACATTGTCGAGTGAAACACCGCCGGTTGGCATGATTTGAATGTTCGGAAGTGGTCCTTTAACAGCTTTAACAAATCCAGGTCCAAATACCGATCCTGGGAATAATTTAATGATTTCTACTCCAGCTTTAAGTGCTGTAAGCATTTCTGTGATGGTCATGCATCCAGGCATGTAAGGGACACCTACAGACAAGCAGTACTCAGCTGTTGCTAAATCAAAACCTGGGCTAACAATGTACTTTGCGCCAGCTTTGATCGCTAGTTCTGCAGTTGCTTGATTTAACACCGTACCAGCGCCTAAAATTAAACGATCTGCTGGAATATTGTTGGCTAAATGAGCGATTACTTCGTCGGCTTTTGGTACCGTAAAAGTCAATTCAATGGCTTTTAATCCACCTTGAATGCAAGCCTCTGCAATCTTGGTTGCTTCTTCTTTGGTTTGTGCACGCACAACAGCGACAACACCAACCGATTTAATTTGTTCTAAAATGGGGTTTTGCATATCATAATCTCCGTTCAATATGATAGACACCTATCATCATTGTAGTGTATACGTTTTAGTTTTACAAGGTAGTATCGATAATTTCTTTATTTTTTACGTGATTAAGGGTAATGGTTTCCCCTTCAGCCCCTTGAATGCTGACATTATTAATACGGACGTCATCGACATAGTTGAAGTAGAGTCCTTGTTTCGTTCTCGGTTCTTCAAAACTCATCATCGCAGGAATGCCTGCTTCCGGGTTTTTAGCGTAGCTGAATTGGATGTTTTCAAGTTCAATGCTTTTGATTGGTTGTTCTGGTAACCCATAAAAGAATCCAGCCGCTACATGGACATCTTCACAAACCATATTTTTAAAGACAAATTTGCCTAAAAATGGGGTACGATCATCCACTGGTAAGGCTTCTTTTGACCACACATATTCAGTCTTGCCATCGTCATCACAGAAATAATACATGTTCATGACCAGTGGCGTTAGTACACCTTTCATATAAATGTTATTGAATGTAATCCCATCAATGATGGCGTCTTTACCGCGTCCACGACGCGTTTTAATACGCAAACCTCGATCGGTATCTAAGAAATAACATTGGGATACCTCGATGTCTTTCATCCCACCCGACATTTCTGAACCCAAGACCACCGCACCATGACCATATTTCATCATACAGTTGCGGATCACAACACGTTCACACGGTTGTTTATAGGTTTTTCCTAATTCAATTTTTCCTGACTTTAAAGCGATACAATCGTCTCCCACAGAGAAATCGATGCCGATGATGCGAACATCTTTACAGGATTCAGGGTCACAACCATCGGTGTTGGGTGAATCTTTGGGTGATTCAATTTTTAAATCGATAAAATCGATGTGTTCAGAAAAATAAGGGTGTAAATTCCAGGATGGTGTATTTTTAATGGTTACCCCTTGTAATGCGACATTTTTCGAATGCACGAGGAATAACCCATTCGGACGCCACGCACCGCGCATCACTTTGTGTTTTACCCACCAGTCACTATTTTGAGCGTTGCCATCAAAGACACCTTGACCAATGATTTTAACGTTTTCAACGTTTAAACCGGTAATCATCGATGCGTATTGTGGTGCTGCGACACCTTCCCAAGAGGCCAATTCGTAAAATGAACCATCGGGTTTGGTGAATCTTGCTGGTAAAATAGGGTATTTTGAACGATCTGTTACATATAATAAGGTTGCACCAAGTTCGAGTTCGATGGTAATGTCACTCTTTAAGAAAATCGGTCCAACCAAATAGATGCCTTTTGGAATAAATACACGGGCTTGTTTTGGTGCTGATAAAATGGCGGTTTGAATGGCCATGGTATCGTCAATCAAGCCATCAGCTTTCGCACCAAAATCCATAACATTGAGCGAAAGTGATTCAAAATCGGTTGTAAAAGCTGCTTTTGTATCCGCAACTTGAACGGTATATGTGGTGTTAGGCAACAAGTCATAAATAGAAAACACATTGGTTTTTACGTCTTGTAAAACCAACGTGTCATTCAAAAACACGTTAAACGCGCTTGGGCTATAGTAAATCGCTTGATTGTCTAACTCAAATGTAAAACTTCTTGAGGATTTAAATATGAGTTTAAACATGGTGAACTCCTACTTTTTTATTTTATGGTTAATCCATTGACGGATTGAAATCCAAATCAAATCCATGAGCCAGTACACTAATCCAAAGGATATTGGATCGATGCCCTTGTTGTCAAAACCAAACATCAACATGCCGATGGATGGTAAACGAATCCACATCCAAAATTCTACGAATAAAACACTGGTGGCTACCATCACAATAACAAATCCCAATGAAGCCAATAAGCTTAAAATAGAACTTCGTTTAATGAAAAATGGCAGGTATTTTAGGGTATGGTTTTTATCATTATTCATCCATACAATCACTTTATTTGAAATGTATTCAACGGCTAAAGTTAAGATTAGAATGAGCAGAACAAAACGGTCTAATACATCATAGGTATTGATGGATAATGCTGTAAATGTGACAAAGAATGCTGCACCAGAGAACCAAAATTTCATGAATCCAATTTTGACGCCAGGTTTGATATTCGCTAATTTGTCAATACCATAGGGATTGAACCCATCATGGTCTTTATTAGTCTTCAATTTTGACATATTTCCAATCCACATAAACCCACGCAAATAGCGTAGCAATCACATAAAATACAAATCCGGTTGCCATGATTCCCATGGACATGATACTGTAATTTTTAAGTGTATAGTCAGCACGCGTCGCTGCTTCATATAAAAATGCGTTGGAATATAAGAACACAAATAAACCTTGAAACAAGTTTAACGCTGTGAACAATATGAGCGACATCGGTGAGCGTTTTTTAGAAAACGACATCGAATTGAAAATTTGAACCAGCGCGATGATATATAAAGCGAATAAATAGAATCCAACCTCTTTATTAGTCAATTCATTGATTGCTGAAATATGCGATCTAAATACAAACCCGTTGGTTCTAAAATCTAAGAACAATGTATAGAT
>DJWH01000079.1:15304-19278 GCA_002441525.1 Acholeplasmataceae bacterium UBA6235 | reverse complement strand
AATTCTTCGAATGGTAAGCCCATTTCTTTCGCTAAATCAGCGATTTCAGCGTCTGTATGAGGGACGAATTCATGTAGAGGTGGGTCTAAGTATCTAACGGTAACGGCATAGCCTTCCATTTCCTTATAAAGTTTGATGAAGTCTTCTCTTTGCATCGGTAATAACTTAGCAAGGGCAACTTCTCTTTCTTTAAGGTTCTTAGCCACGATCATTTCACGCATTGCTTTGATACGTGAAGATTCGAAGAACATATGTTCAGTACGGCATAGACCAATACCTTCAGCACCGAATACACGCGCTTGATGAGCGTCTCTTGGGGTGTCAGCGTTGGTTCTAACTTTTAATACACGGATTTCGTCAGCCCATGACATAAGGGTTGCGAAGTCACCAGAAACAACCGCTTCTGTAGTTGCAATCTTTTCGCCATAAACATAACCAGTGGATCCGTCGATGGAAATATAGTCACCTTCGTTATAACGTTTGCCGTTAATGGTGAAGAATTTACCATGTTCATTGACTTTAACTTCGCCAGCACCGGCAACACAGCATGTACCCATACCACGTGCAACAACGGCAGCGTGAGAGGTCATACCGCCACGAGCGGTTAAGATACCAGCAGAGACAACCATACCTTCGATATCTTCAGGTGAGGTTTCTTGTCTAACTAGAACAACTGGAAGTTTGTCTTTTTTAACCAATTCAGCAGCTCTTTCAGCAGTAAACACAACTCTACCGTATGCAGCACCTGGAGATGCAGCAAGACCTTGAGTGATTGGCTTAGCAGCCTTTAAAGCCTTAGGATCAAATGTAGGGTGTAGTAAGGCATCTAATTGAGAAGGTTCAACCTTTAAAAGGGCTTCTTCCTTAGTTAATACGCCTTCGTTCACTAAATCGATCGCAATTTTCACAGCGGCTTGAGCGGTTCTCTTACCGTTACGTGTTTGTAACATGTATAATTTGCCTTTTTCAATGGTAAATTCCATGTCTTGCATATCTCTGTAGTGTGCTTCAAGTTTAGTCGCAATACGATCGAATTCTTCGTATAATGCTTCGTTTTCTTTCTTCAATTCAGCGATTGGTTTTGGTGTACGGATACCCGCAACAACGTCTTCACCTTGTGCGTTAAATAGGTATTCACCGTATAATACTCTGTCACCGTTAGCTGGGTTTCTTGAGAACGCAACCCCTGTACCGGAGTCTTGTCCCATGTTACCAAACACCATGCCTTGAACGTTGACCGCTGTACCCCATTCATAAGGAATGTGGTTTAACATACGGTAAGTGTTCGCTCTTGGGTTGTCCCAAGATCTGAATACCGCTTGAACTGCTTCAATTAATTGAACTTTTGGATCTTGAGGGAAAGGTTCGCCCTTCAATTCTTGGTATTTAACCTTGAATTGTCTAACGAGGTTCTTAAGGTCTTCAGCATCTAGTTCAGTATCTAGATGAACACCTTTTGCTTCTTTCATTGCTTCTAGTAAATGTTCGAAGTTGATCTTGTCAATTTCCATGACAACGTCAGCAAACATTTGGATGAATCTTCTATAAGAGTCATAAGCAAAACGTGGGTTATCGGTGAGTTTTGCTAAACCCTCCACGGCTTCATCGGTTAAACCTAGATTTAAAATGGTATCCATCATCCCTGGCATAGATGCTCTAGCACCGGAACGTACAGATACTAGGAATGGGTTTTTCGCATCCCCGAATTTCTTGCCAAATTCTGCTTCAGTCTTTTCTAAAGCGGCAAAGATTTGTTCTACAACTTCTGGAGCAATCTTTTTACCATCTTTGTAGTATTGGATGCAGGCTTCAGTCGTAACTGTAAATCCTTGAGGAACTGGTAGACCTAAATTGGTCATTTCCGCAAGGTTCGCACCCTTACCACCAAGTAGGTTTTTCATGCTTGCTTGTCCTTCTTTGAACAAATAAACGTACTTAGTCATTTTATCTTCCTTTCATAACGAATTTCATACAGTTAAATTATAACACAATAGATTAAAAAGACAACGATTTTCACGCATGCGTTCGCACATACACACGATAAGTCACTTTATTATCGTCGGCATTAGTGATATACTATTATAAGGCACTCAATGAGAAATCACGCCTTATAAACCTAGAAAGGGCCTGAATAAACCATGTATGAAGACATTTTAGCCAAAGTGATGGGGTATCAAACCATCATCATCCATAGACATTCTAAACCAGATTTTGACGCCATCGGATCACAAGTTGGACTCAAAGAAATATTGGTTGAGAATTTCCCAAATAAACACATATTTGTTGTCGGTGATCAAAACCGTTTTGATATGGAAAACGATATGCAAAACATCCCCGATGCATTATACCAAGATGCACTCGTATTCATCCTGGATGTCGCAGTAAAACATATGGTATCCGATGACCGTTACAAACTTGCAAAAGAAGTGATTGTGATTGACCATCATAAAAATGCCTGTGATATCGAAAACGCTAGTTTGGTATTATCCGATTCTACCTTCAGTGCCTGTGCTGAACTCATCACAGACATGGCGCTAGAACTCAACTTAAAAATCAATCCAAGAGCGGCTTCGTTCTTGTACGCGGGTATTGTTACAGATACCGGTAGATTCCAATGGATGCACAAACCAGAACGTGTATTCTTAATCGCTTCGATGCTCACAGGATTTGGGGCGAAAACCACCGAGCTTTATGATTTCTTATATGTTGAAACCTTGGAATCCAAACAACTGAAGAATTATTTCTCCAATCGTTTTGTCTTTGAGGATGGGGTAGCGTATTTAAAGAATGATAAAGACGTCTTTGAAAAGTTCAATGTCGATGTGTTTACTGTATCCCGTGGGATGGTAAACTTAGCCGCAGGAATCGATACCATCAGAATCTGGTTGAACTTCACCTATGACGCAGAGAAGAATATCATTTTAGGTGAATTTAGAAGTCGTGGTATCAAGATTGTTGATATTGCGAAAAAATATGGTGGCGGCGGCCATGAACAAGCGTGTGGGGCAAGCCTCCAATCTTGGGCACAAGTCGATGAAGTCATCGCAGATTACAAACAACTATTAAAGGAGAATAACTAATATGATTAATCCAATCATCATCAAAAAAATTAAAGAATACGACCGTATCATCATCCATGGACACCAAAGACCAGACGGTGACTGCTATGGGGCACAATTTGGTTTAAAGAGCATCATCCAAAACTCATTCCCTAACAAGGAAGTCTATGTGGTAGGTGAAACCTCCGACTTTGTCAGTTTTGTAGGTACACCAGATAAGATTGAAGATGCCTTATATGAAGGGGCTTTATCGATTGTTGTCGATACAGCTACGGAAGAAAGAATCTCAGATAAACGTTATAACTTAGGTAAAGAAACCATCAAGATTGATCACCATATCCCAGTCAATGATTATGGCAAATACAAATGGGTGGATACCTCTTATCCATCATGTGCACAAATGATTGCACACTTTTATAAGACTTATAAGAAAGAATTAAAGTTAGGTTATGAAGGGGCTTTAGCTATGTATGTAGGTATCTTAACCGACACAGGCAGATTCCGCTTTAGAGGGGTTTCTAAACAAACCCACGAAATCGCAGGGATGTTATTAACGCATGGGGTCGATGTTGAATTTGTTGATAGCAAACTCTCCATTGAATCCTTAAATATGATTCGTTTAAAAGGTTATGTATTATCTAACTTTAAGATGACAGACGCTGGGTTTATCTATGTTACTTTGGACCGTAAAACCATTGAATCGTTCAACGTTACAGACGAACAAGCAGCATCGATGGTTTCTGTGATTGGTGGCATTGAAGGCTATCCGGTTTGGGCAATCATCTTAGAATATCCAGGTTCGGAAATTCGCATTAGATTGCGCTCTAACGGTCCTGTCATCGCACCTCTAGCCAATGAGTTTGGTGGCGGTGGACATGCGAAAGCATCTGGTGCTAAACTCGATTCATGGGCAGA
>DJWH01000079.1:0-15232 GCA_002441525.1 Acholeplasmataceae bacterium UBA6235 | reverse complement strand
GATTACAAGCTGGTTGAAGAAGGCGATAAAGTCGCTGTTGGTATATCGGGTGGTAAAGATTCCTTGTTGATGGCGAAACTATTTCAAGAATTACATAGACACTCCATCGTTAAGTTTGACGTGGTTTATCTCGCTATGGACCCTGGGTTCGCACCCATCAACCTAGCCTTATTAGAGTCTAACTGTAAATACTTAAACATCCCATTGGTCATTAAAAAATCCAATGTATTCGCAGTTGCAGGCAAGATTGCTTCAGACAATCCATGCTATATGTGTGCAAGAATGCGTCGCGGATTTTTATACAACGCTGCACAAGAATTGGGCTGTAATAAATTAGCACTAGGACATCATTTTGATGACGTCATTGAAACCACCATGCTCAATGTTTTATATGGTGGACAATTCAAAACCATGGTACCGAAAATCACCGCTGATAACTTCGAAGATATCGAGTTGATTAGACCACTGTTCTATATCAAAGAAGCGGATATCTTAAGATTCACCAAGACCAATGGTATTCAATCCATGAACTGTGGTTGTACCGTGGTTGCAAGCAAAACATCATCGAAGCGCAGAGAGATTAAAAACCTCATCGCTGACATGAGAAAGATTCATCCGGAAGTCGATCAATCGATTTTCAAAGCAGCAGAAAATGTCAATTTAAATGCCGTATTGGGCTATCAATACGAAGACAAAAAATACGATTTTAATGAAATCTATGAGGAAAGGAACAAAGAAAAATGACACCGTTCGAAATTGAATTACAAGTGTTTCAAAGTGGCGAATTTTGGCTTACAGTCGTATTTCCAATGGCGATTGCGCTCTTTTTTGGATTTATGATTGGATTAGAAAGACAAAATATTGGCAAATCTGCAGGGATTTCCGCGCATATTTTAATTGCAATGAGTACCGCAGTGATTGGGATTGTTCAAATCTACATGTATAAAGCACAAGGCGGAGACTCATCTGCCGATAACCAAAGACTGATTGCACAAGTTTTACCAGGCGTCGGTTTCATCGGCGCAGGGGTTATCATGAAAGGTGGAAAAACCATCATTGGTTTAACCACAGCTGCAACCATTTGGGCAACAGCAATGATGGGATTGGTCGCTGGATCAGGATACTATTTTACGTCCATTATTTTTGGCACATTCTTGGTACTGTTTATATATTTAAGAGATATCAAACGCGGAATCAACCCATTCATTCCACACGTACACCACGATTTCCTTGAAAGTGAAATCGACATCGAAGACGACGACAAGCGACGTCACGCATAATAATCTATATGAGAGAAACGCAAAACTGCGTTTTTTTCTTATTTTTAGGGGTGAATGTTGTATAATATTTCATAGGATGTGATGACATGATTTACGATACCATCGCTGCGATTGCGACGCCATTTGGCACTGCCGGCATCGCGATTATTCGAATCTCGGGTAGTGAGTCAATCAGACTAGCTAATCAAGTATTCAAAGGCAGAAACTTACTAAAAATGAAGAGTCATACAGTCACCTATGGACACATCACCGATAAACTCGGCAACGTCATCGATGAAGTCATGGTTACCGTCATGAAAGCCCCTAAAACATTTACCGCCGAAGACACCGTTGAAATCTCGTGTCACGGGGGTATTTTAGTGACTCAAAAAGTACTTGAGCGTGTATTAGAAACGGGTATCAAACTGGCCGAACCAGGCGAATTTTCCAAGCGTGCTTATGTCAATGGACGCATCGATTTAACTCAAGCAGAAGCCATCATGGACCTCATTCACGCAAAAAACGAAAACGCGATGAAATTGGCATTATCCGGTCTTCGTGGAGATATCAAAAAAGGCATTGAAAACATCCGTGGTGAACTGCTCAATATCATTGCACAAATCGAAGTGAATATCGATTATCCAGAATACGATGACGCAACCACCATGGGCAATGAATTGATCAAACCAGAAGTCATCGAAATCAGACAAAAACTCATCCGCTTATTGGATGATTCTAATAAAGGTAAAATCATGCGTGAAGGGGTTAAAACGGCGATTGTCGGTAAACCAAATGTAGGTAAAAGCTCATTACTAAACGCCCTTTTAAACGAGGAAAGAGCGATTGTCACGGACATTGAAGGTACCACCAGAGATACCATTGAAGCTTACATCAACATTGGTAATATTACCCTCAATTTGATAGATACAGCTGGTATTAGAGAAACCATCGATGTGGTTGAAAAAATCGGTGTGGATCGTTCCAAAAAAGCCATTGATGAAGCGGAATTGATCATATTGGTTTTAGACCAAAGCCGAAAGATATCTAAAGAAGATATTGAATTACTCGACGCAACTAAAGACAAAAAACGCATCATTGTTGGCAATAAAAATGATTTAAGTAAAGCCATTGATTTAGATATCCATATGTTGAGCTTATCCACATTAACCAAAGAAGGTTTAATGGATTTAGAAAAAGAAATCGTCAAAGTATTGGGTATGGAAGATATCCAAGAAAAAGACTTCAATGTCATCTCAAACATGCGTCATATTGGCAAAATTAAAGGAACCATTCAATCCTTGGATGATGTTTTAAACGCGATTATGATTGATATGCCAATCGATATGACTGAGATAGATTTAAAGAAAGCGTGGCAAACCCTAGGTGAAATCACAGGGGATTATCATCCTGAAGATTTAATCAGCGAATTATTTTCTAAATTTTGTTTAGGCAAGTAACAATTCATATCATATATGATATAATACAAAAGCAAAGGAGTGTGCGATATGTCCTATCAAGCGTTATACAGAACGTATAGACCCAGAACATTTAAAGAAGTAGCCGGACAAGAAGTCATCGTCAAGACATTACAAAATGCCTTGTTACATGACAAAATTGCACATGCCTATTTATTCAGTGGACCTCGTGGTACCGGTAAAACCAGTATCGCGAAAATTTTGGCTAAAGCAGTCAACTGCGAGAAAGCCCCTATCAAGGATGCTTGTGGTGAATGTGCGACTTGTAAAGCCATCCAATCCAATACCATTGGCGATGTCGTTGAAATAGACGCCGCATCCAACAATGGTGTGGATGAAATCCGAGATTTAAGAGAAAAAGTCAAATACTTACCAAGTATGGGTAAGTTCAAAGTATATATCATCGATGAAGTGCACATGTTATCTACTGGTGCATTCAATGCCTTGTTAAAGACATTGGAAGAACCACCTAAACACGTCATTTTCATTCTCGCAACCACCGAACCAAATAAGATTCCATCCACGATTTTATCGAGATGCCAACGCTTCGATTTTAGAGGGATTTCACCATCCGATATCGAGAAAAAACTCAAAGAAATTCGCGACATCGAAAACATCAAAATCACAGATGAAGCCATTCGCGAAGTTGCGCGATACGCTGAAGGCGGACTTAGAGACGCACTCAGTTTATTAGACCAAGCCATTTCATTCGCTGACGAAAACGTCACCGAAGAAGATATTTACGCCGTATCAGGCAGCGTATCTAAACAAAATCTGATTCAATTGTTGGATTTTATCTACCATAAAAAAACCACTGAAGCCTTTTCTTTACTCAACGACATGATCGAAGATGGTAAAGAAGTGAACAAGATAGTTTCAGATTTAATCGCCACACTAAGAGACTTATTGATTGAAAAGAATGTCGTATTTGACGCCATTCGACCAACCAAATATGTGGAAGATTTGTCAAAACAATATTCCAATGACCGCATTTACTTCTACCTTGAAGTGCTTAATGGTACACAAAATGATATCAAGTGGAGCAATCAAAAACGTGCCTATCTTGAACTTGCAATTGTGAAGATGATTGACCATCAAAATATGGACCGTATCCAATATCAAGAACAACTCCAAGGCCTTCAAGAACGCATTAAAGGGTTAGAATTCGACATTTCCAAATTGAAGACAGCCCCTCGAGAAATCAGACGCGTGGTCGAAGAAAAAGAATCCATCGAACCAACCAGTCCTGAACCCACCATTTCGGATAAAAAACCATTGGTCACTGTCCAAGATGTCGAAAGACTACTACAAAACGCCAATATTGATAAAAAAGCCTTGTTATTAAAAGGGTGGGAACGACTCCCACAAATAAAGGATGCGAAACTACAAGCCGCAGCCATGTTATTACATGAAGGCAAGTTGGTAGCAGCCAGCGATAAAGAAATTCTCTTGGTCTATCCAGATAAAATCAATTGTCAAATGATGTTAAAACCAAACACAAAACAGTTGGTATTTGAAATTCTGAATAGTAAAACCAAACTCATCGATGATTACATCTGTATCGATGAAGCTTCATGGCAAGTATTGTTTGACAGTTTTGCAAAACAATGGCGTGAAGGGAATAAAAAACCAACCTTACCTAAACTCGATTTAGGTTTATATGAAGCCGTAGAAGAGTCTTGGCAACCAGGATCTGTATCCTTAGCCATTGATTTCTTTGGCAAAGACAAAGTCATGATAAAGGAGTAATTATATGAATGCAGGCATGATTAAAAAGTTACAAAAGATTCAAAAAGAGATGCAAGAAACCCAAGAAAGATTACAAATGACCGAATTTACGGGCACCGCTTCAGGTGTTAGAGTGGTCATGTTAGGTTCTCATCAAGTGGTCGACATTAAGATTTCTGAAGAGTTACTGGAAGATGTCGAAATGTTACAAGACGCGATTTTAGCAGCCATCAATAACGCGGTTGAAGTCGTGGATAAGACCACCAACCAAGAAATGAGCAAATTCACAGCTGGTATGGGGTTTGGCGGATTCTAATGAAATACCCTGAAAGTTTTTTAAAACTCGTAGAAGATTTTAAAAAATTTCCTGGCATTGGTAAAAAGACCGCAGAACGATTGGCACTTTATACCATCTCTACGATTGAAAAAGATCAAATCGACGCATTCAGCCAACATTTGGTTGAAGCGAAACAAAACATCTCACATTGTCCAGTGTGTGGCACCTTAATGGAAAGTCACTGCCCGATTTGTGAAGACCTTAACCGTGAACGAAACACCATCATGGTGGTTTCGGAAGACAAAGATGTGTTCGTCTTGGAACGCAACCCAATCTACCATGGGCTATACCATGTATTGGGTGGTTCAATTGATTTTTCTAGAGGCATTGGCCCAGAAGATTTAAACATTGAATCATTGTTTCAACGATTGAATGGGATTGAAGAAATCATCCTGTCTTTGGCAGGTACTGTGGAAGGGGAACTCACCGCACAGTACTTAAAAGAATTACTCAAACCTAAAGGCATCAAGGTTTCTCGTATTGCATATGGCATTCCAGTCGGTGCGGATTTAAGTTTCGCGGATGATCACACCCTAGAACTCGCACTGAATAATAGACAAAAGTACGAATAAGGAGAAATTGTATATGGAAATTCTAGATCAAATTTGGGCATTCTTAATGAGTATTTTCGGGGATTTAGACACCATGTTGGAAGAATTGGTAGATTTTGATGGGCTCGCTCTTAACTTCTACAACGACGTCATCATGCCACTACCTGAATGGATGAAGATTCTTGGCACTCTAGGGCTTGCTGTAGTCATCATTTTCGGTGTGTTCGCAATCGCGAAAAAGATGATGAAGTTACTCATCATCGTGGTCGTTATTTTAGCTATCATCGTCTTAGCTAGAATCTTGATGGCATGATCCTAACAATCACTACTGACGGACAAATAGAAAGCTTTCAAGTCGATTCAACTTTTGAACCAGGAAAAATCACATATCAGGATCCAAACACCGCTAGCCTCGTCACCGTTTATTACAATTTAAACGAGGTTTTAATCAGACGCACTGGCGAAGTTTCTTTCCAAGAATCGTATATTCCCCATCAGAGAACGATGGGGTATTATCGTCAAGAAGGCATCCTATTTAAGTCTATTGTCGAAACACACGACTTAATTGTAACGCCAGATTTGATTGAAATTGGCTATCGCCATCAAATCGAAGGCGTTACCACCGAGAAAATCGTGCAATTTCGATTATTCAAATAAAAGTCTTGCAAAAACATAGCACATCGTATACAATAATATAGTATTTTAGGAGGAAACTATGGCTAAACAAACGTATGTAAACAAATCCATGGTTGAAATTGCTGAAGAGATTTTAAGATCAGAAGGCAAAAAGAATATCTACGATTTATTAGAATCAGTGGCATCACTTAAAGAAATCTCTAAAGAAGACACTGAAAAATTAACACAACTATACATTGACATGACCTTGTCAGCAAAATTCGTTTTTTGTGGCAATGATGAATGGGATCTAAAAGAAAATAACCTTGAACTTTGGGATAAAGATGGTTCTTACTTCAACACCACTGAAGAAGTGGTAGAGGAAGAAGAAGACGACACATTGACTGTTGACGACTACTATATTCCTGAAGAAGACGAAATCGAACTCAAAGATGATGAAGAAGACGATGAAGAAGAAGATGGTATCCTTCCTGACGATGAAGAAGAGGAAGACTTACTACTTGACGATGAAGACGCCATCATTATTGAAGATGAAGAAGACATTGACTTCGACGACGATGATTACAACGAAATCATGGACGATTACGAAGACATGTACGACAAGTAAAATTCTCGTTGCTTCACCGATTTTTATTTGATATAATTAAGAAGGGCAACTCATATAAGGTCTCCTGTAAAGGGAGACCTTTTTATTTTATATTTTTCGAGGTGAAGAGATGAAAACAAAGTTTATTTTCGTTACCGGCGGTGTCGTTTCATCGCTTGGTAAAGGCATTATGGCGTCCACGGTTGGACAGCTACTCAAGAGTCGTGGACTCAAAGTATTCATGCAAAAATTCGACCCATATATCAACGTCGACCCAGGCACATTGTCGCCTTACCAACATGGTGAGGTGTTTGTTACCGATGACGGTTGTGAAACAGACCTCGATTTAGGACATTATGAACGCTTCATCGATGAAAACTTATCGAAAGATTCCTCAGTAACCACAGGGAAAATCTATCAAACCGTCATCGATAAAGAACGTAAAGGTGTTTACCTTGGCGCAACCATCCAAGTCATTCCACACATCACGAATGAAATCAAAGACCGTTTGAAACGGGTTGCTTTATCATCTAAAGCGGATGTGGTCATCACTGAAATTGGTGGGACCGTTGGGGACATTGAATCGCTCCCTTTTTTAGAAGCCATCCGACAAGCCAGACGTGATTTTGGGCATAAAAACACGTTATACATCCACACCACCTTGTTACCATATTTAAGAGCAGCGAATGAAATTAAAACCAAACCGACCCAACACTCGGTTAAAGAATTGAGATCTTTAGGGATTTCACCGGATATGATCGTTTTAAGAAGTGAAGTACCGGTTGCGAAATCGACCAAAGAAAAGATTGCGTTATTTTGTGACGTAGAAACAGACCACGTATTTGAATCGGTCGATGTCGATGTCTTGTATAAAACCATTCCGAACTTGAAGGCTCAAAAAATCGATGATTTGATTTTAGAACACTTTGAATTAGAACCTAAGATGGAAGCTGATTTATCCCCGTGGATGGATTTGATTCATAAGATTGAACATGCAAAAGATACCATCAACATCGCATTGGTAGGTAAATATGTCAGCCTTCATGATGCGTATTTATCGGTTTCTGAATCCTTAAAACATGCAGGTTATCACTTTGGTAAAAACATCAACATCAAGTATCTAAATGCAGAAAAAATCAATACAGAAAATGTGAAGGAAGTGTTGGCCGGTTCTGACGGTGTCTTGGTACCGGGGGGCTTTGGTGAACGTGCTACCGAAGGTAAAATGGCAGCCATTCAATACGCGAGAACCCACAACGTACCATTCTTTGGCATTTGTTATGGTTTACAACTCGCTTCGATTGAGTTTGCGAGAAATGTCATGGGTATTGGGCTAGCAACAACGACTGAAATCGATCCAGCAACCAAATACCCAATCATCGATTTGATGCACTCACAAGATTTATCCAAAGATTTGGGTGGGACACAACGTTTGGGTCTATATACCTGTCACATCAAACCAAATACATTGGCTCAAAAGCTCTATCAAAAAGATGTCATTGAAGAAAGACATCGCCACCGTTATGAGTTCAATAATGCCTATCGTGAAGCTTTTGAATCTTATGGCATGGTTTTCTCTGGATTACACGAAAAACTCAACTTAGTCGAGATGATTGAAATTCCTGAACACCCATTCTTTATCGCTTGTCAGTTCCATCCAGAGTTCTTATCTAGACCACTTCGCCCTCATCCAATTTTTAAAGGATTCATCGAAGCAGCAATTCTGAATAAACAAGACAAATGATAATCGTTTTCACGCATTACTTATTTGTAAAATAAGGCAATTAAGCGTATAATACATAATGGACATTACAATAAATCTAGGAGGACATAAAAATGGCATTAGTTTCTGCAAAAGAAATGTTAATCAAGGCTAGAGATAACGGTTATGGCGTCGCTCAAATCAACATCAACAACCTTGAATGGACAAAAGCAACCCTACAAGTTGCACAAGAATTGAACTCCCCAATCATCTTAGGCGTATCTGAAGGCGCAGCTAAGTACATGGGTGGTTATCGTTTAGTCATGGCGATGGTCAAAGAATTGATCGCGTCACAAGGCATCACAGTACCAGTAGCTGTACATCTAGACCATGGTACTTATGAAGGTGCATACAAAGCATTAGAATCCGGATTCACATCCATCATGTTTGACGGTTCTCATTATCCAATCGCTGAAAACGTTGAAAAGACCAGAGAAATCGTCGCAGCTTGCCACGCAAAAGGCGTGTCTGTTGAAGCTGAAGTTGGTTCCATCGGCGGCGAAGAAGACGGCGTCATTGGTGCAGGTGAATTGGCTGATCCAAAAGAATGCGAACTCATCGCGTCCTTAGGTGTTGACCTATTCGCAGCAGGTATTGGTAACATCCACGGTAAATACCCTGCAAACTGGAAAGGCTTAGACTTCGATGTACTACAAGAAGTACAAAGAGTCACCAACAGAGTACCTCTAGTATTACACGGTGGTACAGGTATTCCTGAACACATGATCAAAAAAGCGATCTCTTTAGGCGTTACAAAGATCAACGTTAACACTGAATTACAATTGGCATTCGCTGAAGCTACACGTAAATACATCGAAGCTGGTAAAGACTTAGAATCCAAAGGCTTTGACCCACGTAAATTATTAGCACCAGGCGTTGAAGCAATCAAGAAAGTGGTTAGAGAAAAATTAACCATGTTCGGATCCGTTAACAAGGCTTAATCTTAACACACATATAAAAATAAGACCTGATCATTTTGACCAGGTCTTTTTGTTACCTAAAAACTATTTGTTGCCTTTATGGCCGTTACCTTTGAATCCAAGTTTACCAAATTGGTTACGAATTTGTTGTCCGAAATTTTGGATTTGTGATCCAACTAAACCACGATTGAATGCTCTTAAGTGATTTTCTGATGCACGTTGTAATGCCGTAAATGTCGTAACAACATCCTCAGGTAAATCGATTTGGCTTAAGAATGCGTCGTACAAAGCGATATTATCGACTTCAGCTTGTACACCAGCTTCAAGTGCTGCAGTGAGTGATTCTGGAACTACAACGGTGCTTGCATCAAAGGTAGGCACTTCAATACCGTAAGTGTTAAATAATACAAGTAGTGCGTCAATGTGACGTTGTTCAGCCAATACGATACGAGTGAATGGTTTAACTTCACCATATGTATCGATGATTGCCTCATAGGTTGCTTTCGCTTTCAACTCATCGAGTAATGTGATGTTCAACATTTCCTCTAAAGTGTAACTGTCTTCTAAATCCAAAGATGTGGATGTCATAGTGGTTGGGGTGCTAGCAGCGAATATACCGACTGTTAGGAACCCTGTAAGTAATAATGCGCCAATCAATAAAAGTGTTTTTTTCATGTTGTTTCTCCTTTATGGCTTCATTATAAGGCATAAAAGAAGACATCCTTTGAATATATTTCTTTTAACATTCTACACTTTTTACTGTCAAAACCGGGGTGGTTATTTGTTTATAGAGCGATTGAGGTGAACGATTGAATAACAAATTAAAGACAATGCAACAATATAGGTGAACCAAACCCCTTGATTATTGATTAAATCAGGGGTGTTCCAACCTTTGATGGCTCTGATTGCAATCAACCAGTCAGAAAATATAAAGATACCATATCCCCACGCGAGGAAACGATAGATAGGGTTATCCTTCATGGATAGTCCTAAGGTTAATCCAATGCCTAACGCAACCGCGTACACGATGGCGAGGATGGATAACAAGAGTTCATCCGGATTAAATACAGTAAATACGAACAACAATACAATCACAGAAAACACGATTAAAAAGTTTGTTCTAAACGCTTTTAACTTAGGCTTTCTAAAACTGAATATACCCAGTATAAAATTCACATGACCAATAAAAAAGAGTCCCATACCAATGGGTAATCGATAACCGTTAGGCGTATCAAAAGCGCGAGATAGCGCCATATCCCCAATTAAGCAAAATAAGATACCTAAGATCAAGTATAATTTTTGAAGTGGTTTGATCTGCTTATAAAACGTTAAGAAAAACACATATAAAACCAAAATCATTTGATAGACCATACCGGCATTTACCCCTATGCCAGACAGGTTAAATAATTGAATCCATACATAGGTGATGACGACCATCAATGGGGTCAAAAATCGTGCATCATACACTTTATTTTTTAACATTATTGTTTTCTCCTTTAAGAATCCTGACTTAATCATAACAAATCTATTTTGATTTTCAAATCAAAGTGATTTGTGAAACATCCCATAAAATGAGATAAATTTTCTCGTCATGTATTATTTTTGTAAAAGTATTGATAAGTTAGGAATTATTTGTATAATTATATTAAGTCGGAGGTGTGAACTATGATTGATGCACTATATCACGATTACGCTAACTGGATTATCGAGACTAGCGATTTGGTCGAAGGGTTGAAAACATCGAACTCCAATATCTATGAACGTTTTAAATACGTCATTGAAGTTTTGGAATTCTTGTACAACAAAAAAATTGAAGAGAAGACATTGTCACCAGAAGAAAGTAACATTTTTGAAACTGGGTTCTATTACATATTTGACGCGTTTGAAAACGTCAAACTATTATTAGAACACGACTACAATGGCGACGTTGAACTGTTGAATAAGCATGCGGGTACCGTCATCTTATTATTGGATACATTGGATTTTCAAAACGAACTCATCGGTGCGATTGAAGAACCGAATGAACAACATATGCAATCCTTGATCGATATCGAACATGAGATTTTGTCCATCCTTGAAAAACAAGGGGATGCGCCAAAAGAACTACATGAAAAACTCGATAACGTCACAGAGGGTATCTACAAAGAATTAGAGATGGATTATTATCCAATCAACAATATCTTCTTTGATATCGCAGACGAACTCGGATTAATTTAGTGATGATAGAAGCAGTCCTGTAGAGGTCTGCTTTTCTTTTTGTAAAAAGTGATTTTGGGGGTTGAACTTTCTTTAAATTTTGATATACTACTAACAGTGAAGGTCCTTTAAAAGATGCCTGTGAGCATTTTAAGGTAACGGAATCATTTTTACCTATACATTTAAAGGACACCAGTGGTGTCTTTTTTTGTTAAAAGGCCTTTTCAAGAAAAGGAGAACTGTATGGAAGAGAAATTGATTGTCGGGATTCAAGAAAGACCATCATCGATTTTGAAATGGGTTGTACTCAGTTTACAACACGTATTCGCGATGTTTGGAGCAACGGTACTTGTACCACTCATTACGGGGTTAGACATTGGGGTGGCTTTGGTTGCCAGTGGTTTAGGTACTCTAATTTACATTTTATGTACTAAAGGTAAAGTGCCTGTTTATTTGGGTAGTAGCTTTGCTTATATGACTACCATTACAGCGACCGCGACAGCTTCTGGGTCATTTGATTCAAGCTTAATCGGTTTAATGGTGGTTGGTTTGATTTATATTGTGGTCGCACTCATCATTCGATTTGCAGGTAGTGACTGGTTAAAACATTTATTACCACCAGTTGTCATCGGACCGATGATCATCATCATTGGTTTAGGGCTTGCCGGTGTCGCAGTTAGCAACATTGGACTAGCGAATGGTGCATTCAATGGGGATGTTGCTGCAGTCGCATTAATCACATTCATCGCGGTATCAGCGATGGCAGTTTACGGCAAAGGATTCATTAAAATCGTACCATTCCTATTAGCTATTTTCGTTGGATATATCGCAGCCGTTCTTTTCGGTATTGTCGATTTTGAAATCTTTAAAGAAGTATCCTTCTTCCAAGTGCCAAACTTCCAAATTTTCGGTACTTATGACATTAACTTAGATGCTGTATTGGTGTTCGCACCACTTGCGTTTGTTACCATTGCAGAACACATTGGTGACCATGTCGTTTTAGGTGAAATCACAGGTAATGACTTTATAAAAGACCCGGGTCTCGATAAGACTTTACTAGGTGATGGGATTGCTACCCTTGTTGCTGGTGCAATCGGTGGCCCTGCCAACACCACATATGGTGAAAACACAGGCGTTGTAGCCATCACAAAAGTAGGTTCAGTCTATGTAACAGGATTAGCCGCTGTATTTGCGATACTACTCGGATTCTTTGGATACATCCAAGCGTTCATCGCAAGTATTCCATGGGCAGTCATTGGTGGAATGACCGTGGTATTATACGGTTTAATCGCAGCCAACGGGGTCAAAGTATTGATCAAAGATAGAACCGATTTAGGCAATATGAAAAACCTTATCATCGTATCAACCATGTTGGTACTTGGTTTGGGTGGTGCAGTCATTCAATTGACACCAACCGCGGCACTTACAGGCATGAGTTTAGCAGCTGTTGTTGGTATTATTTTAAACCTCGTATTCAATGGTTTCAGTTCAAAAGCATAAAAATAGGACAGTAAAAAAAGCCCTTAGATGTGATGTCTAAGGGCTTTTAGTCGTTATTAAGGTTTGTGTTTCATGTGAGGGAACAGAATGACATCGCGGATATTATTCACGTTGCAAATAAGCATAATGAATCTGTCGATACCAATCCCTAGACCACCTGCTGGTGGCATCCCATATTCAAGGGCTTCTACGAAATCCACGTCCATTTCAGTCGCTTCATCGTTACCCAACTCTTTTTCTTTCAATTGATCCTCAAATCGGCCTCTTTGATCCACTGGGTCATTGAGTTCAGAGAACGCATTCGCATATTCTCTACCATCGATGAACAATTCAAAACGATCGGTGAATCTTGGGTTTTGAGCATTCTTTTTCGCTAGTGGTGAAACTTCAATTGGGTGTCCATAAACGAAGGTTGGTTGTGTGATGGTATCTTCAACAAATTCATCGAAGAACGCTTGGATGATGTGTCCTACGCCATAGTGTTTTTCAACTTTGATGTGTTTTTCTTTCGCAACCTTAGTCGCAGTTTCCAAATCAGCAATCTCGAAGAAGTCAACACCAGTGATGTTTTTAATCGCTTCAACCATATGAACTCTCGCCCATTTTGGTGCCATATTGATTTGTTTTTCACCATAAGTGATTTCATAAGTGCCTAAAACGTTGTATACAACGGTAGACATCGCGTCTTCAACCAAATCCATCATACCTTCCATGTCGGAATACGCTAAGTAAGCTTCAATGGTGGTAAATTCTGGGTTATGTTTCGCATCCATACCCTCATTACGGAACAAACGACCAATTTCATAGACTGCTTCTAAGCCGCCTACGATTAGACGTTTAAGTGGTAATTCGGTAGCGATACGTAGATAGAATGGCATATCTAAGGTGTTGTGGTGTGTGACGAACGGTCTAGCTGCAGCGCCCCCAAGGATTGGGTGAAGTACAGGGGTTTCGACTTCGATGAAGCCCCTACCATCAAAGAATTTTTGAATTTCTCTAATGATTCTTGGTCTTAACATCGCGATGCGTCTCGCTTCTTCGTTGACGATTAAGTCGACATAACGTCTACGACGAGATTCTTCAACGTCTTGAAGACCGTGAAACTTGTCCGGTAGTGGTCTCAACGCTTTCGTTAAATGGGTATATTCACTCGCCTTAACGGTGAGTTCATTGGTTTTGGTTCTAAACACTAAGCCTTTGATACCAACAATGTCGCCTAAGTCGCTGCTTAAGAAGACTTCGAATGCATCGTCGCCAATCGCGTCTTTTCTGACATACACTTGAATGTTAGAATCGCGGTCTTGAAGTTGTAAGAAACCTGCTTTACCTTGGTCTCTTTTACGAATGATACGACCGGCAATGACCACTTCAACATGCATTTGTTCAAGTTCATCGTGGCTGTATTGTTCATATTGGTTTCTAATGGCTTGGGTTGTGGTTGTGCGGTTAAATCGTGAACCAAATGGATCGACACCTTTAGCTCTTAATTCTTCCATTTTTTGACGTCTTATACGTTCTTGTTCGGTTAATTCAGTATAATCCATGTGGTTACCTCCTAAAAATAGCATATTCATTATACATGATACCCAATAAAAAAGCCATAACTACGTTACGACTTTTTTGTTTCACTGATGAGTTCAAACATGACATCCTCCGATTTGGGTTTCGGGATATCAATGGAAACCACTTTGACGGTTAGGATTTTTAATCCAAAGTGAAGTGTCAAAGTGTCGCCAGGTTTAACAGTAGAAGCGGGTTTCGCCACTTTATCGTTGATGTAGATCAAATCCGCTAAAGCAGCGTCTTTCGCAACCGTTCTACGTTTGATTAAGCGAGATACTTTTAGATACTTATCGAGTCTCATCGGCTTTTACCAATGGATTTTCATCGGTTTTATCGAGCGGGTTTTCTGATTTTACAGGCTCTTCTTTTTTGAGCTTTCTTTCTTCCCACCAACCGAGTTTACCAGTCGCTACTATTTCGTCGATGTCTTGTTTGTTCAAGGTTTCAACTTCTAATAGATAGTTGGTAATTGTATCTAGCAATGTACGATTTTCAATGATGATTTGTTTGGCTTGTTCATAACAACCAGTAATGATTTCACGTACTTCTTTATCAATTTCTAACGCGACTTGATCGGAGAAATTACGTTCCTTCAAGTAGTCTCTACCTAAGAAGACAGAGCCTTGTTGAGATTCGTATTGGATTGGACCTAAATTGGACATACCATATTCAGTGACCATCGCTCTCGCGATTTTGGTTGCAGTTTGGAAGTCTTGATA
>DJWH01000110.1:5104-5877 GCA_002441525.1 Acholeplasmataceae bacterium UBA6235 | reverse complement strand
GCTTGAAGAATGATGGTTTCTGCGTTGTCTAAGGTTTCTCTGACAAAGTTGGCAGCTTTGATGCCCCATGGTTCATATTTTGAGGTCGCTTCAGGCGCGTCAATACCTAAGTATCGAACAGTGAATCTTTCACCTGTCACGGAATCTCTAAAGTTGGTGGTGTCCGCATCGGTATGAGTGGTAATGGTAACTACCCCAATACCATCGTTGATAAACGACTTACCTGCATAAGATACAGCGAGCTGTAAATGATCGGTATTGTTCGTATCAAATGGCGGAACAACGACATTGATCGTACGAGTCACGGTGGTGGATAAACCACTGTTCATCGCTTGATATGTCACGTAATAAACCCCTATTTGATAGAAGTTCACTTCGGATAACGTATTTTGATTGCTATCCTTAATTTCTAATACATAGAAGAAATTGCCAAACGGTATATCGTTGCCTTTAAAATCGGTTGCTGTGACACCAGCATAAATATCAAATGTTGGTGGGTTTCCTTGTACTGACACATAAACCGAAGCCTCATCTGCACCGTTAATGATTGGTGCAGATGGGACTGGAATTGCGATTTCAATACGGATGTTCACAGTGGTTTCGACTTTATCGCCTACGTTATAGCCGACGTATCTAATAAAGGTTCCCGCTGCTACTGTGCTACTTTGAACCTCTCTAAATTGTACTGTAATGCCAACTTCTTCAAATATTGCTTCAATTTGAGATTGTGTCTTGCCCGTTAAATCCGTAAGGGTATAACGTGTATCTTCAAT
>DJWH01000110.1:0-5063 GCA_002441525.1 Acholeplasmataceae bacterium UBA6235 | reverse complement strand
GCAATATTACCGTCCCCAAGCATGATTCTTTCAAGGGCTAGACCGACTTGAGTTCTTGCTCTAGAAGATCCGATGAATGCAGGGTCATAGTACATGTTGTTTCTTTGTAGGTATGCTGCATTAGCTGCCATTGAAATATATAGTTGGTTTGCAGTTGGGTTGGTTAAGAATGTTTGATATGTGGTAGATTCATAAGCACTGGTTCTCACTGGCAAGTAACCTGTTTCCATAGCCCAGTCAGTGGTGTTTTCAATACTAATTAAGTGCTTTAAGAATAACCATGAAGCAAGTTGTTGTTGTGCAGTACCTGTCTTCATCAAGGAAATGTTGGTACCTTGTTGGATAACGGCTTTCGCATTAGGTTTGTCAGCGTTATAAGGCACTGGGGCTACACCAATTTGGAACACTGGTTGACCTGTTGTAGGGTCAGATGAAGGGACGTTGTAACGCACACCTGCAGATGAACCAATGGTCACGAATGTTTGTTGGTTAACGAATGGGGTAGATGCATATTGTTGATCCCAGAATTCTGGTAGGGTAATGACGGCTTTATTATCTTTCAAGAATTGCATTGCTGCAGTTGTATTCGCGTTATTAACCCATAAGTATTCGCCTTTGAATGTTGAATAGTTCAGTGCGGTATAACCACCTTCAAATTGTCTTGTGAAAGTGATGAACGCATTACCTGTGGAGTCATAAGATGCAGGGATGATCAATGCTTTAGCAGCTTCGATGAGCGGTGCTAATGCCATTTCAGTCATACCAGGGTTAGCTGCTCTGACTTTCGCTTCTGCAATCGCGTCACCATATGCCTTTAAAGCTGGTGCAGCAGCGATGATGTCTTGCCATGTTTGTGGTACTGGTAAGGACAATGCATCAAATGCAGTCTTGTTATAAATCATGACTTCAGTAGATTTGTTGAATGGTAATGAATAGTAAGTGCCGTTGGCATCATATTGGCTGTTTTCATCTAAGTAAGATTGAATGATGTCATCCAATGCGTCTGCACCATTGAGTCCCCATGTGGTGGATTCAATGTAAGGGTTCAAGTTCAATACTGCTTTACCATTGAGGTATTCAGCGACATGGTCAGGATAAGCTTGAACAAGGTTTGGCATTGCGTTTGCTGTAATCGCGTTGATCATGTTGGTCTTTAAGGTATCATAGTTACCTACACCAGCAGGGATCACAACAGTGACGTTAGGGTATTTTTGTTTGAAGGATGCTGCATACTTTTCAAGCAATGCTTGGTTGGATGCACCCATCGCATGCCAAATGGTAATTTCAATTGGGTCTGTGGTTAATTGGAAAGGAATATCAGAAACTGCGACAGTTACAGTGATGGAAGCGGATGCTCTAACACCAGCTTGGTTGGTAACTCTAACGGTTAATGTATATTGTCCTGGGGTATCCAATAACAATGTACCAGTGACTTGAATAGACGATGTGATGTTGCCATCGACAGGGTCAATTGCAGTAACACCAGCGATTGGGTTAAAGTCACCAGAACCAATGTAGTAGGTTTGTTGAGCTTTAATACCGTTAAGTACTGGTGGTAACGCTTGAGTCGTACCTTCAACGGTTAAGTTGATAGTAACAACCGCTTCGTTGCCTGCAGAGTCTGTAACTTTTAAGGTAATCACGTATGTACCAGCATAATTTAAATCATCCTGGTCAAATCCGCTTACCACGATTTGACTTGTTAAATTGCCATCTTCACGGTCGTCAGCGGTGACGCCATCTAATGGGTTGTAAGTGCCACCTTTTTGCACGACTGGGTTCAGTTGTGCGCCAGAGATGGTTGGTGCTTGGTCTCTTTGCTTAGCACATGCCGTTAGCATCACTACAGCGAATAGAACAATTAAAAGCGACGTAATTCTCTTCATTTGTGTCCTCCTAATGAATTTTATGATTAGCAACCGCTCGGTTGTAAATCCCAAAACGTGTAAATCCTATCCTTTGGTTCCGCTTCTACCCACACCGCGGATGATGTATTTCTTAAGCGAGAAGAAAATAATCAATAGTGGTACGGTAACGAGGGCTGTTGCAGCCAATTGGACGTTGTAAACCGGTCTAGCATCTGAACCCGAACCGACGACGAAGCTGGTGCTACGAAGTGCGACGGAAATCAGCCAGTTCTTTTCACTTGGTGCGACGAGTTGAGGCCAGATATAGGCATCCCAAGCACCGATGGCAGAAAGAATGGTAATGGTGGTGATGGTTGGTCTTGCGATTGGAATCATNNCACAACCATCGACTTGAGCGGCACGATAAAGCGAATCTGGGATTTGCTTGAACGATTGTCTCAAGAAGAAAATATAGAATACAGATGTCATGAATGGGAAGATGAGCGCTAAGAAGGAGTCATACCATCCAAGGTTTCTAACGGTGATGTAGTTGGTAATGGTGTAAAGTTCACCCGGAATCATCATGGTCATTAATAAGATTGAGAAGATGAATTCTCTACCTTTAAAGTCTAAGCGTGAGAACGCGAAGGCTGCCAAGATGGTGGTGGTGACTGTACCGACCATCGAGATTAGACCGACGGTCACGGTATTACCAAGGTAACGCCAGAAACTAAATCTGGTGAAAGCTACTTTGAAGTTGACCCATTGCATTTCATCCAAGCCAATGAAGAATCTTGGGTTAAGACGTGTGGTTAATTCCACGTTGGTCTTCAATGCGGTTAAGATCATCCAGTAGAATGGGATAAAGATGAAGATGGCGATGAAGGTTAAGAAGGTGTACATCGCTACCAACCCTAAGGTCTTCATGATGAGGTCGTTGCGTCCTACACGTTCAAGGTCTTGTTGAGACAATGAACCTTTTCTCGCAACTTCTGCTTCAATCTTCATTGCTTTGGCTTTTTCTTTACCAAACTTACTGATGTTGTTCTTATATTGGGTACGGCGTTCAAAATACGCTTTGGTGCTATCTACTAAACTCACAAAGAACTTACCAATCGCTTTAAAGCCTTCGATAAAGCCTTTGCCTAAATTGTAATCTTGAATGATTAACATCATCTTGTTCGCTGTGATAAAACGAATCACTGCGGACGCGATGTTCCCTGTGAAAAACGCCATAAATGCATACAAGATTTGTGAGCGATAATCCCATGGGTCCATTTCAATGGTTTCTTTGTCAACCACACGTTTAACGTGTTTGACTGCGGTTGGAACGAATACCAATAAGTATCCAACCAATAACGAAATCATGACGTTGAGTTGTGCAGATGTTACTTCAATACCAATGAAATTGTAAGTGGTATTGACCACGTCGGTAATGACTTCGGGTTCAACTAAAACCCAGAAGAAATACCCCAATAATGATAAGTAGATAATTGCATATGCAATATCGATTAACGTAGCGATCAGGTCTAGACGCTTAATTTCTTTCGTAATTCTTTTCATGATTAAGCCTCCTAGTAATGGACTCTACGTTTACCAACTTCAAGTTGGAGTAGCGTGAATACCAAGATGATGCCAAATAAGATGATCGCAGCGGCAGACGCGTAGGACATGAGTCCATCTTGTGATGCCAATCCGATGTAATCGTAAATGTAGAATACGATGGTCTTTAAGTTGATGGTTCCATTCGCACCGGTGGTGATTAACCCTTCACGGTTGATGATCGCGACGACGCTTGAATAGGTCTTGAATGCCCCAATGACGGAGGTAATCAAGATGTAGAATATCATCGGTGATATCATCGGAACGGTAATTCGGTAGAAGGATTTACTTCTAGAAGCACCATCGATTTGTGCGGCTTGATAGTATTGTTTATCGATGCCTTGGATACCTGCTAAGAAGACGATGATCTTAAATGCTAGCCCGTTCCATACAGAGTAGATCAAGATAACGCTCATCGCAGACCAATAGGTCGCACCGACCCCAATCCAAACAATCGGTTGTAAACCTACCCAAGTCAATACTTGGTTGGCTAACCCGAGGTTGGTTAAGTCGTTAGAGTTCCCTTTAAACATGAAGGCGAATACTAACCCAATCGCGATGGAGTTGGTAACATACGGTAAGAAGAAAATCGATTGATAGAAGCCTTTTAATGGTTTAATCGCGTTGAGTGCAACCGCAATCATCAATCCGACGAAAATCGTGACTGGGACAGAAATCAATACAATCATACTAGTATTGAAAATGGCTCTACCGAAGTTTGCATGTCTAAGAACCGTTAAGTAGTTACCAAACAAAGTATACCCTTCGAAATCTCCTCTTTGGATGTTGTATCCAGTATAAAAGGAAATCAAGAATGAGTTAAAAATCGGGTAAAATGTGAAAATCATTAATAATGTAAGTGCTGGGATCAAGTAGAAAATCGCTTTTAACCAAGCTGGCCATCTCACAATGAATTCTAGACCATGTTTCGATAAGAAATTGTCTATAACCACTGCCATATGGTGCAATTTACTTCTGAAGACCCAGATCATTTCTTTTAATCTTGAGTCTTGCTTGTTCATAGAACCACACTACCACTTTCTAAATCGAATAAGTGAATCTTACCAGGTTTAACCATTAAATTGATGGTTTCGGTAGTGGTCACTGTATCGGATTCTAACAATGCTCTCATAGCCACACCACCAAGATTGAAACGAATCATGGTATCTCTACCAATACGTTCGATGGTATCTGTGGATACTTCGAAACCACGTGGGTCAACTTTAAAGTCTTCAGGGCGAATACCGACCGCATAAATGCCGTCTTTAGCTTTGGTTTGACCAACGACGATGTCTTCACCAATAATGATATTGCCTTTTTCAACACGACCTTCAAAGGTGTTGATAGGTGGGTTTCCTAAGAATTTCGCAACAAACAAGTTGTCTGGATGGTTATACATGTCTTGTGGTGCAGCCATTTGTTGCATGACACCATAGTTTAAGACAACCATTTGGTCGGAGATGGACATCGCTTCTTCTTGGTCATGGGTGACGAAGACAGTGGTGATGCCGGTTTCTCTTTGAATACGTTTAATTTCTTCTCTGGTTTGTAGACGTAATCTCGCATCTAAGTTCGATAGTGGTTCATCTAGCAACAAGACTCTTGGCTTCTTAA
>DJWH01000025.1 GCA_002441525.1 Acholeplasmataceae bacterium UBA6235 | reverse complement strand
ACCCTCGAATTAGATACCCCGTTAATAACGGATAATGGCGGTTCAATCGAAAATCCTAGAGATCCACATTTTAAGAAAATGACACTCACCATCCCAAAACGGGTGGTGGATAAACTATTCGTTTATGCGGAGCCATTTACCCGTACAGCCTTTTATAGTGTCGATAATGGGTTATACGTCTATAAACCAACCGATCGTCTGAATTGGCTATATCATGAAACCGAAGAAACGTTCTTCGTTGAAGGCCCATTTACCAACCCAACGAACCCTGAACCATCCGGGCTCATGTATATCATCGATGTCGCCTATAAAACTGCGTTTGAGCATTTCATCTTAAATGAATGCGAAGATGTCCTCAACTTTAGAGATTGGGGTAGTGATGCTAAAAACGCCATCTTTGAAATCTATCAAAAACGCACTTCAAAAGGAGAGGCCGTCGAATTTGTCCGTCAATTCTATGGTTTTGAACCGAATCAAGTCATCGCCTTTGGTGATGGTAAAAACGATATCGATATGTTGCAAGTGGTTCACCATGGGGTAGCCATGGCCAATGCGCATGAAGAGGTCAAAGCGGTTGCGAAAGCCATCACAGATCAACCCAACACTGAAGATGGTGTCATCGAATACTTAAAAAAATACATTCAATCAAACTAGGCAGCCAATGTCTAGTTTTTTTTGTAAAGTATGCTTGACATTATTTTTATTGGGTGCTATAGTAATTGTGTAAAGTTAACTTGACATAGGAGGGGCTTATGCAAAATCGACTGGAAGCACTTAGAAAACAATACAATGTCAAACAAGAAACATTTGCAGAAGCGATGGGTGTATCAAGACAAACCATCAGTTCCATTGAAACGGGCAAATATAATCCTTCGATCATATTGGCCATAAAAATTGCGAGATACTTTAATCTTGCTGTAGAAGACATCTTTATTTTTGAGGAGGCATCATCATGAAAGACCATTTTTTTACAAAAACATATCTAGAAACATTTAGAATCATCGGCATGGTTTCCATCATCGTATTTTTACTGAACATTCAATTTGATTTTCTAACCAATTACCTCAGTGGTTTCACATTATCGTTTGGCATCACCAGTTTGGTACTATCGAGTATACTTCTTTTCAATAAGTCCTTTATGAAAGAAAGTAAGATTGCAGAACAAGATGAACGGTTGATGATGATTCGCGGTAAAGTGATGTCAACCACCTTCATGATTCAATATTGGGGTGTTGTGGTTCTCATCATTGTGTTTGGTATGATTGAATCCACTTATATGGTATCTGTAACATTGGCAGGTTTCTTTGTCATTGAATACATCATCATGCTGATTTTAAACATCTATTATAAAAGAAAATACTAAAGGAGACCTCGTATGAATGTACTATTTTCTGTAAAAGACATCACTAAAACATTTAATTTATCCAAAAAACAACAAAAGATTTTGAAGACCAAGGAAACCAAAAAAGTCGCTGTTAAGTCGCTATCCTTCGATGCTTATGAAGGCGAAATTTATGGGTTATTAGGGCCCAATGGTGCTGGTAAAACCACGACACTACGAATTGCGAGCTCGCTCATAAAACCCGATACAGGTGACGTCCTGATCCAAGGCTTTTCTGTGGTCAAAGACCCAGCTGAAGTCAGACGACGTATTGGTTTTTTGACCAGCGAACTCAAACTCGAAGATTTTTTCACACCCAATTACTTGTTTGATTATTTTTCTAAGCTACATGGGATTCCTGAAACAACCATCAAGACACGAAAACAAATGCTATTTAATCAATTTGGTATCCACCCTTTTTGTGAAGTGAAGGTTTCAGATTTATCCACAGGGATGAAACAAAAAGTATCTTTAGCCATTTCCATTGCGCATGACCCAGACATCATCATATTTGATGAACCTACCAATGGTCTAGACATCATCACAGCGAAAACCGTCACTGATTTCCTCATCGATTTAAAAAACCAGGGAAAAACCATCATTTTATCTACCCATATTTTTAGTTTGGTTGAAAAGTTATGTGACCGCGTTGGCATCATCATTGATGGTGAAATGGTCTATACCAATACCGTATCAGAAATATTAAAAACATCTGATCTTGAAACCCTCTTCTTCAGTTTATACGCATCTCATGGAGGTAAATTCTAATGCAAAACATCCTAACAATTGTTCAAAAAGAATTGCGTCGCTTTTTTACAGACCGACGCATGCTCATCACATTGATATTGCCTGGTTTGATGATTTTTCTACTATACTCGTTGATGGGGTCTATCATGCAAGAAACAGATACCATTCCCGAAGATTATGTCTATCAAGTCTACGTCATCAATCCAGTAACAGAATTCGTACCGATCGATCAAACCGATCTTTATACGATTGAAACTCATGTCATCACGACTGAGGATATCTCAACAATCAAAACTCAGATAGCCGATAAAACTGTTGATTTGTTGATCATTTATGAACCTGACTTTTACAACCGCATGTTGGCTTATAATACCGCATTAAGTATAGTGGCTCCAAAGGTTGAACTATTCCATAATACCTCTAAAAATGAATCTTACACCATTTATAATTACTATTTATATAGTTTAAATAGCTTCGAATCGACCATGACCAATAAGTTTGACATCAATCGAGACGATATCCCTTATAACCTCGCAAGTGCAACCGATATGTCGATTCAATTTGTAACGATGTTGGTGCCATTTTTGCTCATTACTTTCCTATTCACAGCTTCCTTGAGCATCGCAAGCGAATCGATTGCCGGTGAAAAAGAACGCGGAACCATCGCAACCCTATTAACCACACCGACGAAGCGAAGTGAAATTGCCTTGGGTAAAATCATCGCACTATCCATTACCGCTTTGGCCAGTGCCGCATCTAGTTTTATCGGACTCATGCTATCCTTACCAAAACTCATCGGTGAAGATTTCACCATGGCCATGTATGATGTTGGTACGTACGTTTTACTATTCAGTGTGATCATCTCTACCGTTCTCATCTTTGTTGTGTTGATTTCCATCATCAGTGCATACGCAAAAACCATCAAGGAAGCATCTTCACTGGCTATGCCTTTCATGATCATCATCATGTTGGTTGGGATATCGAGCATGCTAGGATCAAGCACCACAGATACCCTGATGTATTTCATCCCTGTTTACAATTCGGTTCAATCCATTGGTTTTATCCTGGGGTTATCTGTAAATTACTTACACCTATTTATCACCATCGTGATCAACTTAGTATTGGTTGGTTTAGGCACATGGTTGCTGACACGAATGTTTAATTCTGAAAAAATCATGTTTAATAAATAAAGAAAAGCGTCTATGGAAAAATCCATTAGACGCTTTTTCATTATTTAATTTTATTGACGTGCCAAATGTCTTTGTTATACTCTTCCATCGTTCTATCGGTGGAGAAGAATCCAGATTTCGCTGTATTCATGATCGACATTTTGAGCCATGCTGCTCTGTTTTGATAAAGCTTGTTGGCTTTGGCTTGGGCTGCCACATAGGCATCGAAATCTTTAAGTACCAAGTAGACATCCCTGTCTAATAAGTTTCTTCTGATTTCTTCAAATTCATGTGGTGGTACATTGGTGAAGAATCCATTGGTCAATTGGTCTAAGACTTTCTTGATTCTTGGATCTCTTTGATACATTTCATACGGTTGATAATTGCCTTTTTTATAGATATCTGTGACTTCTTTGGCATTTAGACCAAAGATAATGATGTTTTCTTGACCGACAAAATCAGCGATTTCAACGTTCGCACCATCTAGGGTACCAATGGTAATCGCACCATTCATCATAAACTTCATGTTCCCGGTACCAGAAGCTTCTTTTGACGCTGTTGAGATTTGTTCAGACAAATCAGCAGCTGGCATGATGGTTTCTGCATAGGTAACATTATAATCTTCAACAAAGACCACTTTTAATAAGTCATTGGTTTCAGGGTCATTATTGACTTTTTCTGCAATCGTATTGATGAGTTTGATGACCTTTTTCGCAAACCAATAAGTCGGTGCAGCTTTCGCACCAAAAATAAAGTTTTGTGGGTAGAATTGTTTACGCATTTCTGGATTTGACTTCAACTCATTGTATAGATACATGATGTGTAAAGCATTCATCAATTGACGTTTGTATTCATGAAGACGTTTGACTTGGATATCGAATATCGCATGCGGGTTGAGTTTTACGCCTTGTTCCTTATAAATCTTATCGGCTAAAGCTTGTTTTCTAGCCAGTTTCATCGCTTCAAAACGTTTTTGGACCGATGCGTCATCAGCGAATTGAACCAAACCTTCCAATTTTGAGGTGTCGGTAATCCAACCATCCCCGATGGTGTCTTTTAAAATCGATACGATTTCCGGGTTGGATTGTAAGACCCAACGACGGTGGGTAATCCCGTTGGTTTTATTGTTAAACTTGTTCGGATAGTATTGGGCAAAATCACGCATTTCGATGTCTTTTAAGATATCGGTATGGAGTTGTGCAACCCCATTCACTGAAAATGACCCAACAATCGCTAAATTAGCCATGTGAACCATGCCATTTTTAAGAATTTGCATGTTTTCAACTTCTCTCGCATTATCGCCAAAGCGTTGTTTGAGTTCAATTTCAAAACGACGGTTGATTTCTTCTGTGATGGTATAAATTCTTGGTAATAGGGGTTGGAATAGACGAATTGGCCATTTTTCCAACGCTTCTGCTAAGATGGTATGGTTGGTATAAGCGACACAACGCTTGGTGATATCCCAAGCATGATCCCATTCCATCGATTCTTCATCGACCAAAATACGCATCAATTCAGGAATGATTAACGTTGGGTGGGTATCGTTGATATGGAATACCGCTTTTTCTGCTAGGTTTTCTAAAGTACCAAACAACTT
>DJWH01000054.1 GCA_002441525.1 Acholeplasmataceae bacterium UBA6235 | reverse complement strand
AATGAAAACATATCCGGGTCTTGGATGATTTTTAATCGCGGGTATCCCAATAAATCATTTTCAATTTGCATGTTTCTTTTCAATGTCCTTTAGAAGCACATAACCAAAGGAACCATCTTCATAGGCTACTTTGAGTTGTTGTCTCAAAATATTGATGGAAATCACGGTTGCGCCACCATCTTTGGTTTTGATTTTATCGCCCACATCCGGCATGTTTTGACGGAGTTCTTCATAGACGCTATTTTCAAACTTGATGCAGCATAATAACTTACCGCAGTTCCCACTGATTTTTTGTGGGTTTAAAGATAAGTTTTGATTTTTAGCCATTTTGATGGATACGTTATCGAATTCACCAATGAATGTAGTACAGCAGGTAATTAAGCCACATGGCCCGATCCCGCCAATGAATTTAGCCCCGTCTCTTGAACCCACTTGTCTAAGTTCAATACGTGTTTTAAAACTTTCAGACAAATCTTTGACCAGTTGTCTAAAATCCACACGGTTCTCAGATTCGAAGTAAACGACCAAACGATCGCGGTCTAAAGTATATTCAGCGGCTAATAGCTTCATATCGAGTTCATTGCGCTTAACCAATTCTTTAGTGACCTTAATCACTTGGAGTTCTAAACTTTTGTTATAATCATTTTCTTCGATATCGTTATCGGTGGCTAGCCGTAAAATCGGTTTGAGTTCTGTTTGTAATTCTTCTTCTTTGACTTCTACAAGCTTCCCTACTACTTTGCCCAATTCAATGCCACGAACGGTTTCGACCACAACCAAGGTTTGGTCTTGAACCGGTAATGTATTGGGATTAAAATAGTATCTTTTGCCAGCTTGTCTAAATTGTACTTGTGCAACAAGCATGTATTCACCTTCTAACTCTCTAAGTCAAGCACCAACTGTGTGAGTGCCATCTCTATATTAATATTATAGTTTAATCTATACAAAATCGTTTGTATTTGTTTTAAATGCTTTAAAATATCTTCCATGGTGAGCATATTCGCGATGGTTTCATACTCTTCGCTGAACACATCAAACGCAATGATCTCCTGATTTTTCGTTTTTAACAAGTCTAAGTAATAAATCATGATCAGTTCTAAGAATTGAATAAGCACCGCTTTATCCGAACGAATGATGCTCATTTTGGTTTCAAATAATAACCACAAAGGCTCTTTCTTTAATAAGGTTTTGTGGTAATTTTTGACACAGTTGATGAGTTCAATCACGTCATCTTTTTTCGCCATTTCCATGACGATGGCACGATCTTTGTTTAAGTAAGGTAGAAATTCAGCCAAATAAGGGTCTATACCAGCTTCCTTTAATTCTAGCGTGAGTTCATGTTCACTTCTTGGTTTTAAGAAGATGATTTGACTTCTTGATTGAATGGTCGGTAAAACGAGTTCCGGGTTATCGGACAATAAAAACCCTACGGTTTGTTTGGATAGGGGTTCTTCTAAGAATTTTAATAGCCCATTGGCCGCTGCGGTAGACAGTTTATCGACTTCATCGATGATGTAAACACGTGCGCCTTTGGTTAAGGATGTCTTGGAAAATTCGCTTTGTAAATCAGCGATTTGTTCCTTCTTGATGTTTTGACCTGCAGGTTCAATGAACATTAAATTCACATGACCATTGGTTTTAAGGAGCTCAGCACCTTCCGGCTTATTTAACAATAAGGCGTTCGCAATCTCAAAAGCCAATTCTTTCTTACCCGATCCTTTCGGACCTGTAAATAAATATAAATGGCTTAAACGGTCTTTCGTAATCGCTCTTTTAAATTGATCTAAGATGGCTTGTTGTTTTATTTTTGGCATAAAAGCACATCCTTTAAATGGGCTTTCACATCGTCGATAACTTCTTGCATGGTGCGATCACCATTGATGACCAAATAACGTTGTGGGTACATAGCAGCGAGTGTTAAATAACCTTCACGTACTTTTTGGTGGAATTCTAACTTTTCCAAATCCAAACGGTTGTTTTCTCTGGATTTGATTCTGGATAATCCAATTTGCGGGTCTGAATTGATATAAACCGTTAAATTGGGCATATGTTCTAATGCAAACGTATTGATTTTTAAGATGGCTTCAAAACCCAAACCACGGGCGTACCCTTGGTAGGCTAACGAGCTATCGATATAACGGTCACAAAGAACGACTTGATTCTTTTCTAACGCTGGTATCACGGTTTCTTCTAAATGTTGAACGCGTGCTGCAGCGAAAAGGAGGGCTTCTGTTCTCGCTCTCATGTGGGTGTTATCTTGATCTAAAATGATGGCTCTGATTTTTTCAGCAATATCAGAACCCCCTGGTTCACGGGTTGCGACACAACCGATATTGTGTTCTTTAAGCCACTTCACTAAGGTTTGAATTAAGGTTGTTTTACCAGAACCTTCGCCACCTTCAAATGTAATAAACATGATTGCCTCCTCTTAATACCAAACTTGTTTTAAATAAAGCCCTTCGGGCGAAGCAGTTTTACCTACTTTGGATCGATCTTGATGTTCTAAAATGTCATCCATTACCGATAGTGGTCTTTTACCTCGACCGATATCGGTGATGGTTCCTACCATACTGCGTACCATATACTTCAAGAAGCCGTCCGCGATGAATGTAAAAACATAATGGGTATCGGTTTCTTCAAGGGTTGCTTGAAACATTGTACGAACGGTGGGTTTGTGTTCAACAAATACGCCAAAACCTTTAAAATCATGGGTACCCTCAAGCTTTTGAATCGCTTGTTGCATCCATTCGACATTGAGTGGGTATTTGATATAGGCTTCATAGTTTCTCCTGAAAATATTATAGTCTTTCGCAAGCACATAAACATAACATTTCTTGACCACTGAAAATCTCGCATGGAACGATTCATCTACGATGGAGATGTCTAATGCAGTGATGTCTTTCGGTAAATAGGTGTTAAGTGCCCTTAACCACGCCGTTTCAGTCATCGGATTTTGGGTATCGAAATGACACACTTGACCCAAAGCATGTACCCCTTTATCGGTTCTGCCTGAGGCAACCACTTGGACGGGTTCTTTCGCAATTTGACTCAAGGTCTCTTCGAGTACTTGTTGGATACCTAAGCCATTGTTTTGGCTTTGGAACCCCTGATAAAGGGTACCGTCATAGGCGATGGTTAATTTATAGCGCATAAATGACGCCTGTATTCATTAAGATGACAACGGTGAGTAGTCCTAACAATGTGATGATGGTTAGGATATCCAAATATTGAATGCTCATGACATCAATCTTCGTGCGTTTTTCACCGATGATATAACCTCTAGATTCCATCGCATTCGCCAAATCTTCAGCACGTTTAAACGAGATAATGAATATAGGAATCAATAGCGAAATCATTTGAGAAATTTTCTTTTTCAATGTCGATTCACTGAATTCTACCCCACGAGAGGCTTGTGCCTTCATGATTTTTTGGGTTTCTTCTAACAAGGTTGGGATAAAACGTAAGGTTAATGACAACATCATAGACAATTCAGCAACTGGGAATTTCACCCACTCGAGTGGTTTCATAACGGCTTCTAAGCCATTGTTTAAATCTGTGGTCATGGTTGTAAAAGTCAATAGAGATGACAACAAAATGATGACCATGATTCTAAAGAGTAAGAAACCGGTACGGAACAATCCATCGGAATAAACCATAAAGTCATATGACCAAAATTTGCCGTAAGGCAGTAGATATTGGACTAGGAATAAGCTGATTACCATCAATAAAAACATCGTGGCACGGTATTTAAATTGACGTTTATAAATGTTATATGACACGATGATGAGGACAATCGCTGCGATTGAAGCCCATCCTAAGGTCATGTCGACATCCAATAACAAATCACCAGTTCGGATATTGAATATTTGAATGATAAACGTGAACGTGAGCAAAAACAACAAGGCTTTCATCCCGCGAATCATTTTCATGAATGGGATTCCGGTGGTCAAAACCATGATGATGGTTAATCCCAATAAAATCGCCATCAAAGTAAATGAAGGGATGATGAACGTGATGACCATCGATAACATCAAAGCGATGATTTTAACACGAGGGTCCATTTTGTAAATCCAACTATCGCCATGGACATATTGGCCAATCGTGATGTTATTCATGGTGCACCTCCTTCATGTATTGAATGAGGTCTTCTTCTGTAAAGATTTGTTTGAATGGGTAACCTAAGGTCTTGGATAGGTACTCCATCATACGATAGGCTTGAGGTTTTGCCAGATGCAACTTTTCAAATTCATCGGACATAAATAACAATTCTCTCGTCCCATCAAACTTGATTTTGCCTTTATCCATGACCAAAATGCGTTTCGCATAACGAGCAACGATGTCCATGTCATGGGTAATTAGAACGATGGTTTTACCATGTTTTTCATGTAATTCATTAAATAGTGCCATCATTTCATCTGAACCTTTGGGGTCTAACCCACGGGTAGGTTCATCTAAAACAAGCATTTCTGGTTCCATTGCTAGAATCCCTGCGATGGCGACCCTTCTCATCTGTCCGCCACTGATTCTAAATGGCGATTTTTGGAGAATTTCTTCATCTAAACCGACCAAGGCAGCCGCGTGTCTGGCTTTTTCTTCAGCATCTTTTAAGGACAATCCAAAGTTTAGTGGACCAAACATGATGTCCTTAAGAATGGTTTCTTCAAATAATTGATATTCAGGAAATTGGAAAACAAGCCCAACTTTTTTACGGATTGGACCGATTTTGGTGTTTTTATCTGCTAAAGGTAGGGTGTGTTCATAAATCTGAACGGTCCCACGGGTTGGTTTTAATAACGCGTTCATGTGTTGAACGAGGGTGGTCTTACCGCTGCCGGTTTGCCCACAAATCGCGACAAATTCACCATCGTGGATGGCTAAACTGATTTGATTGATGG
>DJWH01000094.1 GCA_002441525.1 Acholeplasmataceae bacterium UBA6235 | reverse complement strand
GTAACCCCGTAAGAAAATGAACCGAATAAACGAATGTTCCCGTAGGGGTAGTTCTTCTTTTTGCTAAAAACGGACGTATAACTATCCAATAATACATAAACCGGTTGTCCAACAATCGCCAACACCACGACAGCTAACGCGATGAATTGGGTTTGATTGAGCTGAATTAATACGATGACGGTAATCGCTTCTAAAATGGTGAGAATTCGCATGATATGGCGATTATCGTTAATATTCCTTGAAAGGCTACTCCAAATGGGATTGACGAACAAAGCCACCAAAGGTAGGATCATCAAAATCAAGCCTATTTGATTGTTTGGCACTTGCATGGATTTGAGGTATAAAGCAAAAAAAGGGTAGAACAAAGCATCCCCAATGAATCGTATAAAATACGTTAATTGATACTTACGAACCTCTTTCACTTTATCACCATACCCATTATATCAAAAAGAAAAAAAAGTGAAAGTTGTTTTCACTTTTTTATATATAAAAATGCTTACTTGTTGAGCAGTTGATTGACTTCGTTGTATCGCTTGATTAAAAGCCCATTCACGAGTTCCATCATTGGCGTCATGTCTTTTTGTTCTTTGAACGTATCTAGCGCATGGAAATACGCTTGAATCTGATCGTGGCTAATCGAAATCGGTAAGTAATCGTTTTGCATTAAAACAAAATTCATCAGTAGTCGAGCTAAGCGCCCGTTGCCATCCACAAATGGATGAATCTTGGATATAGATAGGTGTACATAGCATGCACGTTCAATCGCATCGCCTTCAAATTCTTCTAAGTTCATAAAGAATTTTTTCATGCGGTCGTATACTTTTACGTGGTCAGGTGGTTGATGGGTAGAACCCATGAGTTGGATATTCACTTGGCGATATAATCCGCCAACCATGATATCCTCTAAGATGATTTGGTGTAAATCTTTGACGAAATCTTCTGTGAGTGGTTGTTTTTCTTCAACCGCTTTTTTCACAAATTCATACGCTTTAACATGGTTTAAAACTTCTTTTTGTTCACGTTCACTACGGTCAAGTAGTTGTCTCGCTTTGATGAGTCTTTCAACTTCCGCTCTAGTGATGTGATTCTTACCTTCAAAACCGATGGCTGCATAGGCTTGTTCTAACTCAAATGCACTTTCGATTTTTTGAAGTTCCTCTTTGCTTGCTTCTTTAAGAGCAATCAAGAGGTGTTTCTTCTCTGCTTCTAAAAGGCCTCTTTCCATATCATTTCACTCCCGTTTCTTATAATGTTATTATAACAATAAAAACGCTATCATTCAACGTTAAAAAGAAAAAAGACACGTTAACATCCGAAGATGCTCGTGTCATTAGGTTTAAATGTGTTGAATCACACGATTTAAAAATTGTTTGGTTCTTTCTTCTTTTGGGCGATTGAAGAAATCCTCTGGATTATTTTCTTCGAGGACAATGCCTTGATCCATGAATAAAATACGATCCGAGACTTCTTTTGCAAAACCCATTTCATGGGTGACAATGACCATCGTCATCCCTTCATCGCGCAATGTCTTGATGACTGAAAGGACCTCTCCTACCATTTCAGGATCAAGTGCGGATGTGGGTTCATCAAATAACATGACTTTTGGCTCCATACAGAGTGCTCTTGCGATAGCAACCCTTTGTTTTTGTCCCCCGGATAAACGTCTAACATCTTGTTTGATAAAGTCTTTTAAACCCACTTTTGTCAAATACATCACAGCGCGATCGGTGGCTTCTTTCTTGCTTAACCCAAGACGTAGCATCGGCGCCATGATGCAATTATCCAATACATTTTTATTATTGAATAAATTGAATTGTTGGAAGACCATCCCCATGTGTTCACGGAGTTTGTTGATATCAGTGGTCGGATCCATTAAGTCTTTATCTTCAAAAAATATGTGTCCACTATTGGGTTCATTCAGTAAGTTTAAACAACGCAATAAGGTGGTTTTTCCTGACCCAGATGACCCGATTAAAGTGATCACTTCTTTTGGATTAACGGTTAAATTAATGCTGTTAAGGATGATGCGGTCATCAAATTTTTTGGTTAAATTCTCTACACGGATGATGGGATTCATGCGTTCACCTCCGCAGTGGTATCTAAGCGTTTCGATAGATAATCCACCAATTTAGATGATAAATAGGTGAGCATCAAATACAGTATCGCCGCAATCATAAACGACTCATAATAGCGATAAGTGGCAGATGCCCCTTGTCGCACAGAATAGAATAAATCAACGACTGAAATGACCGATAAAACAGCGGTATCTTTTAGGTTGACAACGAATTCATTGCCCACCCCTGGTAAAGCATTTTTAATCGCCTGTGGCCACATCACTTTACGCATCGCTTGCCTGTGACTCATGCCTAATGTTCTAGCAGCTTCCATTTGGCCAGGGTCTACAGCTTGTAATCCACCCCTTAAAACCTCTGAAATATAGGCGGTGGTATTGATGGTAACAATGATTAAACCGGCTGGTAGTGGACTCCACCAAGCAAAAATGCCTGCACTCGCAATCCCATAATAGATGATCATCGCTTGGACAATCATCGGTGTTCCTCTAAAAATGGTGACATACACGATGGCGAGTTGTCTAAAGACTGCTTTGTATATTTTAACAAATACAGGGTCACGTTTGACATCGATTTTGACCACACGCGCTTGGGTCACACCCATGGCGAGGATAAATCCGCCGAAGGTACCTACGACGGATAATAAAATGGTCACACTCAACCCATATAAAATGATTTTATAATAGGACTGAATGATGTAAATAATGGTGCCAAAGAAATCACTTTGTGGTGGCAGGCTGGCTAAAACATCTAAAAACATTATTGTCTATTGAGGGCTGCTAGCATCCAAGCATCACGGGTTTCAACCGATAGTTCAGCTAAAACACCATTGATGGCTTCAAGTAAAGCAGTGTCTCTTTTTCTAAGCGCAACTGCTGTGGTGATATCTTCTTCAGAAACAGTGAATCCATTGGACCCGGTAAAGTTAATGAACGTTAAGTTTGAGTTGGATTGAACAATGGACATCGCCACTGGCAATTCAGCGATGAATGCGTCAGCAACCCCACTCAATACTGAATTGGTTAAAGCGTTATACGAATCGAGGGGTGTTTGATGAACGACACTTGGAATTTGATCGATCAAATCATCTTGCAATGTACCCAATTGCGCAACAACTTTAGCACCAGTGAAACCAGCCAATGTGGTTGCAGCAGCGAAGCTTGAATCGGTTCTTACGACCATCACTTGTTGTGCTCTGTAATATTCACTTGAAAAATTAACGGTTTGTGCACGTTCGGATGTTGGACTCATACCAGCGATAATTACATCGATTTGTCCTGCTTGTAATGCTGGAATCAAACCATCCCATACAATCGCTTTGACTTCTAGAACCAAGCCAAGTTCATCGGCGATGTATTGTGCTACCACAACATCATAACCATCGACGTACGCACCCGGTTGACCTGATAGTGGTACTGTAAATTCATTTTGTGCTTGGGTTGTCCAGTTGTATGGTGCATACGCTGCTTCTAACCCAACCACCAAGGTATTACCTTCTTCTACTTCGTAACTCGATGTGCTACATGCAGACAAGGTTAATGCAAATAAAACGGTTAATACTACAAACATTCTTCTCATTGTCGAAGACCTCCTATTTTTTAACAAAAAAAGCGTCCCATAGGACGCCTTCAACACGAAATAAAAAGAAATTTTTTCATTCGTTAGCGCCTCTACATTTGTGTGTAGGAGTGTTATAAGTGTTCCCTATAACCCCATGATTGACCTATGCCTAAGTCCTCATTCGGCGATGGTTACCTTTCGAGTGTGTCGTCGCATGCCTGCTCTACACTGTACTATGATACATCGCTACCTCTAAACTTTTTTTGTTTGCATATAGAATACTAGCAATTTTAAACATTGTCAACCCAAGTATTCGATAAAAACGTTTTCAGTTTAATAACAAAAAGAAAAAGGACTGAAATTCAGTCCTTCTGCTTACCTTGTTATTTTAAAATTATAATTTAACAACCTTAGCAGCTTGTGGGCCGCGGTCGCCTTCTTTAACTTCAAATTCAACTTGGTCGCCTTCTGCTAATGCTTTGTAACCATCAGCTTGGATAGCGCTGAAGTGTACAAACACATCTTTGCCTTCTGATGTTGAAATAAAGCCGTAACCTTTTTCAGCATCGAACCATTTAACTTTGCCTGTCATGAAAACTTAACTCCTTACTTGAAAAATTCTGGGTGGTTATTCAACTCACCTAAAAACATTATACACTAT
>DJWH01000057.1 GCA_002441525.1 Acholeplasmataceae bacterium UBA6235 | reverse complement strand
TACACTACATATTATACGAGGAGATATAAAATGGAAAACAAAAAGATTTGGGGTATGGATTTTAAAACTTTACTCATGTTAGGTTGGCTTGGACAAATATTTATTCCAGTCACAGCGATGGTCATCGCCATCATCTTCACTTACTACTTTAGAGAAGACAACAAAAAAGAACCATGGTTATCAGAAGGATTTAGACAAATGGCCAATTTCTCACTTTCAATGTACATTTTAAGTGCGATTGTTTCCGTCCCAGCTGCGATTCTTATGGTTATTCCAGTGGTAGGTATGTTATTTGGTATCGCATTGTTTGTATTGGTTCTTGTCATTGCGATTTATAGTTTATATGTCTATGTCAAAGGCACACTTGCGGCTGGCGATGGACAAATCTATCAACCGAAGTACACTTACGAGTTCTTTAAATAATGACTGTTGAACAACTCATTTGGATTTTGATAATCATAAGCGGACTAACCTTAATGATGTTAGCCGCTTTTATCATCATTCAGCTTTCACAACCCAAAACCACTGCAGTCATACCGAAACTCGACCAAATCAGTCAAGATAACCGATTGTTATTAGAAAGGTTCATCGAAAAGAATGGCGATCTCAAATTATATGTATCCAACACGTTTGCAGATCAACAAAGAAAATCCAGCGAGGATTTGACCCTATTTTCAGATAAGTTATCTAAAATCCTCGACGAACAATTGGATAGAATGAATCGTCGGGTTGATGAGAAACTAGGGGCTGGATTTGAACAAACCAATAAGACTTTCAATGATGTCGTCGAAAGATTGTCAAAAATTGACGCAGCTCAAAAACAAATTGAAAAGCTATCTACCGATGTCGTTTCGTTAAATGATGTCTTAAATGACAAGAAAACACGTGGGACATTTGGTGAGGTACAGCTCAAACAGCTCTTTGTTGCGGTCTTTGGTGAAAATAAACCAAGCATTTATGAGCTTCAAAAAAAGCTAGACAATAATACACTAGTAGATGCGATTTTACACGCACCTGATCCAATGGGTGACTTATGTATTGATTCAAAGTTCCCACTAGAAAATTATCGGAAAATGATGGATAAAAATTTATCTGAACTAGAGCGCAGTGAAGCCGATAAACTATTTGTAGGCGATGTCAAAAAACACATTGATTCTATCGCCTTAAAATACATTATTCCCAACGTAACAGCGACTCAAGCAGTTATGTTCATTCCTGCAGAAGCGATATTTGCTGAAATCACCTCAAGACAAGATGACTTATGGTTATACGGCCAACAAAAAAATGTGTGGATGGCATCTCCAACCACTCTCATGTCTATCCTAACCATTGTTCAAGTGGTTTTGAGAGACATTGAAAGAAACAAATACGCGAAAGAGATACAAGAACACCTCATCAAGTTATCCAGCGATTTTGATCGCTATAAAGAACGTTGGGATCGACTACTTAAAAACTTAGATACGGTTTCTAAGACCGCTAAAGAAGTGAACATTAGTTCTGACAAAATCACCAAACAATTCAAAAAAATCTCCAACGGTGAATCCATAAACAGTACAGATGACATAGAATTGATAGAAACACACGAAGAAAACGAGTAGTCTCTCGTTTTTTTCTACCGCCTTTGATATAATCTAATTTAGGATGTGAACACATGAGAGTATTACTATACAAAGAAATGCAAAATATGTTGAAAGTCTCTGGCATAGGCCGTGCATTTCGCCAACAATTTAGAGCTTTAGAAATGAACGGTGTAGATGTCACCTCAGACAAGGCACATCCATTTGATATCGTCCATTTTAATACGGTATTTGAAGAATCTTTCAGCTTTTTAAAACATGCGAAAAGAAAAGGCATCCCAGTGGTTGTCCATGCGCATTCCACCAAAGAAGATTTCTTGAATTCGTTTAACTTCTCAAAATACATTAAACATTGGTTTTATGCGAAACTGAAAAATATGTATTCAAATGCGGATGTCATTATTACGCCATCTAATTATTCAAAATCATTATTAGAAAGCTATGGATATATCAAATGTCCAATTAAAGTCTTAAGCAACGGTATTGATTTAAAAGAGTATGAAAAAGATCCTAAAAAGATAGATGCATTTAGAAAACATTTTAATTTGTCAGATAAAGACAAAGTGGTCATTGGCGTAGGGCTATTATTTGAACGTAAAGGCCTCCATGACTTCATTGAAGTTGCGCGAATGATGCCTGACATCAAATTCATTTGGTTTGGTACTTTAAATAAAGCGATGCAGACCAAAGTGATTAAGAACGCAATCGAAGATAAACCAGATAATATGATTATGCCAGGCTATATTGCTGGTGATATCATCAAAGGCGCATTTTCAAGTGCCAACTGCTTGTTGTTCCCCAGTTATGAAGAAACCGAGGGTATTGTGGTGTTAGAAGCGATGGCTTCAAGACTGCCAATCATCGTTAGAGATATTCCAGTTTATGCGGATTTTACCCATGGTAAAGAGCTTTTAAAGGGTTCAAGCAACCTTGAGTTCGCAACCAAAATCCAACAAATATTGAAAAAAGATATGTCAGCCATGACCGAAGCTGCGTATCAAAATGTATCACAAAAAGACTTAAAACTCATCGGTCAGCAGCTTAAAGCGATTTATGAGGAAACCATAGAAAGAGTGAAGAATCATGAGAACAATTAAATCTCTCTATTTAGAACAAACACAACTACAAAACCAAACCGTCCAACTATCTGCTTGGGTTAGAACCAATCGAGCCCAAAAGGAATTTGGATTTTTATCCATCAATGATGGTACCACTTTAGCAACCCTACAAGTGGTTTATGAGGCGTCATTAAGCAATTTCGAAGACATTCAAAAAATCAGAGTAGGTAGTTCAGTAGAAATCGAAGGGATCTTCGTTTTAACCCCTGAAATGAAACAACCGTTTGAAATCAAAGCGACCAAAGTGGTGCTTTTAGGGGATTCACCTGAAAACTACCCAATTCAGCCAAAGAGACACACCAGAGAATTCTTAAGAGAAGTGGCTCATTTAAGACCGAGAACCAACTTGTTCAATGCGGTATTTAGATTGAGAAGTGTCGCAGCGTTTTCGATTCACAAATTCTTCCAAGAAAGAGGCTTTGTGTATTTCCACGCCCCACTCATCACCGGGAATGATGGTGAAGGCGCAGGGGAAATGTTCGCAGTTACCACATTACCACTAGAAAACATCCCTAAAGATGAATTTGGTAAAGTCGATTACAAAAAAGATTTCTTTGCTAAAAAGACCAATTTAACCGTCACAGGACAATTAGAAGCTGAAGCGTATGCGTTAGCGTTTAGAAATGTTTATACATTTGGACCTACCTTTAGAGCGGAAAACTCCAACACCCAAAAACACGCATCTGAATTCTGGATGATTGAACCTGAAATGGCATTTACTGACCTTGAAGGCGATATGCAAATTGCTGAAGATATGGTTAAATACATCGTTTCCGATGTGTTAAAACAATTACCGGATGAAATTGACTTCTTCGATCAATTCGTAGAAAAAGGATTGAGAAACAAGCTTGAAACGTTGGTAAATTCCCGATTCCATCGTGTCACACACCATGACGCGATTCAAATCTTAAAGGATTCCAAGCGTAAATTCGAAAATAAACCAGAGTTCGGTAAGGATTTAGCAACCGAACACGAGAAATTCTTAACCGAAGAACACTTTAAAGCCCCTGTGTTTGTTACCAACTGGCCAAAAGAAATCAAAGCCTTTTATATGAGACTTAATGACGATCAACAAACCGTCGCTG
>DJWH01000064.1 GCA_002441525.1 Acholeplasmataceae bacterium UBA6235 | reverse complement strand
GAAAAAATGGATGAGTTGATGCGTTATACTGACTTGATCTTACTCGATATCAAACACATGGATGAGGGTTCACATCAAACCTTAGTTGGTGCGACTAACAAAAATGTCTTAGCGTTTGCGAAGTACTTAGATGCGATCGATAAAACAGTCTACATTAGACATGTCTTATTACCGGGTATCACAGGGACAAACGAACAATTAACCAAACTAAGAACATTTTTAGATACACTGCATAACGTCAAACAAATTGATATTTTACCGTATCATACCAAAGGCATCGCTAAGTGGCAGTCCCTTGGCTTTGAGTACCAACTCAAAGACGTAAAAGAACCCACCAAAGAAGAAATCTATGAAGCACATGATATCTTAAAGACAGCCTATATTTACAAAAAATGATAAAGAAAACGAACAGCTCACCTGGTGAATTGTTCGTTTTTTTAATGATTATTGATTGCGTTTTTGATGTTTTAGATAATGCTCAGCCGCTTCTACCACCACTCGGTAACTTTCAAGTAGTAACCTGACTAAATAGTAAGTAACACAAACAACGGCACAGGACAATAGTCCAAGGATCAATTGCCAAAAGCTTTTGAGTCCAAAATCAAAGATCACTAAATAGAGTGTGGGTAGTATGATTAATAACAAAATCAATATGAAAAGCGTATTAACAATGCTCATCAAATTTTTCAATGAACTTGCATAATCACCCTGTTCAAATGGGCTGATGGTGATTGGGGTATCATCAGCTATTGTATGAACAACAGGTGGTTTAAAAACAAACCCACAATCAATACACTTTGATTCTGTAAAATGGTTGCTTGCACCACACTCTGGACATTTTTTTTGCATGTAAAATACCTGCCTTATAGGCATCATAACATGGATATCCTAAAGTTGTAGATATGATTAAGTAAATTATTACATATAGACGAATCTCTTAAGTTATAAAGGGATTTTTTGATAAATCAATACTTTTTCCATAAAATCTATAAATAAAGGGTTGTCAAAATCATTGCTAGTGATATAATGAGGGTGAATTTACCATTCCTTGAAAATAGAATAGGGAGAAAGAAGGCAATCCAGTGAGAAAATCATTGTATCTCGTTTTATTGATGATTTTTTTCGTGTTATCAGGTTGTAAACCCAATCAAAAAGTCGAAGTCACTTTCCAAACCAATGGTGGGACGCCGATTGAAACGGTTACCTCGATCACACAACTTAGAGATGGTATGCCGACAACCACCAAAGTTGGTTACACCTTTAGTGGTTGGTATACAGATGAAACATTGACTCAAGCATTTGATCCACTCGTAGATCGAGACACTTGGGTATTTACCATTTATGCCAAATGGGTTGCGAATGAAACAACCTATACGGTCGAACACTACTTAGAAACACTGATAGCAGGCGAGTATGAAAAGATTGAAACCGAAACCTTAAACGCGGCTGTTGGACAAACTGTGAACTTAGTCGCTAAGACATACACAGGATTTACCTATCAAAGCACACATGATGAAGCCCTATCCTCTGGTAGTATACCTACTACTGGGGTTTTAGTCTTAAAAGCGTATTATCAAAGAAACACATACACCATCACCATTGATGAAGATGGTGGGAATTCGGTTTCGGATTTGGTTATAAAATATCAAGCAGAAGTAGTATTACCAAGCCTGACTAGAACTGGATTCACATTCTTAGGGTACGATACTGAAATCACTCAAATGGGTGCTGAAAACATGACCGTTAAAGCGCTATGGGAAGCGATTTCTTTATACACCATCACGTTTGATTCTAAGGGCGGTTCTGCTGTACCTAGTCAAACGGTTTATGAAGATACTACCTTATCATTACCAATCCCACCAACCAAATTGGGATATCAATTTGATGGTTGGGTCAAACAAGGTGGTTCTGCAACTTATCTATTTACTTTACCAGTCACAGAAGCATTCACGTTAGAAGCCAAATGGTCACCTGTGATGGTAACTGTTCAAACGGAAATTTATACAGAAGATTTAAATGGCGTATTCCAGTTACATCAAACCATCACCCATGAAGCGCTCACGGAGTCGCTTACAAATGCAAGCTTGTTAGATTTGGCTGGGTTTGCTGAAAATCTAACCCATGTCAATCGAGTCATCACAGGTACCACTTTAGCGGATGGTTCTTTGGTGCTAAGAAGATACTATGACCGCTTATCATTTACCATCAGCTTTGTGTCTAACGCATCCATTTCCATCGATTCCATCACGGCGAAATTCACTAGTCCTATTGGTGAACCTACCGACCCAGTGAGAACTGGGTATGTGTTTAATGGTTGGTTTAGTGATGAAGCATTAACAGCCCCTTATGTCTTTACGAATATGCCTGCACAAGATATAACACTTTATGCGAAGTGGACAGGCGAATCGATGACTTTATATTTTGATAGTCAAGGTGGTAGTATGGTGGATGGTATTGTTGCCCCATATAACACCAGTATTGATGCTCCAGCCAATCCAACCAAGATAGGTTATAGCTTTAGTGGTTGGTATACTACAACGGCTTTTGATACCGCATTTAGCAATTGGGTTATGCCTTTGGGCAATATTACCCTTTATGCGAAGTGGGTACCAGAAACGTATACGATCACTTTTGAAAGTAATGGTGGGTCAGTGGTTAACCCACTAGAAGCCCCATATTTAAGCGACATATCGAGTCCAAGTAATCCAACCAAGACGGATTATATTTTCTTAGGTTGGTTTATGGATAGTAATCTAGTAGAAGCCTATACATTCACTATAATGCCGCTAAATGGCCTTACGCTATACGCCAAATGGGCATCGATGGACGACGATTTACCGCTATCGATGATTTTAACCTTAGATCCTTATACACAAGTGAAAGTGGATGCTAGCGTATTGATGCTTGCGTCATACCCAGCGTATGGGTTCTATGTGACTGATGGCTCTGCAAATATGTACGTTTATTACGATCAAGAAGCAGTGTTTGAAGGACTAGCCTACGTATTTGATGCGATCATCGTGATGGCAGATGGTGTTAAATCACTTTCTATGGTTGAAAATATCACACCTAGTTCAAAAGTGCATACCTATACAAGCAAGATTGACCATACCATCGATGAAATCCATGATTTACCAATCGAATCCGAAGGTATCTGGGTTAAAACTACCGGTATTTTATCTTATATAAACTACCCAGCGGTAGTGGATACTACCACCTATACATCCATCCCACTCGACATAAACTACCACTATTTTATGTATGAAAATGAATTTACCGGTCTTGTATCCATCTCTGGTCTATTACATCATTCAAGTAGCGGTTGGGTGATTCGTGTGATGACCATCGAAGTGACTGAGTTATCAATTACTGAAATGTTTAACTATGTAAAGACATATTTGGACAGTTATTATCTAAGAGATTTCTACTCAGGTGATTCATTTGAATTAATCCATAACGATCCATTTGGATTTGCCTATATCGAATATGCCAATACACCAAGTCTTGACACATTTTATATCGCGAATCTGAAAAAGTTAATCACCGTCGAATTGATTCAAACAATCGACCTTGAAGCGACGATTCATATCGATTTTGAAACCGATACTTACATAAAAGAAATCACCATAAACCCACACGACCCACTTTCGATAGAAGCGTACTTATCTGGTTTAAATGAAGTGGGCGTTGTCCAAGGGTTAGTCACCTTAGCTGAAAGAGATGAAGCCATCTTTATCCTTTATGATGGTGAAAATTACCTTTATATCACAGGTAACTTAAACGCGAATTATGGTGACATGATTCAAGTGAAAGTTCATAAATATCTATATAATGGCTTAAATATGGCTTCTTATGAAGATGAGGAGTATTTAAATATATTATCTGAAAATAATGAATTAGATCCAGCACAAGTTAAAAACATCGATTTATTGGTTCCTACGGATGAATCTTTGTATGGACAGTTCGTTGAAGTCAGAGGATTCTTACTCAATACTGGTGATATTGAGTTCCACGGAACTTTTTCAATTTCTACTGAAACCACTCAAATTTCAGTCAGACCAGTCAGCTATGCTGCATTTGAAAACCTCTTCGGTTATAAAGGTCTTGAAGTCATTTTAAGAGGCTATTTAGCCTTTGAAGATGGAAAACTTATCCTCCTTTATGTGGGTGAAAGAAGTGAACTCTGTATCCCACAATACAGTGATCAAGAAAGAGTTCAAATGATTTATACGGTATTCTCAAACAACTATGCGAATAAGCAATTTAAAGCATTTGAAACCTTCAAACTGATGCCTTATCATGAGATTTTAGGCGGTCATATTACCTATCAATTTATTCAAGGTGGTGACTATTATGATGTCAATCATGAATACTTTAAGTTTGCGTATACCGATCAAGTGATCCAAATTGAAATGACCATTACAATTCATGAAGTATCTTCAACATTCACCTTCAATACCACATTAATCAGTCCAGCATTATCGACTGTCGCTGAATTTAAGATGGACAATACTTTTGAAACGATGTATGTCGAAGGCGTTGTTGTTTACCGTAATCCTTGGTTCGCGTATCTTCAAGATGAAACAGGTATCTTAATGATTGAAGGTAACGATTTACCAATGTATATCGGTGATCACATCGTTGTAAGAGGTCATGTTTCAAAAGCTTACCCAGAATATATCAATACAACGCTATATTATGATTGGAGAGATGACCATGACATCCCACTTGTGGTTTATCAAATCGGAAGAGACTTAACCACCATGATGGATTTAAGACCAATCACTTGGACACTCCTTAAATCTTGGGACAGCTATACCCCTGAAGCGTATCACCAATACATTGAACTTACAGGGTACTTAACCGCTTCAGGTGATGAATATTATCTAGCCTTCGGACCAGATAGGATAACATTCTATGCAGTCGATGAATATAGTCAAAATAAACTCATCCCACATTTAAATACGTATGTTTCTATCGCACTCGTGATTACAGGACACGACGGTTATGAATTTGAGTATTTATTCTTAGGCAATGAAGAAAGCACTGAAGAAGTCACGTATACTCACCAAGAAAAAGTGGATATGGTTAAATCTTGGATTGATCTACTATGGGGTGATCCAATTAAGTCTAACCAAAACTTATCAAGTATGCCAAACCCTGAAGGTATTACCATTACTTACGCTATGGCCTCTGGTGATGAAGCATATATCGATTTCTTGTTCAACTTTGTGCCTGCAGTGATCGAAGATACTGTAGTAACTGTGGTGGCCACATTTACTGTTGATGAAACAGAATATACACATACGATATCTGTTTTAATCATCGCGGGTACAGTGTCAGTCGATATCCTTTCGATTGATGAAGCAAAACAAGTATTCAATCAAGAAATTAAAGTAACAGGTATCCTCAAAACCCACTTCAAACTTAATATGAACGATTACGCTTCATTGCTTTGTGATGATACCGGCTGTCTAATTGTCAAATACCCAGCTAATTACTATATTTATGGTAATTCCTACATTGGCTATGAAACAACACTCACAGGCATTATGACTGAAAAAGATGGACGTTATGTATTTGAAATAACTCAGATTTCATATAGTTACGCTGAAGTTGGTTTCCAAGAATTCTCATCCATTCCAATTGAAATACTTTACGCTTTCAGCCAAGGATTTGATGATTTCTTAGGTGAACCAGTTGAGGTTGAAGGTATTCTAGAACGCGTCAACTATGAATACTATCAAATTACAAGAAATGGCATCTCGATTCGTATTCAATCGTTATACGATACAGAATATAGCCTAGAACCATTCATTGGATTTAATGTAAGAATCAAAGGCTTTATGTTAGGTAGAACAACCTATAATGATGATCAAATCGCGATATTAGTCAATATGTATCCATATAGTTTAGATGAATCTAATATCAATTTAGCTGGTGGGTCATATGAAGAAATCGTGAATAAACTTGCTGATAATTTGATTAATGCCCGCTATGATGAACCGTATTACCCAGGTGACTACATCTACTTAACCACTTCGACGGCCGTTTTACCGGAAGCAGTAATTAGCTATACGATTTTAAACGATGAATTTATTCTAGAAGATCGTGGCACTTATTTCCTTGTCTTAGGGGCTTATTTTGACACTTATATCGACATTCAACTCATGGTCACTTACGAGTATGAAGAAGTGATTAGAATCTTCACGATTAAAGTTCTTGGTATGATACCAAACAACTTCGAAGACTTATTCGATGAAACGGTGCCATTTGATGAAATCACCTTACTCGCAACCGTCATCTATGAAAGCTTTGATTTCTCTTATTATGAAATTGAAGGACAAATTTATTATTATAATGGCTACTTGGGTGGCTATCAAGATGAAGGCGCACTTGTAATTATCCATGGTAAGAAATCTACCATCGATGGTGTCACAAACTATTCTTATAACGTGACATCGTTACCTTATTTTGATTCAAGTGAACCCATCTATCAAACCACCACTAAATCGATTGAAGAGATTTATCAAATCGATTTATCTGTCGAAGACATTAGAACAAAAGCCATTAGTGTATTTGGTAAATTGGGTTATGATCGATACTTGAATTACTTTACATTGACCAATGATCTAGGTCAAACCATTTATATCAGACACCATTTAGAAGATGAACATGAATATAAGATGGGTGGCGGCGAAGTTAGTCAAACATTCTTACATGCCTATTTAGGTGATTACATATATATTTCGTTATTCTATCCAAACATCACGACTCTATATGACCAAGTATTGATGGATTTCTTAGGGGATGAAAATGATGTCGTTTTACCTGAGTGGACATTAAGTGAAAGATTTGATATTGTCAGTGAAAAGATTAAAGCCAATTTTGATGGAAAATCATTTGATGGTGGGGTTTATTTAAACTTACCAGATTATGATCAAATCCACGGGATACAGCTATCTTACGAAAAAACCAACCCAACAGATTTAGGTGTTTATTTGGATAATTACCGCTATTTCACTCAGATGGTAGAAGTAGAAACCACCATCAACATAACAACCACGATGTCGATTTATAACATGATGACTGAAACCTATGATACAGCCACATTCACCTTTGATATTGTTGTTAAACCTAGACCATTAAGCTCTATTCATGAAGTCTTAAACGGCATTACTGGGGATATGTATGTTATTGAAGGTGTGATTGAAGCGATTGACCCTGAAACATTCATGTTAATTAAAGATGAAAGCGGTAGAATCTATGTTGAAATGAGCAGTAATATCACATTACCTACCCTTGAAGTTGGCGATTTAGTCAGATTTCTTGGCAATAGAAATCTATATGATTATGAAGACTATATTCCTGTGATCGATGACATATATGATATAAAAGTCATTTCATCCGATAACGCAGTAACAAGCATTTATACGCACATGGATATGGCAGATATTCTAGCCATTAACTATCTTGACCCAGACCAATTCACCAAACCAGTCACCTTAACAGGTACAGTGGTATTTACGGGTAATCAGTGGTACCCATCTTATGATTTACGTATTGATGATACCTATGGTACAACCTATACCATTTACATGTTTGGTCAAGATTATGACGCATTCAACGCACTCATGGGTCCAAGAGTCGGTCAAACAATTACGGTTGAAGGCTACTTGATTGGATTTACTTATATCTATGATTTGTTTGATTGGAAGGTTTGTGTCATCAACAGTACAGTGATTTCATAAGTTAATAATTGAATTTGGGGTGGCCAGTTGGTCACCCTATATTTTTGTCAATTAAAATGTAACAAATATGTTAAATAATCATATAATTTGAACTATAATGAGGTAAAGGAGGATACCATATGCCAGATGAGACAGTAACATTTCTAAGCAAAGCCAAAAAACTAATAACCCAAAACAAAAGAAGTGTTACTGGAAGAGCTGATTTTGTTCAAGGACTCGCACTGATTGGTATTTTGAACATCGATGAGATTTGAAAACATATCCTTGATCTAACCAAATTTCAACAGATTGTGGACTATAAACCTTCATATGATGGGGGACAAGAAGCTTACATTTTCATGAAAAAAGTTAATGGTCATGAAACATACATAAAATTAAAAATCGAGGTTATGTATGACGAAGAGATATTGGTATGTATATCATTTCACAAAAAGTAATATAAAGGATGATCAACATTAAAGATAATAAAAATACATATATCAAAGAAATAACAATGACTTTTAAAATTAATGATAAGAATATTGTTGTAAAAGGTAATCGAAGATTTGATTTGACCACAAATGAACCTGTATTTGATTATGAACTAGACAATGCTTTACTGATTGAAGCAGGAAAGCAATATCGACAAACAGTCCATTTTAACACCCATATCAAGAATTCCCCTTCCTCTTTAGGTAGTGGGATGAATTGATTCGTATATTGCTTTCTATTTATGTATACAAATGCCCATAAATAATGTTATAATATAGT
>DJWH01000109.1 GCA_002441525.1 Acholeplasmataceae bacterium UBA6235 | reverse complement strand
AGGTAATCCTGATGCCTTATGGATAAGGAATAAGGGTGTGAACACACCTAAGCGTACATACCTATTTGGTGTGTAGTCGCTTTAAATAAGACGAGTTAAATCGTTAAGAGATATGTATCATAAATCATTCTGTAAAGGGGGATTTATTCACCTCTTTGTTCGTTGTTTTTTAATCGCGATGGCCGCGTGCATCCCATCGGCTGCTGCTTTCGCAACTTGTAATACCCCACCGACGGTATCGCCTGCGGCGTATAACCCTTCGATGTTGGTCATGAAATTGTCATCGACAACAATGTTGGTGTTTTCAACAATCGCACCAATACGTGTTGCGAATTCAACTGCACCAGGCGAACCTAACGCAATAAAAATACCTTCAACATCATATGAACCATTGGTTGTTACGATGGTGGTTGCTTTATCTTCGTCACCGGTGATCTCCGTGATTTGTTCATGAACGACTGGATAGTCAACATCGACAGTGAGTGCATTTCCATTGGTGAAAATTTGAATGTCTTCCGTTAGAAACTCCATATCTTTGAGTTCATGTAACATATACTCATTATAACCAATGAGTGCGAGTTTTTTCTTTCTGAAGAAGAACCCATCACAGGTCACACAAAAGCTGATGCCTTTACCGCGATATTTTTGAAACCCTTTAATCTTTAATGTGGTTCTTGGTTTACCCGTAGCGAGTAATACGGTTTTACCTTCATAGACACCTTTTTTAGTGGTGACTGTAAAATGTTCATACTTGTCAATAGCGATGACTTCATCTTGTAAAACGTCGATGCCCAATTCATTGGCTTGTTTTACCCCGCGCTCAATGAGCTCAGTGCCAGTAATTCCCCCAGGGAAGCCATAGTAATTGTCAATAACCACCCCGTCATAGAGTGATCCATTATCTTTACCAATGACTAAAACGTTCTTGTTAGAACGCTTGAGGTAAATCGCGGCTGAGATCCCTGAAGGACCCTTACCGATAATGATTGTATCGAACATCTTAAACGCCTAGAGCTTTTCTAAGTTCGTCTTTTGAGCGCACGCCAATGATGGAGTTTACAACTTTACCACCCTTAAACACCAAAACGGTTGGGATGGACATAATTCTAAATTGGTTTGCAAGTTCTGCTTGTTCGTCAACATTTACTTTGCCAACCACTGCTAAACCTTTAACTTCTTCGGATAAAGATTCAACGATGGGTCCTAACATTTGGCAAGGACGGCACCATGCTGCCCAGAAATCCACTAAAACAGGTTCACTGGATTCCAAAACAACGCTTTTAAAATTTTCTTTGGTAATAGCTATAGCCATATTCTGATTCCTCCTATATAGAAATAACAGTTAGTATTATACCTATTTGGCGAAGAGAAATCTAGTGGTTTGCAACAATTATTATGTTATAATAGATAAGAACTCTAGTAGGTGATTAAATGTCTAAAATTAAGGTTGAAAACCTCAAATTTTCATATAATAACAAAGACGAAGCCATTCAAAATCTCTCCTTTGACATTGAAGCAGGGTCGTGGGTATGTGTGGTCGGACACAATGGTTCCGGCAAAAGCACACTCGCAAAGCTCTTGATTGGTCTTTTAAAAGCAGATGCAGGGACCATTTTGATTGATGGTCTTGAAATGAATGAAAAAAATGTTCGCGATATCCGTAAAAAAGTCGGTATCGTGTTTCAAAATCCAGACAATCAATTTGTCGGTGTCACGGTGAAACATGACATCGCTTTTGGTCTTGAAAACCAATGTGTTCCACAACCGAAAATGGTAGAGTTGATTGATGAATACGTCGATTTGGTCGGTATGAAGGATTATTTGGACAAAGAACCACACCAATTATCCGGTGGTCAAAAACAACGTGTCGCCATCGCCGGTGCGCTCGCGATGAATCAAGACATCATGATATTCGATGAAGCAACCTCGATGCTAGATCCTGAAGGCGTCAGAGACATCACAGAATTCATCGTTAAACTCAACAAAGAATATAAGAAAACCATCATCACCATCACCCATGATTTAGAGTTTGCGAAAAGAGCAGACCAAATCATCGTACTCAATAAAGGCAAAGTTGTATTATCCGGTACCCCTGACGATGTCTTCAGCCACAAAGACATTTTAGAAAGTACTGACCTCAATATCCCATTCGGGATGCGCGTCTATGACCAAGTAATCAAAGACGACCACTTACAGAAAGATGAAGCATTGGTAAAAGCGTTATGGGCATACAGTTTAACCAAGTAAGTTATTTTTATCGTGGCGTTAAAAATGAGACTTACGAAGCCATCAATCAAATCAGTTTAGCCATTAACGACGGTGAATTTGTCGCGATTTGTGGACAAACCGGTAGTGGCAAAACCACATTGGTTCAACACATGAACGCGTTATTAAAACCCACCCGTGGAACCGTTCAAATCTACGAACACACCCTACCATTAGCGGATAAAAACACCAAAATCGGTCCAATCCGTAAAAAAGTTGGGCTTGTTTTCCAATTTCCTGAATACCAATTATTCGAAGAAACCATTCTTAAAGACATCATGTTTGGACCGTTAAACTTCGGATTATCCTTAAAAGATGCTGAAGAAAAAGCCAGACACGCTGCCGCATTGGTGGGTTTAGATGAAGAAATTCTCCAAAAATCTCCGTTTAGAATCAGTGGCGGACAAATGAGAAGGGTCGCCATCGCGGGCATTTTAGCGATGGAGCCAGAAATGCTTGTTTTAGATGAACCCACCCGTGGATTAGACCCCAAAGGTTCAGATGAAATGATGGCACTATTCAATGAGTTACATGAAAAACATGGGAAAACCATCGTTTTAATTACCCATGATATGGATATTGTCGCTCGTTATGCGAAACGTATATTAGTCATGGATAAAGGTAAAATCAAGTTTGATGGCACCAGAGAATTGTTGTTTATGACCGACGAATTTGAAAAGCTTCATTTGGCCAAACCTCAAGCCTATCGGATGATGGAATACCTATCCAAAACCTTAGGATACCCTTTTAAACAAATCTTTACAGAAGAAGACCTCATTCAATATTTGAAGGAGGTGCACCATGAATAACATCACGATTGGTCAATATGTTCATGGTAATACTTGGATTTATAAAATGGACCCTCGCGTTAAAATCATCGCTTTGATGTTATCGATGGTCATCACGTTCATCATCCCTTCATTTACTTTGATGGCGATTTTATTGGGATTAACCATCATCATGGTTTTGACCACAGGAATCCCATTCATGAAAATGATTCGCGGGATGAAAGCCTTACTGTTCTTGCTTACGTTTACGTTCATTATCCAAATATTTAATATCCGAACCGGTGATTTATTGCTAGACGTCGATATGACCCTTGGTTGGGTTTCAATCGCAGCGATTGTCCTCATCATCGTTTTATATAATGTCTACAAACGCCAGTTCAAATACCGCTCAACGATGTTTTTATTGATGGTATTTTCCTTATTTTTGGTTCAATATCTACTCCCTTATGGTAAAATTTGGTCTTATGATTTCATGGTTTATTCCGATGGATTGTTCCGGACAGGGTTCTTGCTCTTTAGAATCATGGTCATCATTTTATTGTCATCACTATTGACTTTTACAACCATGACCACCGACTTAAACAATGGTTTAGAAGCCGTCATGAAACCACTCGAATGGGTAAAATTTCCAGTTGCTGAACTGTCTATGATGTTATCATTAACCTTGCGTTTTATCCCAACCTTATTGGAAGAAACTCAAAAAATCATGAAAGCTCAAGCCTCTCGTGGGGTTGAATTCAGTGAATCGACGTTAAAAAAGAAAATTTCTCAGATGATTTCGTTATTAATCCCAATTTTTATCATTTCGTTTAAGCGCGCAGAAGATTTGGCAAATGCGATGGAATCTAGAGGGTATATCATCGGTGAAAAACGCACCAAGATTGATGTCATGAGCATTCAATATTTGGATATCTTGACCATCATCACCTTGTTGGGGTTACTTACCGTGGTCATTTTAATGAATACGGGCGTCATCTATGCGCTATAAATTAACCATCGCTTATGACGGTACCAACTATCAAGGATTTCAAAGCCAAAATAACGGCTTAGGCATCCAACAAGTGCTCGAAGAAACCTTGAGTCAAATCGCGAAAGAATCCATCCAAGTGGTCGCTTCGGGCAGAACCGATAAAGGGGTACACGCACTCGGACAGGTGTGTCATTTTGATACCCAAAATCCGATGACTGATTCTGCTTGGTTAAGGGCACTTAATACCTATTTACCGAACGATATCGCTGTTTTAGACATCGTTTTGGTAGATGAATCATTTCATGCAAGATTTTCAGCGGTTAAAAAATGCTATGTGTATGTGCTTGCGAAAGACTATAATATTTTCAGGCGAAACTACGAAGCCTATATTAAATACCCGCTCAATGTCGATTGGATGCAACAGGCGATTCAAAAACTCGAAGGCACCCATGATTTTAAAGGTTTTGGTGTATTTGTAGAACATAAACCCACCGTTCGTACGATGTTTCAAGCAACCCTAGAAGAAACCGATACCCATTATATTTTCACATTCATCGCGGATGGTTTCTTGAAATATATGGTTCGTAGTATGGTAGGTACCATCACCGATATCGGTCGAGGTAAAAGACCCTTATCGATTATGGATGACATTCTAGAACACCAAGATCGATCCAAAGTAGGTAAAACTGCTTCGCCCGAAGGGCTCTATCTAAAACAAGTTTGGTATTAAGAGGAGGCAATCATGTTTATTACATTTGAAGGTGGCGAAGGTTCTGGTAAAACAACCTTAATTCAAACCTTAGTGAAGTGGCTTAAAGAACACAATATTGGCTGTGTCGCGACCCGAGAACCGGGCGGATCAGACATTGCTGAAAAGATTAGAGCCATCATTTTAGATCAAGACAATACGCACATGAGAGCGAGAACGGAAGCCCTCCTTTTTGCTGCAGCACGTGTTCAACACCTAGAAGAAACCGTGATACCAGCATTAGAAAAGAATCAAGTCGTTCTTTGTGATCGTTATATCGATAGCTCTTTAGCCTACCAAGGGTATGCCCGCGGTTTGGGCTTTGATGCCATCTTAAAAATCAACACATTCGCGTTAGAACACATGCCTGACATAACTGTGTATATCAATTCTGACCCACAAATCGGATTATCAAGAATCAAATCCAGAGAAAACAATCGTTTGGATTTGGAAAAATTAGAATTCCACCAAAAAGTACGTGAGGGTTATTTGAAACTCGCTGACATGTACCCACAACGCTATTTGGTCATCAATGGTGACCGCACCATGCAAGAAGTCATCGACGATGTAAAAGCCCATTTAAAGGATGTGCTTTTATGCCAAAAATAAAACAACAAGCCATTCTAGATCAATTTAAAAGAGCGATTGCTAAAGACCGTCTAAGTCATTTATATTTATTCACTGGTCCGAAAGGTTCCGGAAAGAAAGAACTGGCATTCGAGATTGCGAACGCATTACTATTAAATAAGATAGATGGTGCTGAATTTCTCAAAACCAATGGGCATGTGAATTTAATGTTCATCGAACCTGCTGGTCAAAACATTAAAAAGGAACAAATCGCTGATTTACAAAGCGAATTTTCCAAGACATCTTTAACCAAAGGTGCACGTGTATACATCATCGATGAAGTCGATAAATTATCTACCGCTGCGGCCAATGGTCTATTAAAATTTTTAGAAGAACCCCTATCCAAACAAACCGTAGGGTTTTTATTGTCAGATAATCCAGAACTCGTCTTACCTACCATTCAGTCACGTAGTCAAATCATCTTCTTAAAACCAAGAAGTGAGCATGAACTCACTTTAGAATTGAAGGAAGCAGGGGTTGACCCCTATTTGGCAGAATTCCTACCTTATTTAAATAAAGACCGCGCCATCGTTATGGAAATGGCCAAAAAAGATGATGTCATTGAACTCATAAACTGTGTCAAAAATTACCACAAAACCTTATTAAAGAAAGAGCCTTTGTGGTTATTATTTGAAACCAAAATGAGCATCATTCGTTCGGATAAAGCGGTGCTTATTCAATT
>DJWH01000067.1:42717-114379 GCA_002441525.1 Acholeplasmataceae bacterium UBA6235 | reverse complement strand
CAAATAATAGGGGTAGTTTTGATCCAAAACGGTCGGGAATTCGATGGATTTAATCAACATGATTTCACATCCTAACATAAATGCATTATACCATAGAAAAACCCTTCAAAAATGAAGGGTTCAGGTATTATACTTTTTTCTTTGTAAATGACATCTTATTTTCTGTGCCTTTAAGCAAACGTTTGTAGTTTTCTCGATGGCGATAGAAGATAAACAAAATCATCATTGTGTATACAATCAACACAAATAGTTGTTCTAACAATAAACCTCTAATCCAAAACTCAATGAATGCTGCAGCGAATACCGTTAGTGCTGCAAACGTTGAACCTAGTGAAGCATATTTTGTTAGGATGACAGTGACGATGTATGTGATGATGCATAAGATCCCTGCAATCGGTGTTAAGGTTAACACGATACCTGCAGAAGATGCGACAGCTTTTCCACCTTTAAAGTGATTGAATAGTGGGAATGTATGACCGAGTACTGCAACCACACCAAAGATGATTTCATAATCGTAAGCTTGATCGAGAATGACCACATTGGTCGTTAGCTCAATGGTTGCTTTTAAGATTCTAACAATGATGATTGGCAAAGCACCTTTCAGTGCATCGAGTGCGAATGTTAGTATACCTAGCTTTAAACCCATCACTCTTAAGGCATTCGAAGCCCCAATATTTTTTGAACCATGTTCCCTTAAATCAATCTTTAAGAAAACTTTGCCTATCCATAGTCCATTCGGTATAGAACCAACCAAATAAGCGAATAAAATTAAACCGATTTGTATAGCGATAAACCCCATCTTTTCACCTCGTAACGTCAATATTATATCATATAATTTGAAATTCCAATTAAAATACTGCAAATATCGAAAATGACTATATTTTTTATTGTGAAAACGGTTTAAAATTTGGTATAATATCACTAAAGCAAGGACTGATTTAATGGAAGAATTGAAGAAGACTTATTCTGAGGATTCGATCCAGATATTGGAAGGACTCGAAGCGGTAAGAAAACGTCCTGGGATGTATATCGGGTCAACCGATACCAGGGGTTTACACCATTTGGTTTGGGAAATTGTCGATAATGCGATCGATGAAGCCCTATCTGGTTATGGGTCAGAGATTAACGTCACCATAAAAAATGATAATAGCATAGTGATCAATGATTTTGGTCGCGGCTTGCCATATAAGTTGCATAAATCTGGCAGACCAACGACGGAAATCATTTTTACTGTTTTACACGCTGGTGGGAAGTTTGGTTCTGAGGGTGGATATAAAGTATCTGGGGGCTTGCATGGTGTTGGTGCATCCGTTGTTAATGCCTTGTCAACATTCCTAGAAGTCACCATTTATCGTGATGGTCTCATCATGCAACAACGTTTTTCGGAAGGTGGGAAAGTCATTTCCCCATTGGTTGAACTCGGTAAAACCAAAAGAACCGGAACGACCGTTTGGTTTAAACCAGACCCGAAAGTTTTCTCTACGACACTCTACAGCTATGACACCATTAAAGACCGACTCCGTGAGAGTGCTTTTTTAATCCGCAATCTCAAAATTACCTTGAATGATGAACGTACCAATCAAAGTGACGTGTTTCAATACGAACGCGGTATCTCTGAATATGTTGAATTCTTAAACAAAGGCAAACAAGAGTATCACCCAGTAAAAGATTTAATGGGTGTATATACTGTCAATAAAAACAATGCGATTGAAGTCGAAACCGCATTCCAATTTACCAATCAATACAGCGAAACCATCATTTCGTTTGTTAATAATGTCCGTACGAGAGATGGTGGGACTCACGAAACTGGTTTCAAGAGTGCTTCCACGAGAGCCATCAATGATTATGCAAGAAAATACGGCATTTTGAAAGAAAAAGATCAAAATCTCGATGGTGTTGATATCCGCGAAGGCATGACTGCAGTCATCTCTGTTCGTATCCCTGAAGCATTCCTTGAATTTGAAGGACAAACCAAATCCAAGTTAGGCTCACCTGAAGCAAGAAACGCGATGGAATCGATTATCTACGATAAATTAACCTATTACCTAGAAGAAAATATGGAATTCTCTTCAGGTTTAATCAAACGTGCATTTGATGCTTTTAAAGCCAGAGAGGCTGCCCGTAAAGCCAGAGATGAAGCCAGAAGTGATAAGAAGAAAAACAAAAAAGAAGTTTCCTTATCAGGTAAATTGACGCCAGCTCAAGGCAAAGACAAAACTAAAAATGAGTTATTTTTAGTCGAAGGTGACTCTGCTGGTGGGTCGGCAAAACAAGGTCGTGACCGTCGTTTCCAAGCGATTTTGCCACTGCGTGGTAAGGTCATCAACACTGAAAAAGCAACCGTGGACGCGATTTTGAAAAATGAAGAAATCAATACCATCATCCACACCATTGGTGCGGAATTTGGTGCCGATTTCGATGTTAATAAATGTAATTATAACAAAGTCATCATCATGACCGATGCTGACACCGATGGTGCCCATATTCAAGTCTTGTTGATCACATTCTTCTTTAGATATATGAAACCATTGGTTGAAGCGGGTAAATTATACATCGCTTTACCACCATTATATAAAGTTACCCAAAAGAAGGGTGGCAAACTCCTTTCCAACTATGCTTGGAATGATGTTGAGTTGAAACGTCTGACTCAAAGTGGGAACACCACCATTCAACGTTACAAAGGGTTAGGGGAAATGAACTTTGACCAACTATGGGAAACCACCATGGACCCTAAGACACGCACATTGATTCAAGTCCGTCTAGAAGACGAAGGCGAAGCTGAAAAACGCGTTTCCGTCTTGATGGGTGACCAAGTAGGTCCACGTCGTGAATGGATTGAACACAACGTTGAATTTATTGATGATGACGATTATCAAATCAAGGAGGCAGATTATGAGTAAGAAACCAGTCTCCCAAGCCATTGATACCTTTATCGAAGAGAAAATCACCAGCGAACGTTTAGAAGACATCGTTGGGGAACGTTTTGGACGTTATTCCAAATACATCATCCAAGATAGAGCATTACCGGATGCGCGTGACGGCCTCAAACCCGTTCAAAGACGCATTCTTTTTGCCATGTACAAAATGGGTATGTTTAACGACAAACCATATAAAAAGTCGGCTCGTATCGCTGGGGAAGTCATGGGGAAATACCACCCACATGGTGACTCATCGATTTATGAAGCGATGGTTCGTATGAGTCAAAACTTCAAAATGGGCGTTTGCTTGATCGACATGCACGGGAACAACGGTTCGATCGATGGTGACTCGGCTGCGGCGATGCGTTATACCGAAGCGAGATTGTCTAAAGAAGCTGAATTTTTGATCGCCGATATCGATAAACGTACGGTGCCTTTCATCCCAAACTTCGATGATGAAGAATTGGAACCAACCGTTTTACCTGCGAAGTTTCCAAACCTACTTGTGAATGGTGCGAACGGGATTTCATCCGGTTACGCCACCAAGATTCCACCACACAACCTAAAAGAAATCATTAAAGCTACCATCGAAAGAATCGACAAACCCGATTTAACCGTGGAACGCATTTTAAAAATCGTTCAAGGACCGGATTTTCCGACCGGTGCGATTGTTCAAGGCCGTGATGGTATCCGTCAAGCCTTCGAAACTGGGTCTGGGAAAGTCATTATCCGTTCAAAAACATTTTTCGAAACATTCAATAAAGACCAAACCCGAATCGTCGTGACTGAAATCCCATTTGAAGTCAACAAAGCAGAATTGGTTAAGTCGATCGATATGCTTCGAATTGATAAAAAACTGGAAGATTTACAAGAAGTTAGAGACGAATCTGACCGTGAAGGGTTAAGAATCTCCATTGAACTTAAGAAAGATTCTAATCCAGATATTTGCCTAGCTTACTTGTTAAAAAATACCGATTTACAAATCACATACAACTATAATATGGTTGCGATACACCACCAAAGACCCGTTCAAATGGGTATTTTAGACATCTTAGATGCTTATATCAACCATCAAAAGGAAGTCATCACCAATCGCTCAAACTTTGAACTCGATCGTGCAGAGAAACGTTTGCACATCGTCAATGGTTTGATCAAAATGGTGGATGTCGTCGATGAAGTTGTCCACATCATTCGTCAATCTAAAAATAAACAAAACTCAAAAGAAAACATCATGAATGCCTTTGGCTTTACAGAATTACAAGCGGAAGCCATCGTCACATTACAATTATATCGTTTGAGCTCAACAGATATTGACGCACTCATCAAAGAATCCAATGAACTGACTGAAAAAATCGAATGGCTTACCAAAGTACTTTCCGATGAACAGGTTTTATTGTCTGTCATTAAGAAAGAACTCAAAGAAGTCTCTTCTAAAGTTGGGACAGAAAGAAAAACACAAATTGAAGACGAAATTTCAGCCATCAAGATTGAAAAATCTGACCTCATCAGCGAAGAACGTGTTCGTGTAGGTGTGACCAAAGATGGTTACATCAAACGTTCGAATCTTCGTAGTTATGTCGCATCTAAACAACCAGGTCTAAAAGAACAAGATGGTATGTTATTCGATCAAGAAGTATCGACCAAAGATACACTGTTGATGTTTACTACCCTAGGTAATTATTTGTATATGCCTGTGTTTGAGATTGAAGAAACCAAGTGGAAAGATTTGGGTTCTTTCATCAACAACATCATCCCAATCGAGAAAAATGAATTCATCATTAAGATTTTATGTATCAGTGAGTTCGTTGAAGATCAAACCTTGTTGCTCATTACGGAATCCGGTCAAATCAAACAAACCAAGTTGAGTGATTTCAATGTTTCTCGTTACACCAAACCAATCCGTGCGATGAAGGTCGATGAAAACGATGAATTAACCTCTGTTGAACTCGGACCAAAACATAATATCATTGTGTTTACCAAACAAGCGAATGCGCTTAGATTCAATTCGACCGATGTCCCAATCTATGGTACACAAGCCAGTGGAATTAAGTCATTACCACTGGTGGGTGATGATAAAGTTGTCAAAGCCATTTATGCGAAATCATCGGATGATTTGGTTATTTTAACCTCCCTTGGTAATTTGAAACGAGAAAAGGTTGCTAACATTCCATTGTCTAAACGATTGAAGAATCCAATCCAATTGTTCGCGATGAAGAAACGTAATCCGCATTTCATTCGTGACGTTTCAAGACTTTCAAATGAACAAATCAAAGAAAATGTTTCTGTCCTCATCACTGCGAAGTTGGGTTCAGTTCAACTCAAGGTTGAGGATATCAAGTCGAGCGCAGAATATGGTAAACCATTTGTCGATTTCAACACCTTTGGCAAATCCTTATTCATCACCATTGAAACNNTCGAGTGAGTCTATAGATGAAGACATCATTGAAAAAGGTGAAGCCGTTCAGAAGGAAAAACCTGTAAAGGTACCTAAACCAAAAGCGGAGCCAAAACCGATTGCTCAAACCATCATTAAAGAAGAACCAAAAATACAACCAGAACTAAAAANNCAAAAACCGGTAGAGAAGGAAACAAAGTCTAAGAAAATCCAAATTAAAAAATTATCAATCTTCGATGAAGAAGATGATTGGAAGGAGTAACATGATTAGAATTACCGTAAAAAATCAAGTCTTAGAACTTGATCCAGGCATGACGCTTGAAGCACTCAAGAATCAATTGGGGATTGAAGCTTACGCTGCAACCGTCAACAACCGAATTAGAGAGTTAACATTCCCGTTGACTAAAAATTCAGAAGTGGTCTTCCTGGACTTAAAAGACCGAGACGCTGTCAGAATTTATGAAGCGACTTTGAGATATGTGATTGCGATGGCCGTAAAAAATCTGTATCCAAACGTCAATGTTAAATTCAACTATAGCGTATCTAGAGCCATTTTAGGGGTGCTAGAAAACTTAGATCAAAAGATTGATCGTACCATCATCAAATCGATTGATTCCGAAATCAAACGATTGGTTGAACTTGATTTACCCATTGTCCGTAAAAATATGGATTTAGAAGAAGCAATTGAACTATACAAATCCAGTGGCAGTATGGATAAAGTCGGTATTTTAAAATATCGCGATGAAGACAAAGTTAATATGTACACCTGTGACCAATACTTCAACTATATGTTTGGTTACATGTTGCCTAGCACAGGTTACTTAAAACAATATGTGCTAAGCCTTTACCATCCTGGATTCATTATCCAATACCCACGCAGCGAACTTGGTGGTATCATCCCAGCATTTGATGATGCACCGATTTTCTCAAGAACCATTAAAGAAGCAACCAAATGGGGTAAACTCATTGGTGGCGATTATATTTCAAAACTCAACCAATATGTTGAAAAGGGTTTAGAGGTAGAACTCATCAACATGTGTGAAACCAAACACAACCGTCAAATGGCGGAATTGGGTGATAAAATTGCATCCGACATCGATTCGATTCGTTTGATTGCGATTGCGGGACCATCCTCATCTGGTAAAACGACATTCTCAACGCGTTTGAGAATTGAACTCTTATCCAGAGGGATTAAACCGTTGATGATTTCGATTGATGACTACTATAAGCCGAAATCTCAAGCGCCTAAAGATGAGTTTGGAAACCCAGACTTAGAACACATTGAAGCGCTAGATATTCAACTATTTGACGAACAAATGTTGGCTTTGATTCAAGGTGAAGAGGTTACCTTACCACACTTCAACTTCAAATTAGGCAAGCGTGAAGATGGTCGTAAGGTACGCATCAGCGAAACCACCCCAATCATCATTGAAGGCATCCACGCCTTGAATGACCGTTTGACTGAGTCGATTCCACACCATCAAAAATTCAAGGTGTTCATCGCCCCTCAAACCCAATTACACATCGACAATCACAATCCAATCAGTTTTACGGACTTACGTTTATTAAGACGTATTGTACGTGACCAAAAATTTAGAAACTCACCAGCGGAAGAAACCATCGCGATGTGGGCGAGTGTTCGTCGTGGTGAATTCAAATGGATTTATCCATACCAAGAAACCGCCAATTATGTCTTTAATTCAGAACTCACTTATGAGTTAGCCGTCATGAAGAAACATGCCTTTAGAACGCTCAATGCGATTCCTAGGGATTCTGAACACTTCATCACCGCCAACCGCCTCATTAAGTTCTTGAAATACTTTAAAGACATTGAAGATGATTTAGTACCAAACAACTCACTCTTGAGAGAATTCATTGGTGGGTCTGTATTCCACGTATAAAAAAACAATCTAAGGAGGTGTTATTTTGAAATGCTTGAGCAACATGGAACGATTGCATTTGCCCAATGACTTGGTCATGCAGTTGTTTAGACTGTATGAACAAAAGGGTCAATCCTATTATTATAAAGCGTTGTTTAGCCGTGATGATGAAGTGATGGCAAGAACCACACTCGAACTCGATACGCAAGCATTGGCTTATTATTTAAAGCTGAATTTAACACCGGCTAGAATCAAATTATTGAGCGATCCGAAAAAAGATTTTGTTGCGAAAAACAAAGATGAGATCCTATTAAAAAACTTAAAAGAAATCTTATCTCGTGTACAACAATTGGCAGACACCTTCGATTTGACCACCAATGAGATCAAAGACCTCACCCTAACGATGTTTAGAGGGTATGATGATATCAGACTCATTCGAGACCCCAAAGCGAAAGCGGAACGTTTAGCGAAATCTTTTGAAGAATTGACACCAGAAGACAAACTCAAAAAGATCATTGAGTTGTTTCATCAACATCGACGAAACAACAAATATGAGATGGTTCAAATCATGACGAACTTCTATATCGATTTTGTTAAATTAGGGCTATTTTCGGATAGAAACGATTTGATTGGATTAATGACAATTTATACGCTCGCAGCGAAATACTTTAAAGTATGCCGCTACGATTCATTCTTTCAAGCTTTATTACCTTTACAACCACAGTTTGATAGTGGATTCATTCAAGCATCTTATAACTGGAGTGAAGGTTTCTCACAAACCGAACCCATTCAACGCATTCTTGTCAATGTATTAGAAACCTTACACAAGAATGTAGAAATTAAAGCACATGAATATGAGTTCGAACGCAAAATGAATAAAACCAACAGTATTGAAGGCACTGTTTTAAGCGGGCCAGCAACCTTTAGTAAAAAAGACATCCGTGCCAAACATCCGTATGCTTCAGACGCTACCATCAATCGAACATTGATGAGTTTGAAAGAACGCGGTCTCATTCGACCTCTTGGCAGTGGTCGTACAGCACAATGGTTAAGGGTCACTGACAAATTAGAAAAGTTCAATCCCCAACAGTTGGATCTATTCAACCACGCAGAGTAAAACAAAACGCATATCGGCCGATATGCGTTTTTTTGATCTCTATTTATATGGGATTAAAACACGAACGACATTGTCATTCTTTTGAAACAAAGCGAATACACTAGACATATCATCTTTCAATTGATTGTCTTTCTTGTATTCAGTCATTTCATCATTGAATTTGCCATCTAAGAAATCTTCATAATTCGAGATAGGGATTTCACATTCAATGAATTTATTATTGCTTAATGAAATGACCTTGGATTGTCCAACCGATTTAAGCCCTGCGGGGATGGATGCGTAACCAACATAAAGGACATTGCGTACACCGCCTTGCTTAATGACCATGTCAAACGTATAAACTTCAAAATCGCTAACAGCATTTTGATCTAAGTATTTATGAAGTTCGGATTGAACCTCGTCTGGTGATTTCCCCATGACTTGAACTAAATGTGTATGGGGTAAGGTGACACGATTAAAAATTAGAGACATCTCTTTACCTCGTTTCTTATATTTTTATTTTATACGTATTCCATATAAACATCAATACATAACCATAGGTAATAATACGAATATATATTCATATTATATTAAAAGATGATTAGATACCTGATTCCAAAAATAGTGACACAAACACGATGGAAGAAAAATAGTCTATAACTGTAATCATACCTCCTTTTCGTGATAATGAAAAATGACACCTATACCCATGAGAAAAAGAAGAAGTATTAGCAGTAGAAGATGGTCTAAACAAATCCCCCAAAAAACACCTAAAAAGGTCGAAAATGACCCTAGATGGGCAAATGTTAACAATACAAGATGTCATTTGTTAAAAACACCTCTCTCGCACTATATTAATTATATAATAATCGATTAGTGAGTATAATTAAATCATTTTCAATAGGTTTAATTGCCTCATTAAACAATATAAAAGTTCTATTCGTGATATCATTTAATCAAGAGAAGTTTCTTATTTTATTTTTATGTTTGTACCTATAATGTATATTATGTAAACCATATAGAAAAACGACTATAGTGCGGTCGATGGGTTTTTTGTGGGAATGTTTAAAACTCATTTGCCTTAAATTTCGGCCTTCTCAAAATGTGATGGGTGTATTTTACCATTTTTGGGTATATCGTTTAAGCTTCACTTTTAATCTCGAAAAAATTCTCTTTCAAGACCATCTTTTTTAAATGCAAATTTCATGGCTTCATGGTAAAATGAATTCGGAGTTGATGACTATGAAAAAAATACTAATTGTCTTTACCGGTGGAACGATTTCCATGACCAATGATGATCAAACATCTAAGTCTGTCATATCGAATAATGAATCTGATTTAATCAGTAAAATAGGAAAGCGTTTTCATAATTTTACATTGGTTCCGCATTTATTTTCTATGAAGCCTTCTCCATCCATCACACCAACCGATATGTTACAAATTGGTCAGCTGATTGATAGCTACTTATCTAGTGATGAATTTGTTGGTGCTGTGGTTACTCATGGAACAGACACACTAGAGGAAACAGCTTATTTCTTGGATTTATATGTCCAGACCAAAAAGCCTGTTGTCGTTACAGGATCTATGCGAAATTTCTCTGAACTGGGTTATGATGGGTTTAGTAATTTATTGTCAGCCATATTGGTTGCATCCAGTGATAACTCATACAATCGTGGGTGTCTTGTGGTTTTGAATGATGAAATCAATTCAGCCATTGAAGTTACGAAAACACATACCCTCGCTTTAGATACATTTAAATCTATGGAGTTTGGTCCACTTGGGATTGTCGACGAACAGGATGTCACATATTATCGTGATTCCGCAAAGAAAAAATATCACTTAACACCTTCTCAATTGACGGCTCAAGTTGAAATTGTTAAAGTCGTAACTGGTCAAAATGGTGATCTTATTGACTTCTTCGTTGATTCAAAAAAAGTTCAGGGCATTGTTTTAGAGGGATTTGGTCGAGGGAATGTCCCACCAACCATGGTACCAGCAATTAAGCGTGCACTTGACCAAGGGATTAAGGTTGTTATTACTTCACGTTGTCCTAAAGGACGCGTGCGTGACACGTATGGATATGAAGGCGGAGGCTATCATTTGAAACAATTAGGCGTCTTATTTGCTGGTGATTTATCGAGTCAAAAAGCACGATTAAAGCTCATGTTAGCCCTCAGTCAAGCCAATACAAAGGTTGAAAAATACTTTGAATTTTAACTTGAAAGCCTAGCGACCCTAGGCTTTTTATTATGAATAAATTAAGTAAAGCGCTTTCTAGATTTTACATCGTTATCTCGCCATTATGGGGTTTATTGTGATTTTTGAAAGGAATTGTGAAAATATGAAAAACTTGTCCTTTTATCTACCTTTTTATGAAATATGTGGTAAAATACTTATGGATGTTTAATCAGGATATTCATAACAGAATTGATCCTACGAAAAATCGAATTTAGGAGGCATTTTATGAAACGTAAAACCAAGATTGTTTGTACCATTGGACCATCCAGTGAAAATGAAGTAATGATTGAAAAAATGATTGAAGCAGGGATGAACGTTGCACGTTTAAACTTCTCCCATGGTTCACATGAAGAACATAAAAACCGCATTGAAACCATTCGCCGTGTCGCTGCGAGAATGGGCCGTTTTGTCGGTATTTTAGCTGACACCAAAGGACCAGAAATTCGTACTGGTGTATTCGAAAATGGTTTCGCATCCTTTAAAAAGGGTGACATTGTAAAAGTCCATAAAGAACAAATCGTTGGTACCAAAGAAGCCTTCCATATCGATTGTAGAGAATTATTTGATGACATTAAAGTGGGCGATTTCTTACTCATTGACGATGGTAAGATGCGTCTCAATATCATCGAAGCTAACAATGAAGTATTAACCTGCGAGATTTTTAACAACGGCGTTATTAAAACCAAAAAAGGTGTGAACGTACCTAACGTTAAATTGTCAATGCCTTTTGTATCTAAAAAAGACAAAGAGGACATGAAGTTCTGTGCTGAAATGGCTGTCGATATGATCGCGTTATCATTCGTTAGACGTAAAGACGATGTATTAGAAATCAAAGAAATCCTCAAAGAATTCAATGCACCAAGAATTGAAATCATTGCGAAAATCGAATCTCAAGAAGGCGTCGATGAACTCGAAAGCATCCTTGAAGTTTGTGATGGTGTCATGGTTGCTAGAGGTGACTTAGGGGTTGAAGTTTCAACCGCTCTAGTGCCACTTTATCAAAAGAAAATCATTTCTGTTGCCAATGCTAAAGGCAAACCAGTGATTACCGCTACACACATGTTAGAATCTATGATGAGCAACCCACGTCCGACACGCGCTGAAGCTTCTGACGTTGCGAATGCCATTTTGGATGGATCTGATGCAATCATGCTATCCGGTGAATCCGCTGCTGGTGAATACCCAGTGGAATCAGTATTGACCATGGATACCATTGCGAAAGCCATTGAAGACAACATTCCTTATTATGAAAAGCTACAAAAAGCGATTCAAACCTCACAATCCACAGTAAACGATGCGATTGGTATCTCTGTTAGTTTAAGTGCGCTCACATTACCTGAAGTTAAAGTGATCATCGCGTTTACTGAAACCGGTGGTACACCTAAACGTCTATGCAAATTTAGACCTTCTGTACCAGTGATCGCAGTATCCAATAACCGCGCTACATGCAACCAATTGACTTATTATTGGGGCGTATTCTCTGCTTATCGTAGAGACTTTACAGACATGGGTTCATATGACCGTGTCGCTATCGATGTGGCTAAAGAATTTGGCTTCCAAAAAGGCGATAAGATCATCATCACCTCTGGTTGGGCACAACAACATGGTTCAACCAATACCCTTCGTATCATCGAAATCTAATTTAACCAAAGAAAAAGAGTTCAACTCACAATTGAACTCTTTTTTTAGTATTTAATGATGTTTTTTTCTAACTTGTTTTGAGCGTTTTTAAGATCGCTTTCTGTATAGATACTTGGTTGATTTTGAACGTATGAGATGAAATCTTTTAGTGAGAAAAGACGTTCATTCATGGCGTCAAAAGTTTCATCGATCATGGTTTCTTTTAGAATAGTTATGCCTTTAATTGGATATGTGGGTAAATATTTTTGAATATTTTTTACATATAAATCGGTTTGCATGATTGGATTGGATAAGTGATTACTTTTAATCCAGTGATGATATAAATCTTGATCCACTTTGAGTGTTTTTTTGAGACCTAAATAGAAGTAAGGTGTCCAAGTACGTTCGCTAATGTCACCTTTTATGGGGCCATCAAAGGATAAAACTTGAATGGCGTATATACCTGAGTTATGGAATAAAATCAAATCAATGGATATATCGCTATGATCGAATGATTGATTTTCAAGCACAACATCGAAGTATAATGGACATTTAAACTTGTTGTAGATGCTTTCAAAAGCACTGATTTGATCGATATAATTCGGTAAATGGTACTCCTTTTGGTACGGTTTTTGATAGATTTTGTAACAGGTTGAACGAAAATATTGTTGTTTTTGTCGCTCATTTTTTATTTTTCTAAAGACAACAATTAATATGATGGCGATGGCTGTCCCGATTGTCAACGAAATGGACACCCAAGTGAATACATCTCGCTTCCCAATGACAAAATTATAAATACCAAATACCACTGATAACATAAACGTAATGGCTAGAATGATTAATCTCGTATAGAAGTCTAGTTCAAGAAAATCTCTTAAATACTCTCTAGATGAATGGTGACGATGCATAGACATGCCTTCTTTCGTATCGATATTTGTTTTTAGTATAACACATTTACTAACATTTGAATGAAATTAATTTAGATTTTACTGTCTTAACTGATCAAAAAATGGCCATATTAATGAAAAAAACACAGATAAGGACATTATCTGTGTATGGTTTGATTATTTATCCTCTTCTTGAAGTGGAATGGTGCCTAAGCTTTCAACAGAGGCTTCTTTTGTCTCTATCACTGGCTCAATGACATCAGTCTTTGACTTGCGTGATCTCGGTTTTTTAACTTTTACAGGTTCATTTTCTTCGACGACTGGCACTTCCGATGCCAGTGGAGCTGATTCGACTGGTAAAACAGAAGCTTGTTCAGATACTTCGGCTTCATCTTCCACTTTTTCTTCAGCAACTTTCACTTTACGTGGGCGTTTTTTCTCTTCTGGTTTCTTATTTTGACGTTCGAGTTCCAGTTCTTGTTGTGCAACTTCTTCAGGCACAATCGCTTCAATCTTCGCTTTATTTTCTTCGAATTCACGTTTTAATGTGGCTTCTTTGATACGTTCGATTTCGAGTTCTTTTTCTTTCTTTAAGCGTTCAAGTTCAAGTTCTCTGGTGCGATTTTCCTTAATGGATTCTTCACGAATACGAATCTCATTGAGTTCAAATTCATCTTGATCAAGTTTATATTTGATGGCGTCATGTTCTTTCTTTTGTTGTCGACGAATTTCAGATTCTCTTAACGTTTTATTCGTCGATAACACCATGTGACGGCGTAATTTAATGAACGGTCTAAATACCAAACCAACGATTAATCCCGTACGTTCCATGAAATTGTATTGCCCAGATTTGAAACGAATGCGTTTCGCTTCGATGCGTTCTTGACGTTTCAATAGTTTGTATTGGTGTTTCATAAAACGGTTGTTGATTTTCGGTTTAATGGACTTTCTTAAGCCAATTTCATTCTCAACATAAATTCTAAATTTACGGTATTTTTTACGATTCGCGAACACGAATTTCTTGATTTCAGCCAAATTGAAGCGAACTTGGTATTTGCTTCTAGGGGCAATCATAACCAATTTTTCTTCGAGTGGATGAGATACATTGCGTAATTCTACTCCGACCACGTTGATATGATTGGTAGAGAAAGCTTTATTAATGATGGTTAAATTGATGTATTGTTCGCCATCCATCTCCAATAATGTTTCTTGAATATAGAATTCTTGTTCACCAACGCGGTTCGCGATACGTGACAAACGAACGAGTGTGATGATCGATGTCACAAATAAAACAAGAATCCCGGAGAAGACAATGATGTCTTCAGGGGTTAAAGATTGTAACCATTCTAACATAATGCCCTCCTTATATTAAATCCAAAAACGATTGACCATTTTCGGTTTTTTCCACTTTAAAGTTGTCTGAGATGGTAGCCGCAATATCCGCAAATGTCTTCATTTGTGGCAATGCTTTACCAGGTTTACCTTTGGCATAAACCAATAGCGGTACATATTCACGGGTATGGTCTGTACCATGATGAATTGGGTCGTTACCATGGTCAGCGGTGATCATTAGTAAATCATCTTCATTGAGATATTCCATGAGTTTTGGTAGGTCCTTATCAAAGGATTCAATGGCTTTACCATAGCCAATTGGGTCTCTACGATGGCCATATAAGGCGTCAAAATCAACTAAATTTAAGAAACATAATCCTTTAAATGGGTGATTTTTTGCAATCTTAATGATTTTATCCATACCATCTTCATTAGATAGGGTACGTTCATAGTGATTGATTCCTTCACCAACAAATATATCGTTGATTTTACCTAAAGCAATGACATCCAATCCATGTTCATCCATGAAATTCAATGTGGTTTTGCCAAATGGTTTTACAGCGTAATCATGACGGTTCGGTGTACGTTTGAAATCATTTTTATTGGTTCCAACAAAAGGACGGGCAATGACACGTGCCACTTTCCATTCCTCTTTCATTGTGATTTCACGAGCAATTTCACAAATACGATATTGTTCCTCAATTGGAATAATGTCTTCATGCATCGCTATTTGTAATACGGAGTCTGCCGATGTATAGACGATCAGTGCACCAGTACGCATGTGTTCTTCACCCAGTTCAGCAATGATTTCTGTGCCTGATGCAGCCACATTACCAATGATTTCTCTACCGGTTTGTTTGGTCAATTCATCGAGTAATGCCTTAGGAAAGCCAGTATCGGTAAATGTTTGGAACGGTTCAGTAATGTAAAGACCCATCATTTCCCAGTGACCTGTCATGGTGTCTTTACCTGTTGAAGCTTCTTGAATCTTGGTATAGCTTGCAAGAGGGGCTTGTACAGCAGGCACACCTTTGATCGGTATGATGTTGCCGTAACCTAATTTTTGCATATTAGGGATATGCAAGTTCATTTTTTCAGCGATATGACCGATGGTGTTTGAACCAAGGTCATTGTAGTCTTTAGCATCTGGGGCTTCGCCGCATCCCAAGCTGTCCATGACGATTAAAAATACGCGTTTATACATTGTTTTTCTCCTTCGCTCTCGGATGTGTATTCAAATAGACATCCTTTAAATGTTTTTGACTGATATGTGTATAGATTTGGGTGGTTTGAATGTCTTCATGACCCAATAATTCTTGTAAGGTGCGTAAATCCACACCGGCTTCTAATAAGTGGGTTGCGAACGAATGACGCAAGGTATGAGGTGAAACATCACGATCAATCCCAGCTGCTTTCGCAATCTTCCTCAAGATTTTAAAGAAACCTTGACGGGAAAGTCGTTTCCCATCTTGATTTAAAAATAAGTAATCTATGCTATTCATTGTAAGTTGATTTCTGGATTTTGTCAAATAAAGTCTTAAGGCTTGAACAGACATGTCCCCTAGGGGAACTTCGCGTTCTTTATTGCCTTTACCGAGGACACGAACATAACCTTCAAGTAGATGGATATCTGCGATTTTCAAATCCAGTAATTCAGATACACGTAACCCAGAACCATAGATCAGTTCCAATAAAGCTTGATTACGGATTGATAGCGGATCGGTCCCTTTCACCGCTTCAATGATTTTAATGACCTCTTGAACCGATAAAACCTGGGGTAACGTTTTTTCAACCTTAGGTGACTCTATATCATAAGCGACATTCGTATCTAATTCATTTTCAATCAATAAAAACTGATGAAATCCTTTGATTGCGGTTAGCTTTCTCGATAACGATTTTGAAGACAAATCTTTTTTGTGTAAACTTTTCAAAAATGTCTCAATGTGTTTTCGTTCAATCTTTTGGATTTTAGTGATTTCATAAGATTTTTCTAAGTAGGTCCGATATTGTTCTAAATCTCTTAGGTAAGCCGTTATGGTGTTTTGACTTAACCCTTTTTCACGTTTTAGATAGTATTGGTATTCATTGATTAAGTATTTCATATAAACACCTCAAACACTTGGTTGCCCAACAACAAACCTTTTCGAGTTAATCGAAGGTGTAGATCCACAATTTCAATTAAACCCAGGGCTTGTAACTGAATCAATTTTGGGTATTTTTCGAATAATTTGAACCCAAATCGTGTTTCAATGTCATCGATTCGAATGCCTTCCAATCGTCTTAATCCGAAGATGAGGGTATCGGATAAATATTGTTGGTCAGTTTCATGATAAGCAGAGGCTAAAGGTTTTTCATAGTAATCAGGGAGATTGCGATGATTTTGAGTTCTGAGTTTACCATCAAATCCATGTGCGCCTGCGCCGATGCCAACGTAAGGATCCATCGACCAATAAAGTTGGTTGTGTTTAGAAGCGTGGTTACCTTTTGTGAAATTCGATATTTCATATTGTTTAAATCCCAACGCATTTAAGCGGTCGATGATGTATTCATACATATCGGCTTCTAAATCGATATCGGCTTTTCGAAACTGCTTCTTTAAGTATTGGTGATAAAATACGGTTTTCTCTTCTAAAATGAGAGAATAGTAACTGATGTGTTTGATGGCTAACGTGGATACGATGTCTAAATCGTGTTGAATCGAAGCCATGGTTTGACCTGGAATTGCGAAGATTAAATCAATACTGATGTTGTCAATGCCGATGTCATTTAAATCTTCGATGGCATAGAACACTTGAGTATTGTGGTGTTTTCTTCCAATATAGGTTAAGATTTCTGGTTCAAAGGATTGGACCCCTAAACTAACGCGGTTAATGCCATACTGTTTAAATAACATCCCTTTGTCATGGGTATATGATTCTGGATTCACTTCAATCGTATACTCTAAAGGTTTAAGGTCCTTAAATAATTCTAGTAAATAGGTTAATTGCTTGATATCTAACATCGAAGGTGTACCACCACCGATATAGACGGTATCAAATTGTCGATCAATTAGGGGGATTTGGTCAAACTCTTTTTTGAGATGGACCAAATATTCATCGATCATTTCACGGTTTTTCGCCACCCGTTTAGCGAAATCACAATAAAAACATATGTGCTCACAAAATGGGATATGGACGTATAAGCCTTTCATAACATCACCTGAAATAATTATAACACAGGTTTACATAATATTGAAAAAAAATAACCGAGGATTGCTCGGTTATTGGATACAACTTTGGATGAATTCGTCCATGGCTTGGATACCTGAATCGTTCAGTTTAAAAACACCTGCATGCTCTAATACCGTTTTAAATTTGTCACCAACCGCAGCTTCAAGGTCTGCCATGTTGTGGACTTGGTTGGATTGTTTTAATGCATTCAACCAAGGTTGATGAATGGCTAATTCAGGGTAAATAGTACCATGTAATATGAAATCTAACCCTTTAGCAAGTTCCGTTTTGAGACGACCAGGTAGAATGGCCAACCCCATGGCCTCGATTAGACCGATGTTTTCTTTTTTGATGTGTTGGACATCACGGTGTGGGTGGAAAATGCCTTCAGGATACACCTCATTCACACGATTATTTCGTAGAATGATATCGATTTGATAAGCATCATTTACTTTTCTCGCAATGGGTGTAATTGTATTATGTAAACCATAAGATTTTGAAATGATATCGAGTGCTTCATGATCGTAGGCACGCCATTGGTTAAGTATTCGTTTGGATACCTTTAATAAAATGTCCCTATTTTTACTGGTCAATCTAATGGTGGATAAAGGCCAATAAATGTGTGAGAGGGTTAAATCTTGGATTTGATAGGATTTAATGATTTTAGCGGATTCTATTGGGAAATGGTGTTTTCCCCCTTGAAAATGGTCATGATCGAGGATCGAACCACCTACAATCGGGATATCTGCATTCGATCCAATGAAATAATCTGGGTTATAATCGATGAAATCCAGCAAATAGTGGAATGTTTCTTCACACATTTTCATTGGTGTATGGTCATCACTTAAAATGATACAATGCTCGTTATAATAGGCATAAGGCGAATATTGAAAATGCCATAAACGTTTGTATAACGTGATTGGAATGATTCGCAAATTCATTCTTGCATTGTCATAATTGTGTTCATTTTCTTTACAAATGAGACATTTCGGACCTGTTTTTGGTACATCTTTAAGTTCCAAAGCTTTCGCAATATCTTTTGGATCTTTTTCAGGTTTAGATAGATTGATGGTCAAATCGATTGTCCCATAGATGGATGGATAATGAAAGGACACATTTTGAGCAATACGTTTGGTTTTAATGTAATTCACATCCATGGATAAGTGATATAAATAATCAAATGCCTTACGTCGATTTTGTTGATAAAGGCGTAAGAACGTCATTTTGGTTTCACATGGAGATGGCATCACAAAATCAAATAAATACGCTTCAAAAGCATCCCGCTCATTCAAGGTATTGGGTTCAAATAAGCCCATATTAAACCCTAAATCCAAGAGCTTTTCCATGACCAAATCGATGGGTTCATCCACCATTTCGAATGGGCTAAGTGGTTGTTTATAGAGTTGTAATAGTTTATGTAAGGATGGATTGGGATCGACAATCCATTGGTGTTTCAAACCGTATGTAACTAAAGCGAATAGTGGATTCATATAGCCCCCTAAAATTCGAACTCAAAATCAATAAAATGATGGTATGGTTCATTTTTCTGTAAAATCGCTGAATTCAATACAGGATGATGAATGCCATCAGGTTCATACTGACATTCGAATGTGATACTTGAATGAACCCCTTGAGGTACCAAGGTATTCAGTGGTTTTTTAGATATGAAATTATGGGTATAAATGACCACACTAGGGTAGTTGCTGTAGACATTCAATCGTCTTTGGGTCTTGGGATCGAATAAACTGCCAACGTGATTACTGTTGGTGATGAAACAGTGATCAAGCCCTTTTTGAGCGGTATCTAACAAAGCTAAAACGCCGTTCCTGAGCGGTTTTGGTTGTATAAAATCAAAAGGTGTTTGAGCGACATTTGCTTGCTTAATGAATCGATATTGGTCATCTAAGACATTGTATTTTCGTGCATTCAACATCAAATGGTGGTCTAAAATATCACCACCGTCAATGTTTAAATTGAAATACACATGGTTGGTTAAGTTACATAATGTATCTTTTGTCCCTTGAGCTTGATATTCAATATGCACCGTTTTATTGACCAAACGATACCATACGCGAACAGATAGTTCTCCCGGGAATGTATTGGTTTCAGGATCAACATAGGCTAAAATAACCTCATCCGATTTTTGTGAGACCACATCAAATGTTTTAATCCATAACCCATCTTTACCGCCATGTAACATAAAAGGGCTATTGGGATTACACTCCACATCGTATACATGCTGATTTAGCTGATAATTTGGGCCAAATAAACGACCTGAGATGCGGCCAATCGATTTACCGTAATAATTTGTACTCGTTAAGTAATCATCTGGATTCGTATTGGTGACTAACACAGGAATTTCTTGATTCGATTTTAAATAAATTTGATAAATACCAGCACCTAGCGTCGAAATGACTGTCTTTAGGTATTCGTTTTCAAGTGTGATGAATTTATTCAATGCGTTTCACCCCATCCGTAAATATGACATCATAAAAAGTAGGCACGAGTTCGGTTTTATCTGTATAGATTTGTGAAACCAAAGATTCAAATGAACCCATGATATCATTTGGGACAAGTGCGATGGCACAGCCACCAAAACCAGCGCCTGTAACACGGGCACCAATGGCACCTGCTTTTAGCGCACCTTCGACCAAGACATCTAAGTGTAAACCAGTAACTTCATAGTCATCTTTTAGCGATGTATGAGACGCATTCAATAGCGCAGCAAAGCCAATAGCGTCATTTTTGGCCATACGTTTTTCGGCCTCAATCACGCGTGCTTGTTCAGTCACGACGTGTTTAAATCGCTTGAGTAAAACATCATCTTTGATCCATGATTTCAAAGAATCCAATTGATCTGGTGTGATTTCACACAGGGTTTTAACAGGTTGAATCGTTTGAATTTGATTCAAAACAGTTTGACATTCTTTCACGCGTTCATTGTATTTGGAATCGGTATTTTTACGTTTGTAGTTGGTATTCATAATGACCCAGGTATAGCCCTTAAAGGTTGCGTTTACAGCATGGGTTTCAAGGGTATGGGTATTCATAATGAGGGCTTTCCCTTCAATCCCTTTCGCAATAATCAGTTGGTCCATAATCCCACAATGTAAGCCCATATAATGGTTTTCGACTTCTTGACCAATTAAAGCGATGTTTTCGCGCGTTAAATTGAGGTTAAATACATCTGAAAATACATAACCAATCAACACTTCTAAAGACGCACTGGATGATAACCCTGAAGCTGGCGGGAGATTGCCTTCAATCAAGACATCTAAACCGTGTTCTATCTGATAACCACGCTTTATCAATGTTTGGATGATACCTTTCGCATAATTCACCCAACCATGGGTTTCTTGATAAGATAAATCCGATAACGATACTGTGACGATACCTTGATCTTTAAAATTGGATGAATAGAACCGGATCATTTGGTCGGTTCTATTTGAAATTGCAGCATAAGTGCCAATCGATATGGCAGCAGGAAATACCAATCCGCCATTATAATCGATGTGTTCGCCAATGATGTTGACCCTACCTGGCGAATAGTAGAGTCGTTCTGGATGTTGTTGATATACGTCATTAAATGTTTGTTTAAGTTCCATAAAAGTCACCTTCTATTCAAATTATACTATAGATACAAAGATAAAGCACTGATGTTCAGTGCTTAACCTTTCACAGACCCACCTGTGACGCCTTCGACATAAAATTTTTGCATGAAAATGAAGAGCACCGATATAGGAATGGATACGACCACTGCACCTGCAGTGAATAATGAAAAATAATTATTGACCAAATTTCGGTCTAACATGTTATAAAGTCCGATCGCAACTGTGAACTTATTGGTGTCACGAGAAGTCATAATAATATTGGCGAAAACGAAGTCAACCCATGGCGCTAAGAACGCTAATAAGACAGTATAAACAATGATTGGTCTCGACAGTGGTATGATGATTCGCCAAAACACGTCCCATTGTGTAGCACCATCAATCCTTGCAGCTTCATCGAGGGATTTAGGGATGGTGTCAAAAAAACCTTTCGCAACCAAATAACCCAAACCTGAACTGGCAGAATAGACGATGATGAGGGCCAATAAACTGTCTGTTAATCCCAATGATTTTAAGATGAAATAAATGGCAATCATTGAGAGTACACCAGGGAATAATCCCAATATAACACCGATATTCATGAGTGGTTTTCGCATATTGAATCTCAAACGGCTCATCGTATAAGAAACCATTAATACGAACAAACTTGAGATGATGCAGGCGAATACTGCCACAGTTAATGTATTTAAGAACCATCTAGGGAAGTTAGCAACACTATCGGTTTGAAAAAACAATTGATAGAAATTATCCAGTGTCCAATTCGTAGGAAAAAATTGTCGAATGTTGACCCCACGATCAGTATTGAATGCGGAAGCAATCAACCAGAAAATAGGAATTAACCAAAAAAATGATAGCACAGCCAATAAACCATTATGAAGGATGGTTTTTATACGCTTTTTAGATTTAGCAGCACGTTTGATTTGATCGGGTGTTCGGCTCATTGGAAGCGGTCCTCCTTATTGGATTTAATGGTATAGTTAAATGCGAGTAACGTAAATATCGCTGACAATAGGAACATCATAATGCCGATGACTGAGGCCATTTTGTAGTTGTAGTAGTCTTGCGTCAACTTAAATAACCAAGTGACCAACAAGTCGGTATCTGATGCATTCGCATTTGCTAGTAATTGGTTGGATGTGACCCGTGTCGATGTTAAGAGGTAAATGACATTAAAATTATTGAGATTGTGGACAAAATTCGTAATCAAATACGGTGCGGTAACAAACAACATATAAGGCATCGTAATCTTAGCGAATAGTTGGAATTTATTGGCACCATCAATTTCAGCAGACTCATACAAATCCTTTGGTATGTTCATCAATACACCAGTTGTGATGAGCATAACGTATGGGAAACCAATCCAGCAGTTGATTAAAATCAACATCACTTTTGACCATACAGGGTCTGTTAGGAATGGCACGAACTCACGATTCGCACCAATTAATCCGAGTTGACGAATCCAGTCAATCCAGGTGTAGTCAGATAAAAATGGGATGTTTGAACTTAGGAGGGTATTCATGATACCTTGGTCAGCAAAGAAATGTCTAACCAGTAACAATGACACAAACTGAGGTACAGCAATCGTTATGACAAATATGGTTCGCCATAATTTAGGCCATTTGGTATATTTGCTATTGATGAGTAATGCCAGAATGATACCACCAATATAGTTTAAAAAGGTAGCGAAAAATGCCCATGTCAATGTCCAAGTCAGAACTTTTCTAAACGCATAACCAAATGTTACTGTGTTTGAACCTGTGGTTAATAATATTTCAAAGTTTCTAAACCCAACCCAACTGAATAGTTTGGTTGGTGGCATATGCAATTGGTCATAATTGGTGAATGCAACCAAGATCATGAATAACAACGGAATGATTGTGAAGAATACAATACCGGATACTGGCAAAGTCAACAAAGTGATGTGGAAACGATCATCTTTGAGTTGAATTAAATCCTCTTTGAAGGTGTTGATGTGCTGACCTTCAGCTTCACACCATTGTAGTTTTCTTTGTGTATGGATGTTTTTTAAATGGATATACACATAAACGATAATCACGATGATGCTGATGAGGCCATACAATAGAATTTTGAAAGAGTGATCGTAATTATTGACTTCATTTTGTCTCGTTATTGGGTTATATACGGATTCAAATTGAATGGTACCCAAGGTATTGTATCGTGATAAATTTGGGATACCTGTAAAGATCATAAACAAAATAAACCCGATTTGAATGATTGAAAATAAAATGCCTTTAATAATCTGATGTCTTCTAAAAAAACCTATACTCATGAACAGTAAGGATAGTTTTACATAGATATCACCGGTTTTAAAGTCATGACTCAAAGATTGCCATCCTTGATGTATTTTAGAGCCAAAACGTTTTATATTTAACCAAAAGCGATTAAGTTTTTTTAGAAGAGACCGATTCATGTTTTGAATGATATGCATAGTTGACCTCGTGTAAAGGGTGAAGGAATGCACCTAAGTGCATTCCTATCCCATAGTGTTTATAACGATTATCCAATCGGTTGAGCCACAATACCTTGAACCATGATATCGAGCGCATCTTGGATGTTGCCTTGAAGGGTTAATTCGGCGTTAACGATCATATTTCCGAAAGTTTCGGTTGGTGACCAATAATTACCACCGACATTTTGAACGGTTGCGAAGGCACCTTGTTGTGCTAATGCGGAAATGGCTGGAGAAGCTTTCACTTCAGTAGAATTTGCAGCATTGACATTAGAAGGCCCAAGTCCACGTTCTTGGAAACGTAAGATTTGATTGTCTTCATTGGTGAACCATTCAGCTAATTTCATTGCCCAATAAGGTTGTAATGTAAGGGCGTTAACACCCATTAATTTATAACCTGCAAATGAACTCATTTGTACTTGTTGACCATCGAGTGTGTAAGTAGGTAATTTGGTAGCCGCGTAGTTTGCACCCCATTTATTTTGTGCTTCAGTGGCATTCCATACCCCATTAACACCTGCAGAAACGGAGCCATCCTTGATACCAGAAACGAATCCAGCATCATTTAAGTTGATGTATCCAGGGTGAGAAGCCATGCGAATGATGGATTCGGTGACTTTAACACCAGTCGCGTTATTCCAATTGGCACTATTTACAGTACCGTTATAGGTTAGTTGTAACCCAGCACCTGCAAAGAATGAATACAAATACCAACCGTTGTTGATTTGCATGGTAAATTTAGAACCATCACTTTGTGCTTTGGCTAAAATACCATCCAAAGTTTTAACGTCATTTTCTGTATAAACAGATTTGTCATAAAATAGGAAATAACCATTATCTGCAGTCATTGGATAAGCATAAAGTTTACCATTTTTGGTTGCTGCTTTAATGGCACCGGCTTCTGCACCACCATTGGCAGCGATGATTGCGGCGGTGTTTTCTTGTACTTCTTGAAGCGCGCCAGCAACATAGAGTTCATTGATTTGATCATCTGCGAATGCGAATACGTCTGCAGCAGCTTCAATGTCAGTCAATACTTGGTCTTTTGCAGTAGCTTCAGAAACTGCACCTAAAGTAATGGTAAAGATGGCTTCATCTTTATACGCTTCTTTAAAACTTTCGATCATGGTTTGCATCAATGTTTGGTCTAATTCAGATGCCCACACTGTCAATGAAACCTCTTCTAATTCTTCTTCCTTGGGTTGACATGCAGCTAATCCGAAGATAGATATCAACACCAACATGAGTGAAAATACTTTTTTCATTTTTCTCCTTTTTCTCCTCTATATTTTACTAAACTGAGTTTAGTTTGAGCCTTTTTTTACAATGATTTCTAAGGGTATTTGACGATTGCGATGTTGAATCAGCACTTTGCCAACACCAATGGCTTTGCTTCTAATCCAAACAGCACGTTGTCCACCAATCAATGAGACATTGGATTCACCGATGACTTCGATAACGTCATTGGTTGTGATCGATATCACATCAAAAGCGTAAGGCTTTAAATTACCTCGATCATCTACCGCTTCTATATCAATCTTACAAACATCATAAGTATCGAAAACTTCAATCACTGGTTCATGAACATGAATTTGTAGTTGATAGTTGCGATAAGGACCAAGGACCTTTTGGATGGTTTGACCTTCATAATGTCCGATGATGGTGTAAGTGAATGATTCTGAACCCCAGTTAGCCACATACTTTCCATACATCTGCCAAGCCAATTGGATATCGCTAGCGTCATATGTGTCTAAAGAAGTTAGCTTGTCCAAACCACCCCTTTTTGCAATATCAGCCCCAATGGCTTTCAAAGATTTAATTTTATCTTCAGATAGTCCCAAAGATGCATAGGCATCTCCATAAAAATCATCGATGATGATGGGTGGATGCTTTAAATGTGGATAATGCTTGGTGTCTGGATAAAATGAACCCAACAAACGTTTGTTTTGGTACACTTCGATGTAGCTTGCATTGGTTGCTACAACTAAATGATCGATGTATCCGGCGTCATAGTCGCCAATATCGGTACTATTTAGAACAGCTAAGTGTGGTTTTTCTTGTTGAGATAGATAAATATGCGCGGCTGGTTTTGGCAATCTAAACGCGTCATAAACACCATGATAACAGATGTGATCACCGCTACCGAACTGTTCATGGGTGTTATAATCGATGAACTGCCAGCCAAATCCACCCGTCACACGTGGGTTCCCCATGTGCGCATCCAATATGTGTGCATACCTTAACGCATGTTCGACTTTTCGAGTTGGGGTATCAAAGGTTTTGGTTGGAAACATGTGACCATTGAATTCTGTGATCAGATAGGGTTTTTGATCAATCGTTACATCTTTAATGGCCTTCATGTAATCATTGGTGCCATTGTGAAAGAAATCATTATAGGTGTAAACATCCTCTAGTGGATTGGAAAAGCTGAAACAGCGTACACCACCAGTTTGTCTACCATCTAGTGATTTGGCTAAAGCATTCGTAGACGCATATAAATCATCAAAGTCACCAGATTCATTGACTCTAACCCCCCAAAGAATGATCGATGGGTGATGTTGTTGTTCTAAAATCATTTCTTTGACCTGTGTGATGTATGACTGTTGCCATGAAGCATCACCAACATACTGCCAACCTGGGGCTTCTGTAAAGACCAATAAACCTAAAGCGTCACAGGCATCAAGAAAATGCTTGCTTTGAGGGTAATGCGATGTTCGAACTGCGTTACCTAAAGATTTCAACAATCTCGCATCTTCGATTTGTCCATTTCGCGGCATCGCATAGCCGACATAAGGGTATATTTGATGTCGATTTAATCCGACAATTTTAATTTTCTTTCCATTCAAATAAAAACCGTCTGTTCTAAATTCACTGTGCTTGAATCCGGTTTTAAAGACATAACAATCCGCGTCATCGAGCACAACCTTGATATCGTATAAAACGGGATGATCGATATCCCACAAGGTAATATTTGGTGTGATGACAATATCGTCTTTTAGGTTGTATACACCTTCATATACGACGTTACCATGTTCAGCCAGTTGGATTCGAACCCGTGTGCCACCTTCGGTTTGAATTTGAAAGTGCAGTGTGGGTTTAATGGTATCTTTTTGTAATGCAATATGGACATGTTTGATGTGATTTATTGGGGTTTCAACCCAATAAACTTCTCTATAAATACCACCATAAGTTAAATAATCAATCGTTTTACCAAAGGGTGGGATATTCAAAGTTTCTCTAGAATCTACAACGACCACGAGGGTATTTTCACCCGATTGAACATAAGGGGTAACTTCAAATTCAAACGCGGTATAGCCGCCATCATGTCTACCAACAAAATGATCATTCAAATAGACATCTGCTCGATGTAAAACACCTTCAAATCGGATGAAATGTTTTTTGGATATGGCATGTTCGATGAAAACTTTTTTACGATACACACTTTCAAACTGATAAACTGATTCAGTATAATTGTTATAACCTAAAGTGGCGTTAGAATGGGGAATATCGACTAAGGATAAATAGCTATCATCGATATTCATTTTGATTATTTCATCGGTTTTATGACCGAAACGCCACCCATCATTGATGGGGATGATTGTTCTCATTTTAACACCTACATTGATTTGAGGGCGAAATCATCGAAATGTGCCCATGCAGTGGCTGCGCCTGTGCCTTTTAGACCGATTTGAACGGTGATTGATTCGTTGATTGTAAAGGTTAATTCATTTTTTTGCCATTCACTCCAAGAACCACCATAAACAAAGGACTGTTCGAACAGTATAGTTGAACCATTACCAACATAAAGCGATACACTTGGTGTATTGACTTCTCCGTTCATCGCACTTCTGCCATAAACGACCAATGTATAAGTACCTGGTGACAATGTAACAGTTTGATAAACTGTGAAGTCATAAGCGGCAGAGGCCCAGATATTTAAGTTGTTGTGTCCATTGTTATCGGATGTACGTGGATTTTTACTTTCGATTTTTACAGCACCATTGATATTTTGTGTGACTTGCCAACCATTGACTAAGGAAAAATCTTTGACGTCAGCCGTGACTTTTCCACCTTCTTCGAAACTGCCATTAACCAAGTAGTTTTCATAGGCTTCGACTGTACATACGACTTGTAGGGTTTGGTTGCCTTGGGTTACTGTGCCGTGAACGGTATAATTACCCGCACCTTGAATGGCATCTAGTTCTGATCTATTCCATGTGATTGGAACCAAGGTTCGTCTATCTAATGAGGTATAAGCGAGGGTATGTGATGGTAGTGTTTCATTGGCACGAATATTGATTACTACCGATAACTCTGTTTCAAGCGTTTCAATGCGTTCATCGTTAAATGTCGATGTTTTCATGAGATTGAACACATTTAAACTAGGTAATACTTTACCAGAAAAACTGAATAAGGCTTGATTTGCCCAAGAAGCTTTGCCAATCGATGAGACATCATCGCCTTGTGCATTTAGATATTCAATGGCACCACTACTAGCCCAGCCTGCACCAGCCACCGCTAACCAAGCAGGTTCCCAGTAAAATGAACCGATACCAGACTCTATGGAAGCAATCGCAGCGTTAACGTCGCGAATGTAGCTCGCTTGACCTTGCATTGAGGTTTTGTAGCCACCTTCAGATTCCATTTCAGAGGAATAAATATTGGCTGAAAATTCATTGCTATAATCGGTATAGCCATAAGAATATTCCATGACAGCGATTTTTTGAGTATAGCGCGCATCTAGCGCTTCTAAAGTTTGTTGGAATTGCGCTAACGTACCATGCCAAAAGGAATAGTACGATAAACCTATGATGTCAAACTCGACGTTATTTTCAATCATTTTATCAAAAAAGTAGGTCAATCGTTGCTCCGAAGCCCCTTCTGCCAAGTGAATGACTGTTTGGATGGATGGACTGATTTCTTTAACCGCTTTGATACCCGCATTTAAGAACATCGCCAATCGACGGTAACCACGGGTCGCGATGTTTCCATTTGGATACACCATCCCGTTATTGATTTCATTACCGATTTGTACCATATGGGGTCTAACACCCGCTTTTTCAAAGGATTTCAAAGTTGATTTTGTATACTCATAGATCGCATCAACCACTTGTTCATCGGTATAACCTGTCCAAGCTCTTGGCATGCTTTGTTTCGATGGATCTGCCCAGAAATCACTGTAGTGAAAGTCTAGCGCAATCCTCATACCAACGCGTGCAGCCTTTTTCGCAATCTCAATACCAACTTCAGTGGTATTATTGCCACCACCGAAACCTAAACCATTTGAATTGGTAGGGTTATGCCATAAACGGATACGTACATAATTCACACCGTAAGATTTTAAGATTTCAAACACATCTTGTTCTTCACCATTGGCGTTGTAAAATACACCGCCTTTATCCAAAACATCGATGATGGATGACATGTCAACGCCTATGATAAAATCATCCGATAATTCGACGGGGAGAACCTGGATTTGATCGGCAGTCTCATCGTTGTAAATCACTTTTAAGTCTGCGATGGATTCATTGTTTCGTTTATCGCCGATGGTTGGAGTGAAACTGATGGGTTTATCGATATAATCCACATAAGCTTTGGATTGACATGCAGTCGCTAGGATGACAAATCCCAATGATAGAATGAATAATAACTGTTTTTTCATGATTCCTCCGATAATTGATTATTCTTTTGATATAAGGTTGGTGAAACCTTTTTAATTCTTTTAAATTCTGCAGAAAAGTGTAATGCGTTATCATAACCGACCTTGGATGCGATTTCTTTAACCGACATTTGTGAGTTAATTAAATACTGACTCGCTTTTTGCATCCGATGATTGGTTAAATATTCTTTTGGAGTAATCCCCAGTTGTTCTTTGAAAATATTGGCTAGATAATTTGGACTCAACGATAATGCACTGGCGATATCGGTGATTTTAATTTTAAACTGAAAATTGTTCTCCATAAATTGTTTTGCCATACGGATATGTGTTTCTTTTGAACTCAGTAAGATATCTTTTTTACGATTACTGATGAGCATACGATATAAAATGCTGATGAATACAGACAAGGATTCAATGGTTAAATACTTTGAATGGTTGTATTTATCTGCTAAATCATTGAATAGTGCCTTTAATTCGAGCGATTTACTATCATGGTAAATCGGTTGGTCAATGGATAAACCGATGCGGTTGAGATAATCATCCGATCTTGATCCATTAAAACCGATCCAAACATAGATCCAAGGGTCGTTTGGATCAGGATAATATTGTGCAGTACAACCAGGTGGAACATAAAACAAATCGCCCTTCTTTAAAAAATACTTTTTGGCATTTAAGATAAATACACCAGATCCATAAAGGACATAATGAAAAATATGATATGGTTTGATATCCATCAAAATGCGTTTATCGGGTTGACATTTTTCCCTGCCACATTCAAATAAAGACAATTCAGTAAAATTAGCCACGAGTAGGCTGTCCATCGAGTTCATAAAGCCACCTTCACTTTCATTATAATAGAAAAACGCTTTCATCTGGAATGATTATAACATGAATCTTAAATTCTTATATATAGATTAAAATTGTCTATTAATAGTTTTTTACATTGCGTAGAAATTTGTATATATTAAAAAATCTATTATTAGGCTATTTATCGCGTAATTTAGATATTATAAAGGTATTTGAAATAGATGTAGCCACATGAAAAAATGATTTTTTGATATCTTTTAAAGTTAAAATATCTGTGTTCATTCCGAAATAGATACGTAGATTTACGTATATAGATATAATTAAGAAATGACATAAAATAAAAAAAACATCCATTTAAGGATGTTATTCTTCTGAGTTCGATAAGATGGCGAGGAAAGCTTCTTGTGGAACGTCTACCGATCCGACCGCTTTCATCTTCTTCTTACCTTCTTTTTGTTTCTCTAATAATTTACGTTTACGTGAGATGTCGCCACCATAACATTTAGCTAATACGTCTTTACGCATGGCTTTGATGGTTTCTCTAGCAATGATTTTATTACCAACGGCTGCTTGAACTGGAATTTCAAACATTTGACGCGGAATAAGTTCTTTTAATTTTTCACAGATGACTTTACCACGTTGATAAGCGAAATCACGATGAACAATTAAGGATAAGGCATCAACCACATCGCCATTTAATAGAATATCCATTTTTTGTAGTCTAGATTCTTTATACTCACCAATTTCATAGTCAAAAGATGCATAGCCTCTGGTTGAAGATTTGAGTTTATCAAAGAAATCATACACAATTTCGGATAATGGCAATTCGTAATGGATCATAACACGTGTTTTGTCTAAATAATTCATATCCATAAATAAACCACGTTTTCTTTGTGCTAAGTCCATGACTGCACCGACATAATCCGAAGGACACATGATGGTTGCAGTAACATAAGGTTCTTCAATCGATTCAATTTCTTGTGGGGTAGGTAATTTAGAAGGGTTATCAATGACTAATTGGTCACCATTGGTTAAGTTGACATGATATATAACCGAAGGTGCTGTAGCGATCAATTCAATCCCAAATTCACGGTCTAAACGTTCTTGAACGACTTCCATATGAAGTAAACCTAAGAAACCAGTTCTAAAACCAAAGCCTAAAGCTTGTGACGTTTCAGGTTCAAAAGCCAAAGATGCGTCATTAAGCGCTAATTTATCTAAAGCGTCTTTCAATTCATTGAATTTTGATGAATCGATCGGATACAATCCGCAGAATACCACAGGGTTGAGTTTACGATAGCCAGGGAGTGCTTGTTTAGCACGGTTGTTCTTTAATGTAATCGTGTCACCCACGCGTACGTGTGATATGGTTTTGATGGCTGCAGTTAAGTAACCAACGTCACCTGCCGCGAGGAAATCACGTTTTTCTTCCCTTGGTGCGTGTACACCGACTTCGATGACTTCATAGGTTGCACCATTACTCATCATTTCGATGATATCGCCCTTTTTGACGATACCATTTTTAATACGAATATATGGAATGACACCACGATACGCATCAAAGATGGAGTCAAATATCAATGCTTGAAGTGGTTCATCGATGGATCCTTGTGGGGCTGGAACATGCGCGACCACTTGTTCCATGATGTCGCGGATACCAATACCAGATTTTGCTGAAGCCAATACTGCATGATCAGCGGGAATACCGATGACATCCTCAATTTCATTTCTGACCTTTTCAGGGTCAGCACTTGGTAAGTCAATCTTATTGATGACAGGTAAAATTTCTAGGTTGTTTTGTAAAGCCAAATGCACATTTGCTAAGGTTTGTGCCTGGATGCCTTGAGCTGCATCCACAACTAAAATCGCGCCTTCGCAGGCAGCGAGTGAGCGAGAGACTTCATACGTAAAGTCGACATGCCCCGGGGTATCGATTAAATGGAATGTGTATAGTTCACCATCCAAAGCGCGGTATTTGATTTCTACAGCAGTTAATTTGATGGTAATGCCACGTTCTCTTTCAAGATCCATACCATCTAGAATTTGTTCTTTCATTTCACGTTGAGTCAACGTTTGTGTTTGTTCCAATATTCTATCGGCTAAGGTCGATTTACCATGGTCAATATGCGCGATAATCGAAAAATTTCGGATTCGTTTTTGTCTTTCTAATATATCATGTTTATTCAAAGGTTGCACATCACTTTCTAACGTTAAAATTTTATCATTTTACCGCTTTATAAGCAAGATATTTCAATCTAGCCATGCTTAAATAGAAATAAAACGTTTTCAAAGAAGTCATCTTTATTTGGGATTGCATTTTAGTTGACAACAAGATATAATGATATCGTAATAAATCAATTCATAGGAGGAATTTAATAATGAAAAAGATTTTGGTATTACTACTTGTCGTAGTAGCCGCTTTTGGCTTGTCTGCTTGCCAAGAAAAAGAATTCAAAGTTGACGGCGAATTCTTAGCTTACAGCCTAGAAGTTAGCTCCAACAAACCACAAGTAACATTCGTAACTGTTACCGTTGAAAAAGGTAAAATCGTAGGTTACAACATTGATGTTCGTCAAGGTACAAGAACTCAAAACACAGAAACACAAGCTTATTCATGGGCATGGAACGCTAAGACTAAAAAAGAACTTGGTGATGACTATGGTATGGCTAAAGTTGAAGGCCAATTAGAATGGTACGAACAAGCTGCTTTAATCGAAGCATACTTATTAGAAAATGGTGTTGATTCATTAGATTCTACCCCAATCGGCGAAGCTTTCGCAGTTGACGGTATGGCTGGTGTTACCATCAAGAATGCATACACTGAAATTGCAAAAGCTGCAGTTGAAAATGCAAAAGCTGGTTTATTCACTTCTATTTACTGCTCTGGTACTGACTTCTACTTCGCAACCATGAACGTAGACGCAAAAGGCAAAGTTTCTAACTTATTAATCGACGTAAGACAAGCAACAAAAGATGCTACTGCTGGTACATTCGTTTGGAAAGATCAAACTAAACAAGAATTAGGTGCAGCTTATGGCATGAAGGGTACTGGTGCTAAGAATACTTATGCTAACGGTGCTTGGACAGCTTCTACTACTGAAAAGACTACACTTGAATGGAACGAACAAATCCAATTAATCTTAGACTATGTTGCAGCAAACGGTTGGGATGGTTCTGTTGATCCTCTAGCTGATCGTTCTGGTGCTATCAATGGTACAATGGTTGACTCTCTTGCTGGTGTTACCATCAAGACTTCTGGTTACTTCCACTTATTAGACGATATTTTCGAATACGCTGGTAAATAATCCAACAAACAAATCGATGCAATCCCTATGGGTTGCATCTTTTTTTATCCGTTTAAAATAAAAAAAAACAGCCGAGGAGCTGTTTTTTATTGTTGTCAACTTGCATAAGCCATGTTCTGTTCTCTTTCGAGTGTAATCATTTATCTCTATGATAAGCCCAAAGCTACATTCATTTATGCGCTTCGAGTGCCCCTACCAAAATTTGGGTTACTAGCTTGTGGGGTTTACCGCGTTTCATTCCATCGTTTCCAATGGACTCGTTTCTGTGGCACATTACAGTATTTGCATGGTTTCCTTTAGCAAATTTAACCGCCATTACACTTGCGTGTATCCTAAGTTATTGTTTCCTTAGGCACAATCACTACAATCATCTCAGACTGTGCTAGCATGGACTTTCCTAACCGACGAATCGGCTCGATTACCTTCAATTGACGAGGTATATTCTATAGCAAATCAAACTAAATGTCAAGGCTTTATAAAGACATAAGTAATGCCATCATTACCTCTTCGATAATCTGAATCACTCATGATCAAAGGTTTATATTTTTGAATGGTATCGGCGTAGCCCATGAACGAAACCAAGGCTTCACCTGGGATAAAATCGCGTATTTGATTGGTCTCTTTTAAGGATTCTAATACTGCATGGACCATGTGTTTGATTTTACCACCAACCCCAGATGAACCATACCCATGAATGATTTTGATCACTTTTTCAGATCGATGCATTTTGATGCCATTCAGTAATAATGTTTTCGCAACCTCAACGGTTGGCATACTGGATTTAACATCGATGGTTATCATATAATCTCCTAACAAAAAAGATGCCGAAGCATCTTCTTTAAATTATTGTTCTAAAGCGTCTTTTCTAGATAGGTCAATACGGCCTTTGTCATCGATGCCGATGCATTTAACGAGGATGACATCACCAACAGACACAATGGATTCTACTTTTTCTACGCGTTCTTTCGCCAATTTGGAGATGTGGACTAAACCTTCAGTACCTTTCCATAATTCGACGAAGCAACCGAATTTTTCAATTCTAACGACTGTACCTTCATACACCTTGCCGATTTCAGCTTGACGTGTTAGGTTTTCAATCATTGCTTTGGCTTTCTTAATCCATACCATATCAGAATGCATCAAGAATACGCGACCATCTTGTTCGATGTCAATCTTCACTTGGTTGCAATCTTCAATGATTTGACTGATGATTTTACCACCGGCACCAATCACATCACGAATCTTATCAGGGTTAATCTTCATCATAACGACTTTAGGTGCGTAAGGCGATAAGTCTTCTCTAACCGCAGGAATGGTCGATAACATGTGGTTTAAGATTTCTAAACGGCCTTCTTTTGCTTGAGCAAGTGCTTCTCTTAAAATATCTTCGGTTAAACCATCAATCTTGATGTCCATTTGAAGTGCTGTAATACCGTCTTTAGTACCAGCCACTTTAAAGTCCATATCGCCGAAATGGTCTTCCAACCCTTGAATATCGGACAAAATGGTATAAGCGTCACCTTTTTTGATCAAGCCCATAGCAATCCCTGCAACTGGTGCTTTTAGAGGCACACCTGCAGCCATTAAGCTCATGGTACCTGCACAAATGGATGCTTGTGAGGTAGAACCGTTGGATTCAAGAATTTCTGAAACCACACGAATGGTATATGGGAATTCTTCTTCATTTGGTAATACTTGGAGAATCGCTCTTTCACCCAATGCACCGTGACCAATTTCACGACGACCTGGAGAACCATAACGGCCAGTTTCACCTACAGAGAATTGTGGGAAGTTATAATGTAACATAAAACGTTTGGAATCTTCAGGGGAAAGACCATCAATGATTTGGTTTTCGCCTAAGGAACCTAAGGTTGTAATCGATAATGCTTGTGTTTGACCACGGGTAAATAATGCAGAACCGTGAACACGTGGTAATAAGTCAACACGGCTGGATAATGGACGAATTTCATTAACCTTACGGCCGTCTGGTCTGACTTTATCTTCGGTAATTAAACGTCTAACTTCATCGATTTCGATGTTTTCTAACGTCATTTTAACGGATTTCATGTAAGTATCTTTCGCTTCAGCATCAAATACTTTAACGCCTTCAACTTCTTTAAAGAATGCTTTTTGTCCGAATTTCTCAACGGTTTCTTCCACGATTAAGTCAATGGCATGTTGTCTTTCGTGTTTTCCTTTGACGGATACGGCTTTAATTAAACGTTCTTCAGCGAATGCTTTAACGGCTTTTTCAATTGATTGATCCACAACGAACATATCGAAAGCGGCTTTTTCTTGACCCAATTCTTTTTGGATTTGTTCTTGGAATTCGACGATTTTCTTGATTTCTGCGTGACCGAACATCAAAGCAGCTAACATGTCTTCTTCAGTGACTTGTTTAGCACCAGCTTCAACCATGTTGATGGCTTCTTTGGTACCAGCAACGGTTAAATCGATATCGCTTTGTTCCATCTCTGCGACGGTAGGGTTGATGATGAGTTTACCATTGACTCTACCAACGATGACACCAGCGACACCCATTTTAAATGGAATGTTTGAAAGCATCAAGGTGAGAGATGAACCGATTAAAGCGGTCATTTCAGGGGTTGCGTCATGGTCAGATGACATGACGGTATTGATGATTTGTACTTCATTTCTGTAACCATCTGGGAATAATGGGCGGATTGGTCTGTCAATTAAACGAGAGGTTAAGGTTTCATGTTCGGAAGGTCTACCTTCACGTCTTAAGAAACCGCCAGGAATTTTGCCTGCTGCGTATAGTTTTTCTTGGTACAATACGGTTAACGGGAAGAAATCTTGGGTGGATGCTGAGTCTTTTGCGACTGCAACCGATAATACGGCTGAATCTCCATAATAAAGCATGGCTGCTGCATTGGCTTGTTTCGCTAATTCGCCGATTTCAACTCTTAGCGTACGGCCGCCAATGACCGTTTCATAAATGCGTTTTTCACTCATAATATAAAAATCTCCTTCATTTTATATTTTCTTCTATTTTATATATGTATGCCTTAATCATTATACACCAAATAAAGCCCTTTTACTAGTAAAAAAAAGATTGCTTTCGCAATCTTTTAGCCACGTAGATTGAGTTTTTCAATCAAAGCAGTGTAAGCTTCCAAATTAGACTTCTTTAGGTAAGCTAAGAATCTCTTACGTAAGCCAATCTTTTGGAATAAGCCGCGTTTAGAATGGAAATCGTGTGTATGAACAGCTAAGTGTGCGTTCAATTGGTTGATTTCTTCTGTTAGGACTGCGATTTGAACAGCTGCAGATCCTGTGTCCTTATCATTGATTTGGAATTCTTTGATAAGTGCTTGCTTTCTTTCTTTTGAAATTGCCATGTTTATATTCCTTTCTCGTGAATCTAAAGATTAGGAGGCACCCTTAATCCTTGATTACGCCATAACCATTTTAACACAAATTGAACAAATTGCAAGATTTAAATCTTAATAAATTGTTCAACGTTTAATACGAACACTGTCGCGCCGCCAACCTTAACTTCCACTGGTAGGCTGGAGAACATACCAAATTCACTGATGATCGAATTTGGCACGAGTTTTGCACGTGTTTTTGAGTGTTCTTCGATGATTTCTAGAATTCTTGGTACTTTTTCATCATTGGTACCAATCAAAAAGGTTGTATTTCCTGTTAATAGGAAACCACCGGTAGTTGCGAGTTTTGTTACAAAATAGTTTTCTTTAACTAAACCTTTGGAAACTTTATTTGAATCATCATTTGAGATAATCGCTAATACGAGTTTCATGATATACACCACCTTATGTCTATTTTAACATACGCGAAGAAAGTTATCAATCATTTGGATGAAAGACGTTTGACATCTTCGATATCTTTTTGGAGTTGTTCAATCAAGGCTTCTTTCGATTTGAATTGCTTTTCAGGTCTTAAATATAATCTGAAGAAAATCTCCAATTTTTTGCCATAAATCATTTCATTAAAATCCAATATGTAAACTTCTACCCTTTTCTTAACACTGTAATTGATGGTTGGGTTGTAGCCTATATTAAGTGCGCCAGGATACATGTGTCCCTGATAAAGTACATCTACATAGTAAACCCCATTTGGTGGCAACACATAGGTTTCTAAGTCTAGATTAGCGGTAGGCATACCTAGAGTTCGACCAACTTTGTCACCATGAATGACAACACCTTCGATGCTATAAGGACGACCAAGCAATAGTTCAGCCCTAGACAATTCACCAGAGTAGAGTAAGTCTTTGATATAAGTGGTCGAAATGCGGGTATCTTGATGAGTCACATTTTCGACGATGATGACTTCAAAATGTTGCTTTAAGTCTTCCACATGACCAGATGCATGCGAACCAAAGCGAAAATCGATGCCAAGTACCAATCGTTTAACGTTCAAGGATTTGAGTCTTTCAATGAATGATTCTTTCGATGTGGATGCCATTTGCATATCGAAATTAGCGATGAATAAGTGATCAACCCCCATCGATTCAATGAGTTTGATTTTTTTCTCTTGGCTCATTAAAATCACATGGTCTTTCATTCCCCTTAAGACTTTCATTGGGTGTGGAAAGAATGTCATCACAGCACTTTCGGTATCTGCGTATAAAGTTTTTTTGATCAATGCTTGGTGACCGAGGTGTAAACCATCGAAATTGCCGATGGTCAGTGTTAATGGTTGGTCATTTTTAAAAGCATGGAAATCATTGATTTGTAAATCCATGGCTATTCTCCTAACTGAATCAGTGGTTTATAATTTTTTCCATCTTTTTTAAAGATAGCGATCGGCTTATTGTCTTTCGAATACGCCGTGAATGGGCCATCCATGGTCGTTTGACGTTCATCGAGTCTGACACCGTTTCGGATGAGTGGAATCAAATAGTCATCCACAACGAGTTTATCCAGTGTTTTTGCGTAATCTTCAACACTAAAATTTGGCATGGTATATTCATCAATCTCACCCAAACGATAAGCCGTTGATAATGAATATCGGCCCGAATGGGTGCGTCTTAAAGCACTTAAATGACTTGGGATATCCAGAGATACACCAAAATCATGGGCGATTGAACGGATATAGGTGCCTTTAGATACTCTAATTTCAAAATTAAAACTTTGATTGATATAGGCTGAAGTCCGTTCAAACTCATGTATAATCATAGGTCTTTCATCGATTTCAACGGTTTGATCTTTTCGAGCGTATTCATACAGTTTTTTGCCTTGTATTTTAATCGCTGAATAAATGGGTGGTAACTGTGAATCACGACTTAAAAAAGATTTGATGGTTTCATCAATTTGTGTTTCATTTAAATCAAATGTATCCAATGTATCGACCACTTTTCCTGTTCGATCATAAGAATCCGTAGAAAACCCAAAAGTAATGGTCCCTTGATAGGTTTTGGTTTCTGAAAGCAATAAATCGGATAGTTTGGTTGCTTTACCGACCAAGACAACCAATAATCCGGTTGCCATCGGGTCTAAAGTGCCAGCATGGCCGACTTCTTTTGTATTGAGTTGATTTCTTAACTTGCGGATGACATCAAAAGAAGTCATTCCAGCAGGTTTATCGATTAAGAAGATACCTTCCATATTATCACCTTCTTACATTATACAATAAAAGGTCGAAAATATGCCCAAAAAAGTCATTTTCTTGTATAATAAAAACGAGGTGTTTTTATGCAAATTCATCAAAAAAAGTTTTCTGAACTTACCACAACTGAGCTCTACCAACTACTCAAATTGAGAAGCGATGTTTTTGTGGTTGAACAAACCGCTATTTATCAAGATTTAGATGATTTAGATTATCAAGCAACCCATTTTTTCATCAAAGAACAAGACACCATCGTTTCTTATGTGAGAACCATGCCCTATGGGGTTAAATTCGAGGATGCTTCTTCTTTAGGTCGAGTGGTTTCCTATCCAAATGTCCGCAACAAAGGGTATTCAAAAGCATTGATTAAAGCGGCTATAGCGCATTTATTTCAATCTGAAGCCATCATTCGAATTGAAGGACAAAGTTATCTTAGAAAATTTTATGAAAGTTTCGGATTTGAAGTGATTTCAGACATTTATTTGGTGGATGGTATCGACCATTACGCGATGGAACTAAGAAAAAAGGGTTCGTCAACTTGACGAATACCCCTTTGAACACGACATTGTCGTGTTTTTTTATTTATTGTTTGCTTGAATCCATTTCCAAACAGCGTCTTTTGGTGCAAATCCGCTTTGTCTAGATACTTCAACGCCATCTTTAAATAAGATTAATGTTGGAACCGAAGTAATGCCGTAAGTTTCTTTCGCAAGAGGTCTATATTGATCAATATCCACTTTAACAAAAGGAATTTGTGGTTGTTCTTCAGATAAAGCTTCCAATTGAGGCATCAACATCTTGCATGGTCCACACCATGTTGCAAAAAAATCGACTAAAACAAGACCCTGTCTGCCAACGACTTGTTCGAATTCACTACCGTCATACGTGATAAGCATAAAATACCCTCCAATTTCATCATTACTTAAGATTATTATAAATTATGTAACCGTTTAATTCAAGTCAAAAGCAACCTACTTTAATGATATGATGGTTACACCATTGAGACCTTCACCCTCACCACCGTAGCGATATGACCCAACGTAAGGTGAGGATTTTATGACATCATAAACGGCTTTACGAACCGCTCCAGTACCGAAACCATGAATAATTCGCACGGAACGCATATGATTTAAAACAGCGGTATCAAGGAATTTTTCCAGTTCTTCTTTAACATCTTCAAAACGATAACCCCTCAAATCCAGTTCCATTTTCACATCACTAACCACTGTCTTGGTTTCAATCGGTTTTGATTTGACTGTTCTGGGTCTAATGATGGGTTCGTCTGATGGTTTTAGGTCTTTTGCATCAAATAACAATTCAAACATCCCAAATTTGACTTTGAATTGATTTTTAATCTTTTGTGTGATGACACCATTTTGATCATAAGATTTGATGAACACATGGTCACCAATCTTTAAGTCACGGGCTATTTCTTTCGAAACATCATCAAAATCCAACTGTTTGAACTCGTATTTGATTTGAGCAACTTCATGGTCTTTCAAATCTTTCATGGATAAGATATCGATCAATTCTTGTGCTTTTTCCAAGTTAGCTTTCATCTTTTTATCGGCTTGTGCTTTGGTTTTAGCAATAATCGCATCTTTTTCGGCTTCTAAGGTATCGATTTTTTGTTCATATTCCTTTCGGAGCATTTCGATATGGAGGAGTTCTTTCGAAAGCTCAGCCTCTTTTTGTTTGACAATCAATGATTCATCTTCAAAAGCTTTGATGGATTTGGTTAAATCATTTTCTTTGAGACTAGAATACCCTTGAGCTAATCGTATCACCTGTTCGCTCAAACCGAGTTTTTTCGCAATGTAAAGGGCATTTGATGATCCACTAATACCATAATTGATACGGTATAAAGGCTTTAATGTATCGATGTCGAATGCGACACTGGCGTTCGCAATGTGTGGGTGTGTGTAAGCGTAGACCTTCAACTCAGAATAATGGGTTGTCACAATCATCCTAAGATTAAATGGTTCTAAATAGTCCAAAATACCCATCGCCAATGCGCTACCTTCTTGTGGGTCTGTCCCACTGCCCAGTTCATCCATCAATACCAGAATATCATCACTCGCGATATCGACGATGTGTTTGATTTTCTTCATGTGGGATGAGAATGTGGATAAGGATTGTAAAATGGATTGTTCATCACCAATGTCGGCATATACCCCTTTAAAAATCGAAAGTTCGCCTTCGCTTTTCATCGGTACCAATAAGCCGGATTGGGCCATCAATGATAATAAGCCTGTGGTTTTTAAAGCCACCGTTTTACCACCAGTATTCGGCCCAGATATGAGGATGGTTCGTTTAATTTCATTGAGTTCCAAAGAAATAGGTACGACCATTTTAGGGTCAATTAATGGGTGTCTCGCATCGATTAAACGAATCAAACCTTGATCATTCATAGAGACAGCATAGGCGTCAATTTCAAGGGCGTATTTGGCCTTACTCTGGAGTAAATCCAACACCAGTAAGGCATCTAGATTGCCTTTGAGCGCATCAACATCGATTTTAAGTTCACCAGAAATCTCTTCGAGTATTTTGATGATTTCTTGTTGTTCAGCAAACATCAATCGTTCGAGTTCAACGGTTTTTTCAATGGTTTCAATCGGTTCGATGAATGCAGTGGTCCCGGATGAGGATTCATCATGGATGATTCCTTTAAAGGTGTGCTTATAATCGGCTTTAACTGGTAAACAATAGCGATTATTACGCATCACAATCATTTGTTCATTGAGTTGTGAAGCTCTTTTTTGTAAAAGGTTATTGAGAATTTCACGACGTTGTTGTTCTAATCTTCTCTGCTGTTTACGGATTGTCATCAAAGCCTCGGAGGCACTATCTAGGACAATCCCATCAGGGTCAATTTTAGAATCAATCAATGAAATCAAATGATCGGTAGGAAACAAGCGCTCATGAATGTATTTGATTGAATCAAAATTCATCTTATTTCGAGTCATTTCTTTGAACTGATTTAAAATGTCACGTGTCATCACCATGAATAAACGAACAGAGAGAATGTCCTTTATCGATAATGTTTGTCCAATGGTAATGGCGTTGAATAGATCATCGATATCGTAATCTTCAATGAATGGAAAAGAACCCATGCGAGCGATGAGGTCTAAGGTTTGTTTGGTCTTTTGAATCTCTACCTTCACAGTTTCAAGGTCATCCAATGGAACCAAGTTTATGATGTTTTGTACCGTCGTTTGACACATGGCATATTTCGAAATGCGCGTCAATACGACATCAAACTCGAGTGCTTTGAAAGCGTAACTCATAGTATCACCTCTTACATTTTATCAAATTTTATGGTATAATCATATACAGTTAGGAGAAAATATATGGCAAATTACAGTTTGAGTATTTCACCCGAACAATTAAATATACTGATTCAAGCATATAAATCGTTCGAACGTGATCACTCGAATCAGTATGTTGCGTTCTCGGCCGTTAAAAATGGACTAACGATCCACGCATATAAAACCGGTAAAGTGGTGCTACAAGGCGATTTTGAACAAGAACTCAGCCACATTAAGAGCATTTTGGGGATTGAAACCTACGCGGCAATTGGTTCTGATGAAGTGGGGACTGGTGATTTATTTGGACCCATCGTTGTCTGCAGTGCCTATGTCTCTAAAACGGATATTGCATTCCTAGAATCGCTCGGTGTAAAAGATTCCAAAGCGATGACAGATACCATGATTTCCAAGATTGGACCGATTTTAGCCAACCGTTTAATCCACTCTATTTTGATTCTTAACCCTGAAAAATACAATGAAATGGTACGTAAGGGTTATAATATGAACAAGATTAAAGCGTATTTACACAACCACGCCATCATCAAGACATCCGAAAAATTAACGGAAAAAGTGCCAGTTATTTTGGATCAATTTTGTGAACCACCGATATACTTTAATTATCTTAAAACCGAAAAACTCATTTATCGCGATATCAATTTCTATACAAAAGCAGAAAGCGTGCATATTAGTGTTGCTGCTGCTTCCATCATCGCTCGTTATGCTTTCCTCGCGAAAATGCAACAATTTTCTAAATTCATCGGCCTCAATTTACTCAAAGGTGCAGGCAGTGAGGTGGACAAACAACTGGTTGAAATCTATAAATCCAGAGGTTATCAAGCATTACCACCGATTACCAAATTGAATTTTAAGAATTTAACCAAGAATCACATTGAAGGACCCATCAAAATAAATTAACCTCCACACTTGTGGAGGTTTTGTTTTATAGTTCGTTGTTTTCTAGTTTTTCCAATGTTTGTCTAAAAATCTCAGGCGATTCATGTGAGAATTCTAGGTATTTTCCAGTTCTTGGATGGATAAATCCCAATGTTTTCGCATGCAAAAATTGTCCAGTCGTGCCGTATACAGGTTTATTACCATAAAGCGGATCACCTAATACAGGGTGTCCAATGTATTGCATATGTACACGAATTTGATGGGTTCTGCCCGTTTCAAGGACACATTCAATATAATTGTGTTTTTTATAACGTTTGAGCACCTTAAAATGGGTTACCGCTAATTTACCATCATTGGTTACAGCCATTTTTAAGCGATTGATTTCATCCCTGCCCACAGGGGTGGAAATGGTGCCTGAATCTTCAACAATCGGATTCAAACAAATGGCTTCATAAACACGTCTAACCGTTTTATCTTGAAGTTGTGTTACCAACGATTCATGCGCAAAATTGGTTTTCGCAACCAACAACAAGCCTGAAGTATCCTTGTCGATGCGGTGAACGATACCGGGTCTGAGTGTGCCATTGATGTCTGATAAAGTTTGGATTTGATACTTTAAACCATGAACTAAAGTAACTTCTTTATAACTCACAGCCGGGTGGACAACCATCCCTTGTGGCTTGTATACAACGGCGACGTCATCATCTTCATAGACGATTTCTAAGTTCAAGTTGACTGGATCAATCTTAACTGCCTCATCGTTTGAGTAGACCGTCAGTTCATCATCAAATCGAACTGCGTAACTAGCCTTGATGGGTTCGCCTTCGATATGGACTTGTTTCGCATCAAATAATTTTTTAATCTGACTGCGCGTGGTTTCGGTTAATAGTTGTGCGACAAACACATCTGCACGTAACCCGACGTGTGATTCTTCTACATTAAATACCCATTTGTTCATCGTTTTTGCTCCAAAAAGAATACATCGATTGCGAATAATATCACACCAACCGTTAGCGCTGAATCGGCGATATTAAAGGTTGGAAATTCATAACTACCAAAAATAAACTGAAAGAAATCCACGACATAACCCAGTCTTAAGCGGTCAATGAAGTTACCTAGCGTACCACCAATCATGAGTGAAATGGCTGTGCTATACACCCATTTTTCTTTAAAACTGACAGATTTGAACAAATAACCAAAAAAGACGAGTGATACGATGGTTACTGCTACTAAAAATAGCCAATTGCCCTCAAACATACTCCAACCAGCGCCATAATTGTGTCTTTCAATCAAATTAAAAAACCCATCGATGACAACAATCGTACGGTTGCCAATCTGAGTTACGGTAAGGTATTTGGTAATTTGGTCGAGAACAATGATAGCGACAATGATGATGATGCCTATAATCATACGATATAACCTCCAAAAATCATGTATAAGGTATAAACCAATCCAAACCAAAAAGTACCCATGACATAAGTATACAGTTTGAATAGCCTTCTTATTTTAACAAATTCAAGGTCATTTGAATAGTCTTTTATTGCATTCGTTTCAAATAAATAAACAAGGTGGATGAACCCATAACCAATGAGTGCACCATAGACAATCCAAACCTTCATGTAAGTCACGAACATCAACAAATTGATGACCAAAAGCACTGGAATAATCATGATCCATAAGGCCATACCTACAGTGTTTAGGGAGTAAATTAGTGACTGTTTCCATGTCCATTGCTTTTTAATGTTCCGATAGTTCTTTCTGCCGTCAAGATAGTCTATCCATAATGCTTTGAATCGCTTCATCGATGTCACCTACCTTGATCAAATTAAAACCAGGATGATCTAATGTTTCATAAATGGCTAGAGCTGCGTCGTAATTGGCCGCTGCACACAAGAAAATATCGATATCATGATCATTAGCTGTCCATATTTTTTGTTCAATGCCACCAATTTCACCGATGGTACCATCCATCTCAATGGTACCTGTGCCGGCAATCTTCAAATCCTTCAAATCAATATTGAGTAGTTTCATATATATATCGAGGGTTTGTATCATACCACCTGATGGACCACCAATAAAATCATTGCCATAGGTTGTTTCGAGATTCGGTGTGGTTTCGATATCATAATATGGTTCTAAACGAATCCCATAACGGTCAATAGAGGTTAATTTATTTAATGTGAGCTCAATCGGATTACCTTCTCGAATGACAACCACTTCGACTGTGTTTTGATTCGAAAAGTATCCAAAAAAGGCGTTTTGAGGTAAATCTGCATAATTTAGCCCTTCAACTTCTACCAAAAGATCCCCCAATTCGATGCCTGTTTGTTCCAATTCAACATAACTGACCATGTATCCAAGCAGATCATATTCGATTTGAATGGACGGATCAACCAAGTTGGCTTTGGTATAAGCCTGGATGGTTGCGTATTGGTAGCTGATTTCTTCTGCGATTTGACCCATTTTGTATTGTGTCATCGCACTCATCCCACGATAGGCTTCAGGTAACCTGGAAACATCGATTGAATCGGTGAGTGTGCCAATCCAATATTGAAATAAGGTTGGACGATCCATACTGACCACGTAAATGGTATAGAAATGATCATCTTCAGAATCTAACAATGTGGTTTTAACTGGCGTCAAGTCACCTTTGAGGGTTAAGGTATAATCATCCATTCGATACGTGAATATAATGGCTAAACTGGCATAGACAAGCAATATGACTAGGCTAATCCATTTGTGTTTAATCATCCATTTCATTTTTTAATCTCGAGATGACCCAAATGAAATTGTCGAATTTTAACACCTGCAGCTGTAAACATCCGCATCGATGCTTGATTCGATGGGGTATCTTCATATTTATTTTCTTGATAAACCAATTCTTTAATTCCACTTTGAATCAATAGTTTAGCACATTCGTGACAAGGGAATAAAGTCACATAACATACCCCATTTTTGAGGGATTGTGTGGCATTTAGAATGGCATTCGCTTCCGCGTGAACGACATACGGGTATTTGGTGTCTTGTAGGTCGCCCTCTTTGGTCCAAGGGAATTCATCGTCCGATAAGACCTGTGGTAAGCCATTATAGCCAATACCGATGATGCGTTTATCGGGATTGATGATGCATGCACCAACTTGTGTGCTTGGGTCCTTTGAGCGAAGCGCTGACAGAGAAGCAACCCCCATGAAATACTGATCCCAAGAAATGTAATCAGTTCTTTTCATTTTTCTCATCCTCTTTTAATAAACCAAGATTCACATGACAATACCCGTTTGGATTCTTAATCAAATAATCTTGATGATATTCTTCGGCGATATAATAGTTTTTTAATGGTTCAACAACAACCGCAAACTTGCGTTCCGATAATGCTTGTCTTGAAGCGATGAATTGACGGGCAACCTGAGCGTCTTCTTCGGATTCAAAGTACACCCCTGAGCGGTACTGAACACCAACATCATGGCCTTGACGATTTAGGGTATAAGGATTGATGATTCTAAAAAAGTGTTCCAATAGGGTTGGTAATTGAACCACGGTTTCATCGTATTCAACCAATGTTACTTCGGCGTGTGTCGCAACCCCGTTACATACTTCTTTGTAGGTTGGGTTCTCTTTGTTTCCATTGGCATAGCCAACTTCGGTATGTTTAACCCCTTTGACATCTCTAAAATAGGCTTGAACGCCCCAAAAACAGCCACCAGCTAAAATGATTCTTTTCATGTGATTACCTCCAAATGCTTTATAAATATCATACCTTAAATTGGTCATTTTGACTAGTAAACAACCCATTATTTGATGATGTATCCATAATTATGGGATTTTTTTTGTAGAATGGTCCAAATCAAATTTTGTCTTATCATCAGTTGGCGTATAATGGAATTAAAGATTTTTTACTTTTTACTGGCGAAACCATACAAGTTATTTGTTATATAGGTGTCAGGGATGTTGGGAGTGGTCATATGTTTGATCAAATTAAATTGAAACAAGCCATGAAACAGTTAAAAAATGGTCAGAGTGACGCGATGGATGTGATTTACGATATAACCAACCGTATGGTGTTCTATCAAATCTACCAAATCGTGAAACGGACAGCGGTTGCTGAAGAAATCATGCAAGACGTCTACATGAAAATCTATCAAAACCGTGCATCTTATCAGGATGACCAACCCAAATCATGGATCATGCGCATTGCTAAAAATGAAGCCATCAATCATTACCACAAACAATCGAGAGAAACACTCGTGGATGTGGAAACACTCAATCAACCCACCCAAGAAGACACAGAAACACCGCTCATGGATTTAGCGGCCCAAGTATTGGATGAAGATGAATTCTATATTGTGATGCATTGTGTTGTTGAAGGAAAAACGAGACAAACAGTTGCGAAAACACTGAATTTATCGACCTCAGGTGTGACATTTAAACTCAATGTGGCACTTGAAAAATTAAAGCACCAGCTGGAAGGAGGTACCAATCATGACAAATAAATCTTTAATTGAACAATTAAAAGCCGAAGGAAAGACCATTGAACTGGATAAAGCACGTATTTTATCCCAAATCCCTAGACAAGAAAAGCATAAATCGAGCGTTATCCACTGGCATCCAAAACTTGCCATGACAGTTGGACTTCTATTATTGGTTTTGGTTGGTATCACCTTATTTAGACAAAACCCTACGACCCCATCGATTGTGACGGTTGACATCAACCCATCTATCGAGTTTACGTTGGATGAGAACGATGAAGTCACGTCCTATCGTGCCCTCAATTTGGATGGTGAAGTGGTCATTGAAAACATGGTTTTGACCAGCTTATCCGTGAATGACGCCATTGAAGCAGTCATTACACAAGCCACTGTGTTGGGTTATGTCACAGATGCTTCTGTGGTAAACGTCAACGCCTACAACGAGAAATCAACGATTGAAAACAAACTAAATGAGCGTATTCAAGCGCGTTTTCAATCCAGAATTCAAATGATCCAAGTGACTGAAGCCTTGATTGCAGAAGCCAAATCGCTCAATATCACACCTCGAAAACTCGCTTTGATTAAAGCCATCATCGCCATCGATCCATCCTATAGCTTAGATACACTTCTATCCTATGATATTCCAAGATTGAATGAAATCAGACGCGGCTTTGTGGCAACAGAAATCGATGCACTTAAAACGCAACTCGAAGCATTAAAACGAAATCTCGATGATCAAAAAGCATCGTTGTTACTCGAAGTGGATACGTATATAGAGAACCTAAGAGCAGCCATTGATAACTTAAAAGGATTGTATGATTCAAACCTTGTACAGTTCAATCAAGCCTATGCAACATTCTCAACAGAATACTTTCCAAACGCAACCATTCCATTGTTGCCAAGCGTGAAATATCAAAAATTATTGGTGCTTGAATCCAAAATAGATGCTTATGAAGCCTATTTAAAACAACAAGTAGACACGTTATTCGAGCTAAGTGTACGTGGATTATACACCCATTTGGTCGATACACATGCCAATTTAAGTCAATTGAATGAATGGCAAGCACCAGCCCATGCCATGCAAGTCCTAACTTCAGTTGAATTGTACTTAGATGCTTCATTGTATGATCAATTGTTCTTGGCTAGTGCGAAAAGATTAGACACCATACTTAACCAGCCTTCTGCTGGATCAGGGAATGCTTATGGTCGTATTTTGGATGAAGCTTACCAAGAATTCATGGTTTATTACAATTCGAATCAGGTCACTGAATCCCTAAAATCATCCCCATATATTCAAACAATTTTACAAAATTACCAACAAAAGGAGCAATAACATCATGAGAAAACTATTTGCCATTACTGTAGCCTTATTAATGATTACAATCCTCGCTGCCTGCACCGAATCGGTGAACGCAGCGAATGCGAGAATTACGGTCGATATCAACCCAAGCGTTGAAATCACAACCAATGCCAGAGGTCGTGTTGAACGCGTAACACCGCTCAATGACGATGCACAAACGTTATTATTAGATACCGATTTTACAGGTAAAGTGGCGGCTGATGTCGTCGTCGATATCACGGAATTGGCCAGACAATATGGCTATTTAAAAGCGGGTATGGAAAACGCGGTTGTTGTCACGACTGAAACCGATGATGCTAATCGTATGAGCCGCATCCAAGCCAATATACGCAGCCGTATTCAAGCCCACTTAGAGTCCAAAAATATGACTGTTAATGTGGTGGATGGTAATGCAGGCATCACCCAAGAAGACATCGATCAAGCGGAAGCACTTGGTATCTCAGTCGGTAAATATCGCATCATCAAAGCGGCGATGGCTTTAGATGTCGATTTAACTTATGAAGTAGCTGTCAATATGAGTGTTCGTGAATTATTAAACATCATCAATGAAAATCGTGAAGCATTGAACGATTTCGCAACTGATCACGTTAGACTTGCATATCTACAACTTAGAGCGAATGCGAAAGCCGCTTTCCACTTCTTACGTGTATCCTATATTGAAACCCAAGCCAATCTAATGTTGATAACAAACCCATCTGGATTTGATGCATTATTGGCGGATTCAGATTTGGATGCTCAAGCTTTAGTCGCGCTATATGGAGCATATGTCGATGCCATCGAAGCGATTGAAATTCCTAGTGCTGACGCCTATGAAACTTCTATTCAAGCTAAAATCGATGCGGATGCAACTATCCAAGCCAAAAATGAATTATTGATTGGTTATAAAGCGGAACTAAAAGCATTGTATGAAGAATTCAATGGTAATCGCCAAGAACGCGCGAACCTTAGAACCCAAGCCCAAACCATCTTCATGAACTTCATGTCTACCAAAGCTGAACTAGATCAAATGGTTAAAGCGTATGTGGATGCAGAAAACATTCCGCATGAGTATTTGTTCTTCTATCAAAATGGTGAACTTGAAATCCTGCTTTTAGAAAACTTCATGGATGATTATCGAACCATTCGCGAAACCTATCGCCAATTATTCTTAGAACACCAAGTCGATTTAGCAGCGTTTGAAGAATTGTTCTTAGGTGAATTGAATCTCCAACTTCAAGCAACCCTTTTACAATACAATCAAGTCCTCAACCAATTCAGACTTCAAATGGCACAAATCAATGTTCAAGCCAGACTTGAATTCCGCTATGAACATATGGTAAGACAACAAACACAACAAAATAACGGCTAAATGAAGCCATTTTAAAAAAGATAAAGACGATTGCTCGTCTTTATTTTTTGATGATTAAATTGAGTTCTTCTAGTTGTGCATCTGCGACACTCGATGGGGCTTGCATCATCAAGTCTCTCGCACTTTGTGTTTTAGGGAATGCGATGACGTCTTTGATGTTTTTGGTGTTGGTCATCAACATGACCAAACGGTCCAGACCCAATGCGAGTCCGCCATGAGGTGGGGTACCATACTTGAGGGCTCCGACCAAGAATCCAAAACGTTCTTCAATGACTTCTTTAGATAGGCCGATGGCCTCAAACATTTGTTGTTGGATATGTGATTCATGGATACGAACCGACCCACCACCCAATTCATAACCGTTTAAAACAATGTCATAGGCTTGTGCACGACAAGCTTGTGGGTTGGAAAATAGTAATGGTTTATCGGCTTCTTTAGGGGAAGTGAATGGGTGATGGGCTGCAGTGAGCGAACCATCTTCATTGACATCAAATAAAGGCCAATCAACGATCCATACGAAACGATAATCATCATCACTCGCTAACTTCAAGTAGTCACCAAGTTCTTTTCTAAGCGCACCAGCGGCTTTGGATGCCGATTCGAAGTCCTTACCGGCAATGACCAATAATAAGTCATTTTCAACCAAACCAGCCGATTCGATGAATTGCTTAGGGTCCGTAATATTTTTTAACAGGGAACCAGATAATTCATGGTTTGATACCTTTAAGAATGCTAAAGCATCCCCGTGGTTCTTCTTCACAGTGGTTGTAAAAGCGTCGAGTTCTTTACGAGATAAATGCGCACCATTTGGCACCACAAAGCCACGAATGGATTTGTTTGCTAAAAATGGGATGGCATAATGATCGAATAGTGGATTTAAGTCTTTCAATAATAACCCAAAGCGTAAATCCGGTTTATCTGAACCATATAGAGACATGGCGCGGTCAAAAGGCATGCGTTCAATCGGTAGTTTAATCTCTACATTGAGTACTTTCTTAAACGTATGAGCCAATACGCGTTCAATCATCGATTGGATTTCTAATTCAGTTAAGAATGAGGTTTCGATATCCACTTGGGTGAATTCCAATTGACGGTCTGCGCGTAAATCTTCATCTCTAAAACAACGTGCAATTTGGAAATACTTTTCAAATCCAGCCACCATATATAATTGCTTATAGATTTGTGGGGATTGTGGTAATGCGTAAAATTCGCCTGCGTACAAACGGGATGGCACCAAGAAGTCTCTCGCACCTTCTGGGGTTGATTTACCTAAAATTGGGGTTTCAAACTCATTGAATCCTTCTAATAAAAGGGCTTCACGTACTGCTTGTGTGATCTGAGCGCGTTTAATCATGAAGTTTTGCATGACAGGACGTCTTAAGTCCAAATAACGGTATTTTAGACGGGTATCTTCTAAAGCGGTATCTTCATTTGAAATACCAATAGGTGGTGTTTCAGCGGTGTTTAAAACCACCAGTTCTTCGATGTTGACTTCGATGTCACCTGTTGCCATATTCGGGTTTTTCGATTCACGTTCAATGACAACACCGGTGATTGCGATCACATATTCACTCTTCAGTGTACTTGCGAGTTCATACGATGGGTGACCTGGTTGAACCAAGAGCTGCGTGATTCCGAAACGGTCACGAAGGTCAATAAAAATCAAACCGCCTAAGTTGCGTTTTCTAGCGACCCAACCTTTAAGACGTACGGTTTGTCCGAGGTGGGCTAAATTTAATTCATTGTTATGATGTGTATAAGCCATATTATTTACCTAACCAGCTTTTGACAGAACGGATCGCAATCTTGACTGGTATTTCTTCCTGTTGTTGTGTTGTGGTGTTTTTTAATGATACGGTTTTATTTTGTAACTCAGATTCACCGATGATACCCAAATACTTCGCGTTGGATTTTAAACCGGATTTGAGTTGGGCTTTGAATGAGGTCGATACGAAATCCATATCGGCAACCAACCCTTGTTGTCTTGCTTCAAATAAGAGTTTGATGGCTTGAATACGCGCTGTTGTGTCTGTTGCAATCAAGAAGATATCATTCACTTTATCTTCATTAAATGCGATGTTTTCTGATTCCATAGCGATGATTAAGCGTTCCATGCCAAAAGCGAATCCGATACCAGGTAAATCTGGTCCACCGAGTTCTTTAACCAATGATTGATAACGTCCACCACCACCAAGGACATTTTGTGCACCAAAACCTTCGATATCGGCTTCGATTTCAAATACGGTATGGGTATAGTAGTCCAAACCTCTTACCAATTTTGGAGCGATTTCATAATCGATATTGGCCGCGTCTAAATAAGCCAATACTTGTTGGAAATAGTCTTTTGAACTGTCGTTTAAGTAGTCTTGTGTGGTTGGTGCTTTGAGTACCGCCGGGTGTTGTTGATCCACTTTGCAGTCCAATATGCGCAATGGATTCTTCTCAATGCGTAATTTACAGTCATCACATAGGGTATCGACATGAGGTTCAAAGTGCTTCTTTAAAGCGTCTTTGAAGTCGGCACGAGATTCGTTATCACCCAACGTATTGATACGAACTCTGACCCCTTTTAACCCCAATTTTTGGATGAATGCGTAGGCTAATCCGATGACTTCTGCATCGAGTGCAGGGTCATTAGAACCAATCGCTTCCACCCCAAATTGTGAGAATTGTCTAAAACGACCTTTTTGAGGACGTTCATAGCGGAAGTTAGGACCGATATAATAGAGCTTATTGAGTGGATTTTCAACATATAACTTGTTTTCTACAAAACTGCGAATGACACCAGCTGTACCTTCAGGTCTCAGGGTCAATTCGCGATCACCTTTGTCCATGAAGTTATAGGTTTCTTTTGTGACCATGTCGGATTGTTCATTTTGACGATGAAATACTTCACGGTATTCAAAAATCGGTGTTCTTACTTCTTTGTAACCGAATAAAACACAGATTTGGCGTGCTTTTTCTTCTAATGTGTGCCATTTATAGGATTCGGTTGGTAGGACATCATAGGTCCCTTTTGCTTTGCTAATCATAATGATTGTTTCCTCCATTTTTCGTATACATAAACATCGTGAAAACGGTGCGTTTTCGGATGAAAAAAGCTTTGTTTATTGATTTCAATGAATTGATAACCTGCTTTTAATATGACGCGTTGGCTGGCCATATTCTCTTTGATGTGTTTGATGATGACACAATCGATATCTAAGTGCTCGAAAGCAACTTTGGTCATCGCCTCAACACAGGCTGTCATGATGCCTTGGTTCCAATAGGCACGTTTTAACACATACCCAATTTCACACGTGTTATTCTTTCGATTGAATGTGTGAAATTCAATCGTACCAATCATTTGATGGGTCTCTTTGTCTAAAATGGCATACCCAATCGGTTCTTGACGGGCCATGCGTCTAAAATAAGTGAATTTAATCATGGTTTTCGCTTCTTTGATGGTTTTGAATGGTCCCCAGGTTAAAAACTCCGTTGTGATCGGGTCTTTTCCAACCTCAAAGAAATCGTTGGCATCTTTCTTCAACAAGGTTCTAAGGATGACTCTATCCAATTCAATTGTCGGCATTTTTCGGTTCGTTATCATCGATTCACCCACAAAAAAAATAAAAAGCGCCCTTATTTCTAAGGACGCTAAACATGCGCGGTACCACCTTAGTTCTATGGTTATCCCATAGCCCTCAACTAGTTATGTCTTCCTGAAGTGTCCCTGACAGGTTATTCTGGATGCTTCCACCGTTCATCCTCGCTCTTAGACCTTGCCTTGTCATTCTTTTCAATCAACAGACGATTAAATTACAGTTAAATGATACAATATTATGCTTTTAATGTCAATCTTATAACGATTCTTTAAAACGTTTAAGTCTGGCGTGAATCGGTTCTTTATAAAAGTTATACGTGATGGTAATAAATAAGATGACTGGGATTGAAATAACCACACCTACCAATCCAAAGAATGCTTGCATAAGCAGGATGGCTGAAACCGATAATAGTGGGTTTAATTTCAATTGTTTCTTATAAATATGTGGATTAATGAGGTAAGCATCCAAATTTGGGAAAATGAGGATGAATAACCCAATTGGTACAGCTGCAATCAATGGTTTTGGTAGCGATAACGCAATCAAAATCATGAAGAATGAGGATAGATAGCCACCAAAATACGGAATTAATGAAAATACTGCGACCGATACACCTAACAACAATGCGAGATTCAAGTATTCAGGGATAAAGATGCTGATTAAGAGGAACAAACCTGCATACTCAATGAATTGAATGCCAGCGATGATGATTTCCGCAACCAAATAATTCGTTAAATCATGATAAAGCTGGGAAACATATAAATACATTTTTTGTGATTCTCTTGAAAGCAAATATTCTTTTGAACGATTTTTAATGTGTTCGAAGTTAATGAGGAATATGATCCCAACAATGACAATGACTGCACCACCAAATATCGTACCAATAACCAAGTCTGCGCCTTCACCTGTCGCAGTGAAGAACGAGAAAATACTGTTATAAATATCGGTGACCATCGCAGATAATGATACTTGGACTGAACTGGTATCGACATTGAACAAATCACCTATTTGGATCAATAGATTGCCTAACCCAACGGTGATGTTACTTAAATCTTCAATGTAAGGTTTCACAAATACGAATACAATTAATAAGACCATACCGATGATGAACGCATACAAAAACAATATAGCAACGACCCTCGGGATTTTAAACCGTTTTTCTAGCGTCGTCACAATCGGATTAAAGACGAATGCGATGGCGAACGCAATGATGATGGGCAATAGTGCTAAAATCGCCTTTTCGAATAAACTACCCCACAATGGTGATAGCACATAAAGCATGTAAATAATCAACAATAACATGAGGATATTTACATAGCGCCAATTCAATTTGCTTTTCATGGAATCACTCCTTTGTATCGATGATGATGGTCACAGGGCCTTGATTGGTGAGAGATACTTTCATATCTTCCCCAAATAGACCCTTTTTCACGATGGGTACCGTTTTGGACAAATCATCGAATAGTCTCAAATAATAATCCAATGCTTTATCGGGTTTAGCACTCTGTGTAAATGAAGGGCGATTATTACCCTTAACAGAGCCTAAGAGCGTAAATTGAGAAATCAATAAAATACTGCCATTGACCTGTGATAAACTGAGGTTCATCTTACTTTCTGCATCCTCAAATATGCGAAGCGATAAAATTTTCTTTAGCATATAATCATAGTCTGAAGGCTCATCATCGACATGAATGCCCAATAGTATGAGATAGCCTAACCCAATCGACTGATGGTAGTCACCGACTGTGACTTCTGCACTGGTGACCCGTTGAATGACCGCTCTCATTATTTAAATCTTCTTTCGATGTGATAAATATTGTTGATCTTCATTAAGTTTACCATGACATTCTCAATTTCCGATTTACTGCTTGTCAATATCTTTAGGGTTGTAATGCTTTCTAAACGCGCATTGCTTATGGCATTGATTTCTGCAATGGTTAATGAGGTTGCATTGATGGTCGCGATGATTTCTGAAAGGATATTGTCACGATTTTGACCAATGATTTGAATTCTGGTTGGGTACTTTCTCGTGATATTGGTCGCCCAATAGACATCGACAAAACGCATCTCCGTTAAGTTTTTAACGTTTGGACAATTTTCATGATGGACAGCAATCCCACTGCCTTTGGTGACATAACCTACAATGGAATCACCAGGAACTGGTAAACAACAGTTGGCAATCTTGATTTGTGGTGTGGATAGACCTTCCACGATCAATCCAGATTCGTGGTTCGTCGTTAATATGCGTTTGGCTTTTTCAAGCTGACGTTGTAACATCGTTTCTTTGTCGAGTTCTTTGCCAGAAAGTTTAGCCGCAACGGTTTTAGGACTGATGATGCCTTTACCGACTTCAACAAAGAGGTCTTCGACCGTTTCAGTCATATTCTTCGAGAAATGTTTCACAACAAATTCATCGGTTATTTGCGACATTTCTAGTTTCAATGGTGTTAGTTCACGTTCAATCATGTCCTTACCCATTTCAAGTAGATTGTCTTTGTTTTGTTTGTTCAAAAAGCCTTTAATCTTATGTCTAGCATGAGAAGATTTGGCCATTTTAAGCCAGTCTTCAGATGGACCAGTGACGTTTTTAGAGGTTCTAATCGCAACAATGTCACCCGTTTGAAGTTCATAATCGAGTGGGACAATACGATTATTGACGGATGCACCAACCATTTTGTTACCGACATCGGAGTGGATACGGTAGGCAAAATCAATTGGGGTACAGCCTTTGGTTAATTCAACGACTTGACCTTTAGGGGTGAATACATAAACATTGGCCTCTAAAATGTCGTTTTTAACGGTTTGAACGAATTCGTTTGCACCCTCATTTTTATCGTCAGCATCTTCACTCATTTTGAGTAAATCTGCATACCATTTGAGTTTTTGTGCAATTTCAAATTGTTCTTTTTCTTTGGAATACTCTTTACTTTCTTTATACGCCCAATGGGCTGCAATCCCGTATTCTGCAACTTTATCCATTTCATAAGTACGAATTTGAACTTCAAAAATCGAACCATCATCGGATAAAATCGTTGTATGCAGAGACTGATACATGTTTGGTTTAGGTACGGCTATATAATCTTTAAATCGCTTTGGAATCGGTATAAAGTGCGCGTGAATCACACCTAAGACTTGATAACAATCCTCAATTCGATCGACGATGACACGAATCGCTAAAATATCGTAGATATCTTCGAAATCTTTATTTTGCTTGGTCATCTTTTTATAGATGGAATAGATATTTTTTGTACGACCAGAAATTTGGTAATGTTCTACATGATGCTCACTCAAATGTTCTTTAATCTTGCTCATCATGTGTTCAATCGACACATTTTTGATTTGTTCTTGGTTTTCAATCAAGTGTTTAATGCGATGATAAAAAGGCCCATTGACAATGCGTAACGAGATATCTTCAAGTTCAGCTTTAATTTTAAATAGACCAAGTCGATGGGCAAGTGGTGCATATATATCTAACGTTTCATTGGCAATTTTCAATTGTTTTTCTGAAGATTGGTAATGAATCGTACGCATGTTGTGCAATCGATCGGCAATTTTGATCAAGACCACACGAATATCTTTTCCCATCGCGAGCAACATTTTTTGATGATTATCGGCTTGTGATACTTCTTGGTTAAAGGAAATCTTCCCAATTTTGGTAACCCCATCCACCAGTTGAGCCACTTCTTCTCCAAATTGTGTTTTGATTTCATCATAGGAGGTCGGTGTGTCTTCAAGGGTGTCGTGTAATAAAGCCGCAATCAGGGTATTTGGACCTGCCGAGAGTTCGCTTAATATGTACGCGACTGCGAGTGGGTGTGTGATGTATGGCGCGCCACTTTTTCTGGTTTGAGTAGCATGCTTAAAAGACGACATTTGATATGCCGCCTCAAGTCTAGCCAAGTCACTTTCACGTCGGATGTATGTCTTGACATTGTCGATTAACTTTTCAAAAGTCATCAACGTTTCCAATCTATCACCTTAGTATTTCAATGAAGCAAAAATCGGATATTTAGCCAAGCGTTCCCTACCCTTGAGCGCTTCAAGTTCAATAAAGAAAGCAGCGCCAACGACTTGTCCGCCTAATTTTTCTACCAGTTGTACTGTCGCATCCACGGTTCCACCGGTTGCGAGTAAATCGTCTACGATGAGCACACGGTCGCCTTTTTTAACAGCATCTGCATGTAATGATAACTCATTCGATCCATATTCTAAATCGTATTTAACAGTGACAGTTTCTCTTGGTAATTTGCCCGGTTTTCTCACTGGTGCAAACCCTAGGTTTAATGCATAAGCGACAGGACAACCAAAAATGAATCCCCTTGCTTCAGGACCAACGATGACTGTAGCGCCGACTTCTTTAGCAAACGCCACCATTTGGTCACAAGCATATTTATACGCTTCGCCATTCAGCATGAGCGGTGTAATATCTCTAAACAAAATGCCTTCTTTTGGAAAATTTTCAATGGATGCAATATAATCTTTTAAGTTCATACAATTCCTCCGTGTAACAAAGTTATTTTACTATAAATACCGCGTTTTTACTAGACTAAACGCCAACTTTAACACCGATATCATAGATTCGCGATGCATTGCTAAACAGACTGGTGTACAAGAAGTCAAATTGATAAGAACCTATCACATCTAATCGCTGTGGTAAAATCAGTCCTCCGATGATAAGTCGTTTTTTGCCTCGATTGTCCAAGATGATTCGTCTGATGGCTTCATCGTTTAAATACTTGAGACAAATATAATCCACTGAAGTTGAATCGATTTCATAAAATTGTTGGATATCTGTAATTTCAACCATGACTGGTTTTTCTTGAATGGTTTTTGCTTTTTCAATGGCCAACACCCTGTTGCCATACAATTCAATCATGGTTTCATCTAATTTAAATAAGTCCAAGTTTTGTGCGCCACCATCTTTCATGGCTTTTGCAGAAATGGCTGTTTCAATCGTTGAAAATTCATTTAAATCAATGATTCCCGCATGTTGTAACTTGGATTGGTATAGTCTAACCAAGCTTGCAATCCCCATCATTTTACCAACCACATAGGTCAAAGTCGGTAAAATCATATAAATCGATGCTTTTTCGCCTTGCATCGAACATAAAATTTCACCACGTTTAACACTTTGGCCATTGTTCTTATGTTTTCTAAAAGCAATCTCAATATCGTATAAATTTAATAATGTTTGAATTTCATCCAAACCAGAAACGATGCCTTCTTCTTTGCTAAATAAATAAAAAACGCCCTGCGTATTATCCACCATTGGGTTTTGTTTCCCTCTTAAAGATTCAATGATGGTTTCGAAATACCTTAACATAGCGACACACCCTTTCTTGATGCTTCTATTTTAGCCTTGTTTGTCACCTTGATGCAAGCATTATGTGCTATAATCATAAATGATTAAGGAGTTGATTCGATGAAACCTTTAGCACATCGTTTGAGACCTACCCGATTTGAAGACGTGGTTGGTCAAGACCATTTGATTGGTCCAGATGGCATCATCACCCATATGATTGAACAACACAAATTGATTTCATTCATCTTATATGGTAACCCTGGCACAGGCAAAACCACCATCGCAGGTCTGGTTGCCAAACGTGCGAATTTAGAATCCTTTGCCTTCTCAGCAGCCACCGATTCGAAACAACGTTTAAAAGAAATTATCGATATGACAGCCTACAACGATGTTTTATTGATCATCGATGAAATTCACCGCATGAAAACCGATATTCAGGATTACTTATTACCTTACGTTGAAGAAGGTAAGGTAACCATCATCGGTTTAACCACCAATAACCCTTACATCACTGTGAACCCTGCGATTCGCTCGAGATGTCATATTTATCAGCTCAATGACATTACTGAATCCGATATCATTAAGGTGCTTGAAAACGCGTTATTATCCGATGAAGTGGATACCGATTTAACATTGACTAAAGATACATTAGCTTACATCGCCCAAAGTGCTGGTGGGGAAATTCGCACCGCGCTCAACATGCTTGAGGCGACCTTACTGCTCACCCAATATGAAATCATCACACCCAAAATCGCGAAACTCGCGATTGGCAAACCGGTGTTGCAACTGGATGGGAATGCAGATAATTACTACGAGGTTTTAAGTGCTTTCCAAAAGTCTATTCGTGGTTCGGATGTCGATGCGAGTCTACACTACCTAGCGAGATTGATTGTCATGCAAGATTTGGTGTCATTAACCAGACGTTTGATGGTCATTGCGTATGAAGACATTGGTTTAGCCAACCCTCAAATCGGTCCGAAAGTCATGGCTGCATGTGACGCTGCGATCAAACTGGGTTTACCTGAGGCACGAATCCCGCTGTCTGTTGCAGTGATTGATTGTGCATTATCCCCTAAATCTAACACAGCCTTAGTTGCACTAGATCAGGCGTTAGAGGATTTTCAAAATGGCGCTTCTGGCCCAATTCCAAAACACATCATCAACCGAGAAATCAAAGGGGATGCTTCATTATACAAATACCCACACAATTACCCCTATGCCATGGTTGACCAAACATATCTACCAGAAAACCTTTTAAACAAGCATTATTTTGAACCTAAAGAAGATTCTACCTATGAAAAAGCACTTAAAGAACGCTTAGAATGGATCCAAAAAAAGAAAAGCCGTGGGTAACGGCTTTTATGCTTCTATAAGCTCAAAATGTCTGATAAATGCGACTTCAAAATGGAATGGTAAGTCCGCATCTTGGATGTCTCCTGCGTACCAACCGCCCACAGCGAGATTGACAATCATGTAATAAGGTTGGTCAAATGGCCACTCTTTAAAGGTATCGCCTGGTTGTTTTTCAACTTTTAATATCTCATGATAATCGACTTGAAACGATAAATGCTCAGGTGTCCATTCCAAGATATAATCGTGGAATTCCCCAGCCAAATCGGTCATCGGGTAGGTTGCACCTTTATGGGTATCAATCTTGTGGTTATAGGTTTCGGTGTGAATCGCACAAGTCACTTGATTTGGGCGATTGCCTGCGTATTCCAATAAGTCAATTTCTCCCATCGCTGGCCAGCGGTGGTCTTTGGTGGTCCCTAAAAACCAAACGGCAGGCCATGAACCACGACCTTGAGGCATTTTAGCTCTGACGACAAAACGTCCATATTGAAAGTGTTTTTTATCCTTTGTCATTAAGCGAGATGAGTGGTATGGACAACCAGGGTCATTCGTTTTGGTAGCGATGATGTGCAATGCCCCATCTTTGACATAACAATTGTCATCAAAATCGACATAGCATTGTTTTTCATTATTTGCCCACTTTGGCCCGACTTGATACGTCCAAATGTCTGGGTTTGGTTTCCCCGTATAATCAAAGTTTTCTTCAAAAGCAAGTTTAAATTTAGCCATTGTATTCCCCTTTATACAAAATAAAATCAACACTCTAATTATATAATAATTAAGTCAAAAATGCTATTCATATATGAGAGATGACAAATGAAGTGAGATTTAGTATAATGAATCCAAATGGAGGTATTTATCATGTCATACGAACACTATTTTAAACCAACCAATCCACAAGTCGTGATGGTGGTTCAAGGGTTTGGCACCATCGAAATAGAATTATTTCCTGAAGTCGCGCCAAACACCGTGTATAATTTCATTGATTTGGTCCAAAAAGGGTATTATACAGGCTTAAAGTTTCATCGAATCATCCCTAATTTCATGATTCAGGGGGGCTGGGGACCTGAACTCAAACCCATTCGAGGGGATTTTAAACAAAATGGATTCAATAACCCTTTACTACATGATCGCGGTGTCATTTCAATGGCACGCACCAGTAATCCCAATTCTGCCACGTCACAATTCTTCATCATGCATAAACCATCACCGCACTTAGATGGTGCTTATGCCGCATTTGGTGTGGTCACCAAAGGCATTGAAGTCGTAGACGCGATTGTACGAAGCCCACGGGATTATAGCGATAAACCACATACCGATATCGTGATTGAATCAGTGACCATCGATTTAAAAGGACAATCATATCCAAAACCACAATACGTATAAAACAAAACCGTTAAGCCTTCAAATGACTTAACGGTTTATTTTTTGGTTATTGATACGTGAAACTGAAGGTTTCACTCATTTTTGAAACACGACCTCTAAAGTCGACGGCTTCAATACGAATGCTGTAGGATTGACCCTTGGTTAAGCCACCAAATGTAAATTGGTTGACCCTTGAGACGCCTCTAAATTCACCATCGATGTAAATGTTGTATTTTTCAACACCATAATCATCTTCTGCACGCTTCCAATAAATCGTATTGGCGAGTTGTTGTAAGCTGATTTCGGTAACTTTACTTGGCGCTTCGTTATCGACTTGTCCATAGTCTCTTTGATAGACTCTGACATAATCCACTTCAAAAGCGGTTGGGAAGATGGAATCATCCACATTACCACCCAAAGCCCCACCAATGGCGAGATTCAAAATCATGAAGAAATTTTGATCAAATGGAAAGACTTGGTTGTACTTATATTGTTGTGTGAATTGTGGGGTATAAATGACTTCATTGAATTTGACGCCGTCCACATACCAACGTATGTTACCAGGTTCCCACTGAACTTCATAGTTATGGAACTCAGAATTCGCGGTTGGTAAGGTATATTCACGAACCGGTGTATTACCACCATTACGGATTTCGGTATGTACTGTACCCGACACTTTGGATGGGTTGTTACCAACATATTCCATGATGTCAATTTCACCACTCTTTGGCCAGCCACCATACACATTCATGGTTGGCATCATCCAAATTGCTGGCCAAGTACCGCCACCCACTGGGTTTTTAGCACGAATGATGAATCGACCATAAGTCCAGTCACCTTTGTACTTAGACACAATACGACTTGAGGTGTATTGTTTGCCTAGATAGTCTTCTTTTTTCGCGATGATGCTCAAAATGGAATCTTCAACCACGGTATTATCGGCAGTGTAATATTGTAACTCACCATTACCGCCACCATACCCATTGACTTCATAAGTCCATTTGGTTAAATCGACTTCGGTACCTTCAAATTCATCTGCCCAAACGCAGACCCAACCACCTTCAAGGGATTGTTCGTTACAATCTTCTGCACTTTCAAGGGGTGGTAGTTTAGGTTCTTTGGTACAAGCGACCAAGACCAAGGCCAATACAAATATGACCAGTAAATTGATTTTTTTCATCTAATGCCTCCTTATTCGCCTGTGATACCAGTACGGTCAATACTTTCAGTGAATTGTTTTTGTGCAACAAAGTAGAGCACCAACAATGGTAGTATGGAAACCATATTACCAGCCAAGCGAATGGCTTCATTGAGTTCTGAACCGAGGGTTCCAGGTGGATATAATGTTTCATACGACGATACAAATTGTACTAAACGCAGTGGCATCGTCACGTTGCCGCCCACATAAAGAGCGGTCATGAATGTTTCATTCCAATACCAAACGGTTGCGAACAAGAATACAATCACAATCGAAGGTACAGCGGATGGTAAAGCGATTCTTGTAAAGATTTTAAATTGACCAGCCCCATCAATTTCTGCAGATTCCATCAAGACTTGTGGAATGGTTTTAAAGAATTGATAGAAAATCAATATGAAAATCGACTGATTCAACCCTTGTCCAAAGATGGCTGGGAACAACATCGAGTTTTGTGAACTCATGAATCCACCAATCCATGTGAATGGCGGCAATTTACCCAAGGTATTGAAGATTTCAATATTGGTCACCATCGTCACTTGTGGTGGCAATATAAAGGTAACCAACATCAAAACGAATAAAATCTTTTTAAATGGGAATTCGAATTTCGCAAACCCATAACCTACCAATGCAGATGTTACTGTCGATGCGATGGAAACCTTCAAGACATAACCTAAAGTTCCGAAAATCGATTGTGGTAAGGCTAAAACCTTAAACGCACGGTTGTAGTTTTCAATCTCAATCGTGGTTGGGATCCATTTGACACCTGGGTCAATGAGGTCATCTACGGTTTTAAGTGAGTTGACCATCATAAATAACAATGGGTACAAGTAAACATAGGCGAAGCTGATGAGTAAGGTATAAATAGCGATTTTAAATACCAAACCGTCGGTTAAGTTCATCCCAAGCAATAGTTTTTTGATACGAACTTTGCGTTGGTGTTGATCACCTAAGCTTTTTTTTAGTTTATCTATTAACCCCATCGTTTCACCTCTTTTCGTCTAATCGATAGTAGACCGATGAAAATCAACATGACTAAGACCATCAAAATGAAGTAAATCCAAGCGATGGTAGCGGCATAACCATAACCTAGCCAGATTTGATTGTCTGGTGCACCAGCCAACATGTGCGTTCTGGTCAATTCGAGAATACCACCGGTTTCAACAAACAAGGACATCGATACGACCACATATATGATGGCGACTGAAATCAATGGTTTGATGGAAGGTAACGTAATTTTCCAAAAACGATCCCATGGCGAAGCACCGTCAATCGACGCGGCTTCATAGACCGAGGAGTCAATCTTTTGCAAACCGGCCAAGAAGATGAGAATCGGTACCCCGGCATACCATAAAATGAGTAATAGGGATGCGAATAGGGCTTCAATTGGTCGAGCAATCCATTCACCTAAGTTATCGAATAAGAATTGTAAAGCTGCCGATTCACTGATGGATGGTAAGCTAGTCGCTTCTTGTCTGGATAATTCGGAAATGACTGGTCCGGATGAAATAATGACGGGTAAAAAGAATATGGTACGCCATAATCCCTTGCCTTTGATCGGTAAGTTGATGAGCATGGCAATTAAAATCGAGAATACAATAATGAGCGGTACTGCAATCGCCATCTTCGCCAAGTAATCGGAGAATAATGGCAATAATGTTTGGCTTCTTACCACGTTAATGTAGTTTGAGAAACCAAATAAGTTACCTTGACCCACGTTGAATTCCACTTGATAAATCCCACGATTGATGTTGTAAAAGGATTTTGTAAATGTGAGATAAAACGATTTGATCATTGGATAGAATGTGAACACCAAATAGCCAAATAGCCATAATCCGATGAAGAGGAAACCATGAAGGTATTCTCTTTGTTTGCGGGTCAAACGACTCGCTTTTTTCACTTTTGGTGCCTTAATAACGTTGCTTTCAGGGGCTATGGTTTGTTTTTTCATAGGACCACCTCATACGATTTACCAAATAGGATGACATCATTATTCATGTAGATTTCATCGCTATAGTTGACATATATCGATACACCGTTATCATAAGTAACTCTAACCACACCTAACGCAACCACTTCACGTTCAACGATCATCGCACCAATGACATGTTTTAACGCATCATTGATATATTGATACGTATCGATGATTTCCGCTTCATAATCTGAAATAGCGGTGGTGTATAGATTTGAAGAACGGGTGTAACGCATTTTATAGGTATTTTCTTCTGTCAAGACATAACGAGGGTTGATGTTGAAGTCAATCATCATCAACAGACGTTCATTGCCAAGCGCATTAAAGTTTAAATAAGGGGTAAATACAGGCACACTGCCCGACAACACGATCGGTAAAATTGGTGCTAAATCGGTATAGAAATTAAATTGCCCATTGGTGACGGCCATGTCTAGATAACCATCCATATATTGCCATAGGTAGCTGTTTGGTGTAGACAATAATAGGTTATCGTAGCCTTCAAGTGCATCTTGATAATAAGCCATCGCGTCACCACGTTCGTAGACTTTATTATCATAATAGCTAAACAACATATTACCCACAGATCCAGTTTCTAAACCATAACCCAAATTGTTATAGAACTTTTCATCGCCTTTGAGCTTCGCAGCTGTGGCTTTAGGGTATAACACTTGAATGTTGGATTCTACCCCTGAGAAGGAAAGATTGCTATAAGTCATTTTGAGTCTGGATACATTTCTAGCGATATCATTGATGTAATTGACACGTCTAGAATCTGATGCAACCACATAATCATTATTGAGATAAACTGGATTGCCATCCTCAGCGAGTGTATCGGAGAGTTTTTCAAATTGACGTCTGGATTCGTTGAGTTTGGTTCTTGCTAGACCCACACCATTGCCATCATTACTCCAACCATGTAAAGTCACCATTTGATTAGTAACGCCTGCTTCTTTTAAGGTTTCATACATGTCTAATACATCGTTGATTCGGGTCATACGGATACGTCGAACACCGATAAAAGCATTTTCCGTATCTGCCATGAGGTAATTTAAGTGAATTGGAATGTTGGCACTTGGTTCAACCAAATCTTTAAGGATGCCTGCATCTCGCAATTTCTCACGATAGTTAGCAGCAATCCCAACATATGACGCATCCGAACCTCCTAAGAAGTGGTAATCGGTTGCGTAATCGTATTGTGTCAATTGGTCAAGTAAAGTCAGTGAGCCACCACCTTCTGCATTGATGATGCGGCGGTATAATTCGCGCACACTGTATTTGGTACGCATGTAGTTGTAACGACTGTTTGCGCCATATAAATCGGCGTAAAGGATGCCTTGTTGCGCCCCTTCGACGATTTCAGCGTAGAAACCATTGCCACCCACTTCATGGACAATCCCGAAGATTGGCATGGTCAATTGGCTGGTCGTGTAAGAATCATAACCATATTCTGAACCAAAATAACGGCTTTGGAAAGTATCCCCATGCATTTGATTGATTCGAACCAAAGCACCTACGCCATCCGGAATGACAAAATATCCTGGGGTGGTATCTTTTCTGGTTGAGCCTAAATATGGAAATACATAAATCCCTGTAAGTTTGAACTTAGGATCATTTTCAACAATGGTGTCAGAGAACACTTTGGCTTTGAATACGCCATTTTCAAGACGCAATTCGACGTTGAATGAGAAACCATATTCAAAGATATTGACTTTGGTAACAATCGCATCAGCGCTGGTTGAAACGCGGTCAACACGGACACGACTTTCATTGTAACGTTCGGGAATGATGACTTGTGAACATACATTGGATGTGGCGTAACCAAGCGCACATTCTGGGTAGTTCGCGATTAAGTTTTCATCATTTGGATAAGCAACCCCAGCGATACGGTATAAGGATTCGGTTTCCAATGACTTTTCGTTGATATTGATCGGTGCGCCACCATTGGTGAGCATACGAACCGATTCAATCCATAAGCCTGAGTTCATCATGTTTCTAAAGAGTGGGGTTTCATTGGTACCTTCAATGTGTTGGAATTCCGCACGAGATGACCAAAAATAACCCGTTTCTTTGTTTTGAATGACAACAGAGAATGATTTTTGTTCAAAGTAAACCCTGAGTTGTGCATCGTTTAAGATTTCTTCATACCCTAAAAATGCCAATTCATCTTCAGTAAATGAGAGGGTATAATCGTCACGATACAACTGTAAAGCTTCAGGGGATACTTGTTCTTGTTGGGTATATCGAGAACTTTGTAAAACCAAATCTTCAATATATCCGAAGTTATCCGAAAGGACAATTTCATAGGCACTATTCTGGGTACTAGCGTTGACCACAGTGATGGTTAAGGCACTGAATATCACCATGACGATGAGGTATTTAAATACTTTAAGCACGTGAGGTCACCTCCCTGTAAATGTCTAGGAATACTTGTAAAATTTCAGTCAATAGGATGTAAACGATGGAAACCATCAATAAAATCATGAGTGCTGTGAAAATGGTGATGAAAATATTGCCTAAGGTCTTTCTCATCTCATAGAAATGAATTTCTTTGACCATGACAATGAGATAAATCAACGTGATGCCAATCGATACGTTGAATAGGAAGTCAAAAATGAATGCTTCATTTAAGGTTAATCCATGGGAAATGAACGCTAAGATTGGTAAAGCAATGATCATCGGTAATAAGGCATAAGCACTGGCTTGATATACATCGCTTAATTTACCTTCACCATCTCGAATACTACATACCAAGTAGTTCGCGATGACCCACAAGAAGAATGGTACGAACACGGTGATGACTTGTTGTAAGACATTGATTTCTGCAACCACACGGTCATTGAATAAGAACGATGTGGTATAGATAAACACAATGTACATCAAGAAGAATGTGAGTAAGTAAATGGTTGCGGATAAATTCGATGTTTTGCCTTCACGTTTGATGCCATAATACCCATCATTCGGATTTCGAATGACATGGAATCCAAACAATAATTCATTGTATAATTTGAAACGCTTCATAAACACATGTGCTTTTTTAAATGGCGCTTTGATGTATTTCATGAATGGCAAGAAACGGTTAACAATCGATAGAATAATTAAAGCGAAAATGACATAAACCAACCACGATGCAGCCGCTAGTAACGCGGTATTACGCACTTCCCAATACGCATTAGAATAACCTTCTAAGTGTCTTGAAATCGCGTAATAGTGCATCGCTTGTTCATATTCTGCTTTCGCGAAATGCGCATCGCCGATGCCTTTATTTGCTAAGTCGAATAAGCTATTCATCTTAAGGACTTGTTTCCAAGGTTCTTCGGATTCACTATAACGACCTGCTTGATATAAAGTGATGGCGGTATGTACCAAATCCGCGAAAGCGGTAGGTACGAAAATTTGTAACGAGGATGTGGATTTATCGAGGGCGTAAATGTTGTTTCTGGCATCTACTGCAATCGATGTTGGTGAGTTGAACAACCCTTTGGTATTGGAAGACTTATCCGGACCTGCAAAAATGAATAAGGTCTGTCCTTCTTGGGTATATTCGGTAATATAACCTTCGGCGTTGATGGTGAAGATTGTATTATTTGGACCCACATACAAGTCCATGAGGTTATCAAAACCCCAATTGGATTGGCTAAACACCAAGTTAGCGATGTTTAATTTCAAATAACCGTCTTGCCCATTGGTGATGGTCAAAATCAAACCATCTTGGTCAACGGCGACGTTATTGAGTGCTTTAGGAATCATCTTGAACCAATCACGACGTTGTTGTTCATCGAACAATAACGATTTGATGATGTTATCCCAAGTATTCGGAATACGGTTGGCCCCAAAGAATCCAAAGAATTCCCCATCGTTCTTATATTCTGCTAAACCATTGATGGAACCGGCCAATAGGATATAGACGTTATTACCCGAATCGGTAATGATTTTTGTCGGTTCAAACGTATCGGTTGGAGCGAAATAAGGTGAATTGACAGGACGTTCATACGTGACGGTTAAATCATACGAATTATTGGCATTGTCATAAACATATTTATAGGCTTTCTTGTGAGAAAAATCGACCACATAGACAGCACCGTCTAAGCCAACATGGACACCCATTGGACTGGTTAAGAAACCATCGCCAATGAGGGTTGCAGCATTGGTTTGTAAATTGTATTTGATGACACGTCCATTTTTCGTATCCGCGATGTACACGTTGTTGTCTTTATCAATCGTGAGATCTTCCGGAGAATCGAGGGTATAACCCCCAATTTCATTGGTAATGGATAGTGGTAAATACGCATCTTGAGTTGGTACGATTCGACGTTGAGTCGAAGAGTACGTGAAGGTGTAATAAGGAATACCATTGTTCGCTTTGACGTTGACTGGGAGGAGACAAACGAGTAGGAATAGGGTAGCAATCAGGACCTTTTTCATTATTTGATCCCCGAATGCGCCATGGTATTCATAACTTTACTTTGTAAGAATACGAACAATAACAAGTTTGGTACGAACATGATTAGGCTCGCTGCAGCAGCCATCCCCTGACCTGCAATGTTGTTCCCGACGGAACTGGTTAAACTCATCATATAAAAGGCAAGTGTACGTTTCGACTCATCTGTGATGAAGATGGTCGATGTCGATGTATCGTTCCAAATGGCTTGGAACGCCAAGATACCTACTGTCGCAATCGCAGGTGAAACGATTGGTATGATGATGTGATAGAAAATCTGCATTTCCGATGCGCCATCAATTTTTGCCGATTCGATCAGTTCATTCGGTGTTTGGTCGATGAATTGTTTGATCAAGAACATCGCTACTGGCATGACGACGACTGGCAAAATGTGAGCCAAATAGGTGTCAATGATGCCCATTCTCGCAATGACCAAATACCTAGGAATTTGGACCGCGATTGGGACGAACATGAGTGCGAGCGTATTGATTTCAAACAATACCTTCTTCCCTCTAAAATGCAATTTAGATAAACCATATGCACTGAGTGCAGTGATGGTAATCGCGAAGAATACACCAATCGAAGTGATCAATAAACTGTTGATTAAGTATCTTGAAAATGGAATCCCTGATGCACTTGATATGCGTGCCAATTCAGTAAAGTTGTTTACCGTAGGGTTTTTAACGAAAAATGCTGGTGGATACGCAAATAATTCAGAAATGGGTTTGAATGCGTGATTGATGATGAATAAAATCGGTAATAACATCAAAATCGATAGTGGAATCAAAAACGCATAAAAGGTGAGTTGACTGCGATGGAAGCTCGTCGGATTGATTTTTGTGCCTTGGAAACTAGCCATATTAATCCCTCTCTCCTAGAATTTTTTGTGTCACTTTAGACAACATATAGACCAATGCCAGCAAGACCACGCTGATGGCCGATGCATAACCCATCGCGTATCGGATGAACCCGAAGTCCTCAATGTGGTTTACGATCAATTGACCAGCGTATTGTGGCGTTGGGTTCGACCCAGATAAGGCGACCCCAATGCCCCCGGCTTGGAAGGTTCCCACCACAGCCATAACGGCACCGAATAGCATTTGTGGGCGCATTTGTGGAATGGTGATGTAAAAAATTTCTTGTGTTCTATTTTTAATCCCGTCAATATAAGCCGCTTCATACAAGGTTTGGTCGATGTTTAACACCCCGGCCAACATCGCTAAGAAGCCAACGCCCATACTACTCCATAAAGAGACTATGATCATGATGTTCATCAAGTATTGTGGGGATTGAAGGAACTGAATTGGTTCGAGAATAACGCCCCAGTTTAAGAGCCAGCTATTCAAATACCCATTCGCGTCTCCTGAGAAAATGATACGCCACATGGATGCCATCGCAACCCCCATGGTTAAGGATGGGGAATATAAAATGATGGCCAAAACCGTACGCGGTTTTTGTGGAATTTGAGCCAACATCCATGCCAATAAGAACGATAGTAAATAACCAATCGGACCGACAATCAATGCAAACTTAACGGTATTTGGCAATACGTTTTGCATGAAGATGTTGTCCATCGTGATCAATTCAATGTAGTTGGTAACCCCAATGTATCGTGGTGCTTGAATGGAGTTAAAGTAGGTGAACGATAACCCCATCGCAATCAAAACTGGGATGATGATAAATAGTGAGAATAGAATCCAGTACGGGAGAATAAACCATGCTGGATGATTCATACGTTTAAGCATTGTTTACCTCCGTAAGCCACAAATCGATGTTATAAATCGAAGGCACTGTGTAATTCTTAATGATGACCCCATTTTCAACATAACCAAATTCAGCCATCTTATAGAGGATTTCACGGTTAGAGATTCTCACCGCGTCATCTAGCGCTAATCGAACATTGGTACCATTGTAAACGACCTTACTCCAAGCATTGGAGAGCTCACGTTCAACCATGTAAGCACCCGGGATACGAGATGCTTCAATACCATAAGTCCATTGTTCAAGAACGACATTCTTGAATTGTTCTGGCATCGATGAATTCATAAATGCATTCACGTTGGCAGA
>DJWH01000067.1:11575-42654 GCA_002441525.1 Acholeplasmataceae bacterium UBA6235 | reverse complement strand
GGGTGTAAGTCCATGGACCATAAACCATCGAGTTCAGATGCTGCGGTAGATAGCAAAATATAGCTAGATAAATCGGAAATACCAATTGGCAAGGTACCATATCTAAATTGATTATAGAAGGACGCTACACGTTGAGGTAAATTATACAAGGTGTATAAATTACTCATCAATTGGATCCCTTGGAGGGTTTGATCGCTATTGATCGCGGTAGACATACCATTCGGTGCGTATAGGTCACCACCAAATTGATAGATGAATGGTAGGGTTGCAACAAACGGTTTTAACCCTTCATATTGGGCAAGTGGAACGAAGTAATTCATTCCGTAACTTTGTAATAAAGGTAATATTTCAATGATTTCATCCCAAGTTTGTGGGATTTCAGTGACGCCAATCGAGTTTAAAATGTCGGTACGATAGTAAGTTACCCAGAAGTTTTGGGTTTCAGGGATACCAAAAACGCCATCTTCAAATACATAAGGGATCATCGCACCTTTGGTAAAATTGGTGACCAAATCGGCATAACCTTCGAATTGTCGTAAATCCAGGGATGCGTCACGAATGGCAAATTCGTATGGAATCCAGTGGTCAACCCCAATCGCCACGTCCGGTGAAGTACCAGCCACATTGGCGAGAATGAGTTTATTTTGGTCTGGCATTTGTGAAAGGGTCACTTTCATATCGCCATCATACGATTGGTCAATCATCATTTGCATGATTTCAATGTATTGGCGTGGGTGATTGACCCAAACAACCAATTCATTGTCACCTCTTCTTTGGGTGGAATATGGGTTATTCACGAAGGATAATACCAAACGTTTTAAGCCTTCCCATGAGCTCACAAAGACGTTTGCATACGGTTTAGGCAAGGCTTTATCACCATGAACCATGGTTCTTTCTAATTCAAGGTTAGCACGCATGAGTCGTTGCATCAAATCTCCAAGCATTTGGTTAACGGAGGAGTCACCATCGGAGAATTGAACCATACGACCAGGCAGTTTATTAACATTACCAGCGATGCTGCGCAAACGCGTAGCTGCTACCTTTAAGTTAAGTATTTCAGACGGGGCTTTGGTATCGGTTAAGACCAATAAATCTTCATAGATTTGATCTAATTCCAATGCCCAGAAGCGTAAATCGCCTTCCGCGTTTGGAAAATAAGTTTCGATATCCCAGTCACGATAGCGGTCAGTGCCACCAGAGGTATATTTCTTAATACGTAATGCCAAATCTTGTATTTCTGACATAATGTATTTAATAGATTCAATGGTGTTTCGATATGGATACAATACCGCTTCTAATGTGATGGTATTGGTACCTGCTTCTAAATAAATCTTCAATGCGTCGTTGTTTTCATCGGTCAATGTCCGATGCATAAATGACGTGGTATATGGGAATGCATAGCTTTCAAGTAGATCGAATGGGACTTCACCATTCACATAAATCTTTCTGAACACAGGCATATCCTTAATCATATATTGGCGGTATTTGAATGAAATGTGATAGAAACCAGCAGTTTCCACTTCAATTTCATAAGTGACAGCTTGACCACCATTTTGCCATGAGTCACCAAAAATGGTGTTCATCTTCAAAAATTGTGTGTCGTAATGTAATGATGATGGGTCACGTTCTGCTCTTAGACGAATCGATGCGTCATTACGGGATGCCAAATCTTTAGCCGATACTTGAACCAACTGATTTATCACGGTTGCGTTAGGGTATTGATTCAAATACGCTTCATAAGAAGGGGTTTCATCCACTTGAACGAAATGAACCTGTCCAATGAGGTATTCACCAGATACATGTTCTAAGGTGATTTCATCATTGGCTTGTAAATAAAATTGAAAATATCCGGCATGCATGCCCTTAAGATCTCGCAAAATCATGGTTTTCCAAGCCAGTTGTTTGCTTGAACCAGGTTGGATTTCATTCTGATAACGGTCTATTTCAAATTCAGTACTGTCGAATACCCATTCACTTTCTAAAATGAGGGTACGTGCTTCATAGAACGGATACACTTGATTGACTTTAAGTCCAACCTGTGTCGCTTGAACACTTTCCGATAATTCATAATAGTCCACAGCGATATAATACAAGCCGCTTGGAATTGCGCCGACGTTAAAGGTGACTTGGTCGCTTAGACTACGATATGCAGAAACGGTATCATTGGCCCCGTTTCGATAATCCGCATAATCATTGATGGCGTCTTGGTATCTCGGGTCTAGTGCCGATACCAACGCGCCTGTCATATCTATTGGGTCAAACGTTTTCTCGAGGGTACTCTCGGTGTAATTATGGGATAAATATCCTTTTTTAACCGTGGAATACGTTTGTTCACTCAAACTGAGTGTCGCGCTGTCCTCATAAGCACGTGTGAGTGCGCGCGCATCGAAAAAAACATCGTTTGATGCTACTCTAAAAAAAGATGCAACCACATAAATGACCAATACCAAAGCTATCAAAGACAACAATGTCTTTTTGAAGCCAAAAGCAATAAAAAACGCTTTGACTTTTTGGTAGTATTCACTTAAAAAGCGCACCCATTTCATTTTTTTCAGGCGTTTAATCATAGATTTCCTCCAATAGATATGATATCAAGAGGGCAGTGGTTGGTTGCCCTCTTGAATCATGGATTTGTTATTCGTCTTTACCTAAATTGGCAATTTCTTGTTGTACCAATTCATTTGCTTTTAAATTCCATTGTTCTGCGAATGCAGCTACTGAGTTAGGACCAGCTGTTTGTAATGCAGTCCAGCTCCAAGGGTTGTTTTCAGTATCGCTTACCCATGCCCAGAAATCTTTATAGCCGGCTAACCATTTGTCAAGGTCAGGACGTGCATTTTCAATTCTGTCCAATGTGTATTCAATACCAGGGATACCGTCGACTAAGTCAGCAACTCTTTCCCATACGCCAGGATAAGCAGCGACTGGGAAGCGGTCTAGATATTTAGGGGTTTGACCAGCAGCTTCTGCAGCGGCTTTGTCTTCTTCATATAAATCTAAACGAGCGTTCCATCCGTCTTGTCCAAATGTCATCCATTTAGCAAGTAGATAAGCTTCTTCTGGGTGAGCAGTTTGGCTAGAAATGGCTTGGTAGTCAAGAATGGTTGGTGGGAATAATCCTTCGGAACCCGATGGATAAGGCCAGAAGCCCATGTTGATTCCTTGATCTTGTGCTTCTTGGATGACCCAGAATTGCCATGAACCTTCGATATCCATTGCGGCATAACCGGATTGGATGACATAGGTTTGAAGTGCAGGGGTATTTTCCCAGTCAGCAGTTGGATAACGTGAAGTCACACCTAAGTTGAGTTCGTAGTTGTCGATTTCAACTTTAGCACGCATCGCATCAATCCATTCAGTGGAGGTATAGTTGAACTTTTCGCCATCCCATGTATCGTAACCGAAACGGGTGGAGTTCATCATTGGCCATACTTGTTGGAAGTCTGGTGAACCGTACCATGTATCAAAACCGATGACTAAGTTTTCAACGTTTTGAATATCATAGTTGGTAATTGCTTTTGCAATTTCAACGAATTCTGAATGGGTCCAGTCTTTAACAGGATAACCATCAGCGTCTAAACGATATTTGCCAGAAACAGATTGTAGACCAGATTCTTCAAAAATATCCAAGTTAATGAAAATACCTTTTAAGAATTGGAAACTAGGTACCGCATATCTGTGACCGTTATAAACCGCAGTTTTAGCAACATCTTCATATACCATTTCGGTATCTGAGTCAGCGTCCCATAAATCAGCAACATCTAAGGTCAAACCAGCTCTAACGACGGTTGGTACGTTATCGGTTGCGAATACGTCAGGTAATAGACCAGCTTGTGCTGCTGTTACGAGGTTCCCAGTAAAGGTTGCACCTGAACCGGTAATGTCTTGTCTTAATGTAACAGTGATGTTAGGGTATTTTTCCATGAATTTGTCAATCATACGTTGATTGAACACTGGATCACCCCAGTCAGCGTAAGTTAATTCAATGTATTTAACGGTATTGCCACCGCCGCCATTACAAGCGGCGAGTGTCAATGCAAATAATGAAATAACGAGTAGTGCAAATAATTTTTTCATAGATATCTCCTATGCTATGACTTGGTAAAGTAGAATTTCAGAAATAGTGAATGTACCAGGTAAGCTGATGAGTTCGCCACCAAGTGTACCAAAGTCAAATTCAAACTTCACTTGATCAGTGATGTCATTAGCGACTGTGAAAGGTACGTAAACGACTTTTTCAGTGTCTACTTCAACTGCGAAATCATGTGATCCACCAGGGATAATGGATGAATAACCCCATGCAGGAACTACAAAGTTTACTCTAAGGTCTCTAGCAACTGAAGAACTAACAACCACTTTAAGCATGTAGTTACCAGCTTTTAAGCCAGAAAGCATTTGGTACATATGAGGTTGATATGCTGCGCCTAAGGTTTCAACTGTAACAACAGCTTTACCATCGACTAATTGCATGTTACCAGTAGCACCACCGGAGTTGTCATAAGTCCATTGTAAGACTTCTTGTGCAGAACCATTCATTAATAATTCAGGGCCTTCAGCCTTCTTGAAGGATAGGTTATCCCACATAATGAATTCATCACCAGATTCAAACGGTGCGAATTGTGTACCGAATTCAAACTTAAGTTCAAATGGTAACGCAACGCCTTCACCTGTAGTTGCAGTCACAGTATAAGTAGCCTTAGTGGTTGTGATTGCGACTGTACCAGAAGTAACGATATTGTTCCAACCAGCAGCATCCCCTTGAGTGAAGAATGGGTTCAATGTTAAATCTTTAGATGCATATGCATCGAATGTGAATGTATAAGTTGTGTTTGGTTCAAGGACTAATTTAGTACCATAGATTAATTGTAATAAGTAACCTGCAGAACCATTGGTATACTTAGTCAATGAATACTTGAATTCGCCATCAACAACGGATAGAGATGCCATTGAGCCTTCCCAATCGTTGTAGAAACCTTGCCATCCAAGGGCGTCAAATTCTGTATTGACTAGTAGTGGATCTAACACTGCTTCTTGTAACTTGATGTTATCAAAAGTGATGATTGAAGGTGCAGCGTTTGGTGTAGCACCTAAATCAAATTCAAACTTCGTATTATCAGTGGTCTTATCGACTGTAAATACATATTGGAATGTTTGGAATTCAGTGGTTAATTGAATACCAGCTTGTTTGAAGTGTTCATAATAAGTAACGTCTTGAGTAACCACAAAGTCAATGTCTCTTGCTACAGAAGATTTCACATCAAAGGACGCACGGTATGTGACACCTTCAACGAGATCAACTTTTTGAACAAATTGAACAGACCAAGTACCTGCATCACCAGGATTTGTAATGTCCATTTGGTAAGCGCCATCTACGATAGAACCTGTAAATACAGCGACATTACCCCAGTCTTGACCCCATGTGGTCCATTCTGGTGTGGTTTCATCGAGTGGTGCAGCGAAGTCACCATTCTTAAGAATGTTTGTTTCAGAGAATAACATACCTAAAACGGATAATGTAACTGTGAAGGTTGCTTCATTGCCAGCTTCATCTTCAATCGCATATTCTAATGTGAATGTGCCTTCAACTGAAGTATCAACTGCAGTAACAACAGCTTGTGAAGCGTCTTTAATGACAACAACGATATTGTCAGTAACATCACCGTCAACAACGTCAAATGCGGTAACGCCAGCTAGTGGGTCGAATGATGCACCAATAAGTACGGATCTTTCAGCGGTTAAGCCTGAGAATGTAGGTGCTACAGTGTCTGCATCTGGTGTAGATTCGGTAATTTCAATGTCATCAAACCACATAGTTGCATTGATTTGATCGTTGCCTAATTTACCTAATTCAAATAAGATACCACCACGTTTGTTGTCTAACTTGTGAGTGAACTTGTAAGAATAAGTTGCCCATTCAGTGGTAATTAATCTATTTTCAGTTTGACCAGGTTTGAAATCTGTAAACCAAGGAGATGAGGTTAACAATTCACCAACTTGTAGGTTAATGGTCTTTTCAACAGATGATTTCGCTCTGAAGGATACTTGGTAAGTTTTGTTGAGTTCAAATGGCACGTTCATTTGTCCGAAACGAGGGGTATAAACGTTGGCACCTGCAACAACTTCTACTTTTAAAGCACCATCTTCAGCAGAAATGGTCATTTCTGCGCCATCTGCGATATAGTTGACATTCGGGTCTGTCCATCCACCTGTACCACCGGAGAAGTCTCCGTTGATAAGCATTTCGCCTTCAACTGCAGTTGGGTTTAATACGGTTAGATAACGCCACTTTTCACCAGTGACATTGCCTACAGTTACGACATATTTAACTGCTGCAACACCCACGGTTTGGGTATCTAAAACGCCTGATTCTGAAATGGTCGCAACCGATTGTACAGTGATTTGATCTGTATAATCTTTGTTATCGTCACCAATCGCTTTAACACCGGTAAGAACGTTGAATTCTGTACCGTAAGCGATGTCTGTAACGTCGGTTACGCCTGTGAACGTAATCTTAGTCAACTTGGCTTCTTCTTGACAAGCGACCAATGCTACAACACTTAAAACCGTTAATACTAACAACATAAATGTTTTTTTCATTTGGCTTCCTCCCTATTTATGTATACATTTATTTGATCAATGCCGCCGGAGCGAACATTTGATGCCAATTGGGTCAATTGATCACCTTTGATCCAGTGTGAACCGAATGCATCGATGACTTCAATATCGGTAATGCGTGCTGCTTTGTCATACGTATTCAATCCGAGCGGGTTGATATACGTGACTTTCGTATTAAAGAATTTAAAGGATACTTTGCCTTCTTTAAAAAATCGTTTGTTCAAGATTGGCTTGAACGATAGAACCAATTGATTGTCAACAACGGTGAATGGATGTTTACCGATGAACATTTCTTTATACATCGACAACATTTCCGCGGTTGAACCAGACAATCTAGATACGAACCCTTGACCATGTTTTTTCGGATCTGGGTTGGTTGAGGTAGCGATGAAACTGGAGTTTTCAAGTGGTGAGCGGCCATAGACCTCTGGGTCCATGAAGCAAACCATATTGGTATCCATTTCATTGTAGAACTCATCATAAAGACCAGCTTTTAACAACCCGAGCAAATACTTATAAGTCATGTGCAAGAAGTTCGATTCTCTTTCTAACCAACCCTTGGTGAATGCACGGATACGTCCAATCTCATTGGAATACGCATCGAGTGAAACACTGGTTTGATAGAACTTCATCTTAGCATCATACAATTCGGTGCCTTTAATCGTTTGATATAAGGCTCTGGCTTGTGCGACATCTTTGGTTTGTTTTAAATAACGTGCAGGTGCTTCTAAGAATGCCGGGATTGGGTTCATCTTAAACTCGAGTACTTTAACCAATGGTAGTTTGTAATTACCAATCTTAGGTTGACCATTGTCTAAAATGGGCTCATATCTAACCGCTTCATACGTGAGGTAGGTTGGGTATACTGGGTCAATCTCATGGGCTCTTCTTTCTGCAACTTCCAAATCCGCTTGAATTCTTTCTAATACACGAACAGCGGCTTTGGTATCGATCCAGCTTAGCGATAATGGTTGTTTTAATGCCTCACGATAGGTTTCTAATGCAGTGGTTCTTTGATCCCAAAGTTGGTGGCCTTCGCCATGGAGCGATTCATAGGCACGAATTAAATCAACCAGAGGTGTCAATACTTCGATGTGGTTCGCTGGATGTTGTTTGAAAGCATTCAAGACATATTGGTTTAAACGCTTTAATTCAAACATTTCAGAAACGCCTGAACCGAACAAACCAGGTAAACCATTCATCGCGTCGTTCCAGCCGGGTTTGTTCGCGTCATACGATAAACCAATACCAGCGGGATCTAATAATCCATATTTATTCAATACAAGGGTGAGCAGTTTAGATGCTAAAGTGACTTCAACCGGTTTATTTTGAATGAGTAACCAGTCTGAATGCCCATGATGATGTGCAAGTGCGCCATATTGTCTAACTTTACCATCTTTGGTTAAAACGGTCTTTTCACTTCTCGGTAAGACATCGGTATGGTTATCAAAGAAACGATACACTTTCTTTTCAAACAACAACGCTTGTTCTGTTTCAGGATAAATATCGAGATAGCCTTCAATCAAATCATAGATGTAAGTGAAGTGGTCATTCCAATAACCTTCACCGAAACTTGCTTTGATGTTTGGGGTAGATTCTTTTAAAATCACTTTCATCGTATTTTCAGCTTGTTCATCATCATAACCAAGGTCGATTAACTTTTTATAAATCGAACCTGGGGTAAATGGTTTTTGAATGAAACCATCCAGTCCCTTATAAACGACTTTACCTTGATATTCGAATTGAATACCTTCAATCGATAATGGGTTATAACCATCAGCGCTGATCAATGAAGCGAAGTGCCATAGGTTGTGGTCCTTAACGAAACTATGGAATAAGGTATCACTGCGTCTGTTTTGTAAAACGTCTCTAAAGTTACCATTGCCTTGAGAATAATACTCAGGTTCAATGACGAAGAAATTATAATCTCTTTCTAAGTCACCATGTTTGCGACTGAATAAGTGATAGCTGGCTACCCCTGATTTGGTTTCAATCGGGAATGGTTCACCACCACGCAACAAGTTATCTAAGTAACATTGTTTTAAATACGCATCAAACAGTGGTTCTGCCGTTTCGGTATCAATGGCACTGGTTAATTCACGGTGTAACTCATTGTTCTCTTTGTCTTTTGACATGAGATAACTGGTATTGAGTTTTTCGACGTATTCGTCGAGTAAATTTTTATCGGATGTATAACCAACCAAAGTATTCAATGTCACGACTTTGTCTAGCTCGCATGCAAATAAACTGAAAGCACACGGTACTTGGTTGACAACGACTTGAGGTTTATCTTTGAATGCGTCATACCCATGGTACATAAAACCATAAGGTTTAGAGAATGATGTATCGGTATCAAATACCAATTTTGTATCCGCGATGATCTTCACGGTTTCGTTTTCTAATTTAGATATGTAGAAATTACCATCGGTGACTTCACTGACTTCTGCCGAGTCACCTGTAGATGCTCTTAATTTATAAAATGCATAGCCTGGATTAAAATCGACATCCATCCAAGATTGTAATAGGTTTGAGATGGCTTTGAAACCGCCGTAATCAATCCCTGAAGGCAATATTTGTGTCAATCCATCCAAGACTTCTATGTGTTTCTTGGATAAGGATAAGTTTTCAAAGGTTACTTTTCGAACAAGTGCGCCAATCTTTTCATTTGGTAAGGTGAAGTATTTAACCGTCACTTTGATCTGAATGGCTTCATTGACTTCTGAAATAGACACCGAATCGCGTTCGACATAAAGCGTTTGATTTAGACCATCTTCTTTGAAAAATTCATAGATGATCCCGTCGACACGAATGAATGTTCTAAATCCAATCGTTTTGGTGTACATATAAGCCGCGTTGGCTGGGAAAAACTCTAAGATTGCGCCATTCTTGTCACGTCGACCAAAACTGGTAATGACCTGACCTCTATTTACATAAAAACTCCATAGTGGAATCCCTTTTTTACCTGCAATCCCTGGTAAAAAGGATGAGAATGGTTTTTGTTTTTGATAATTCTTTTGAATGAAAGTGGTGTGTTGATTCGACTTCATTTTGTCCTCCGGAAATCGGTTTCTTAATTTAACAATTAAAGGGTGCACCCTGTGCCACCTTTATTAAAAACGCTTACATATTTTAGGAAATCGGTTTCTCACTTTCCATATAATTATAATATCACAATGTGTAATCGTTTACAAGTGTTTTTGTTTTTGTTTTATCGAGTCGTTTCTCGAAGCACCAGTTCTACTGGTATTCGAATCACTTCTTCGACTTTTATGTTCGGATTATTGATCAGTTGTAACAGTTTCTTCGCCGCTGTGGTTGCGATCAATTCACGGTCCTGTTTTACAGTGGTTAAAGCTGGTGTGAAGTGTTTGGCGAATGCGATATCATCGTAACCGATGATTTGAATGTCTTGTGGGATTCGAATGCCTTTATCTTTGAATGCTTTAAGGACACCTAAAGCGATGTCGTCTGACCCAACCAATAAGCCTTCTGGTAGTGGGTTTTCAATCAGTTTTAATGCTGCCTGATAACCCGAGGTGAAACCGAATGATTCTGCGAAAACGACGTGTTCTGGTCGAATCGCTAGTTGATGATCGGCGTGATATGCTTTAAATGCTTCATAACGTTCAAAAAAAGCTTTCGATTGTTGTGGTCCTGCAATTAGACCAACAGATTTTAACCGATTGGTTAGATATAAATGATCTAAACTCAATTGAATACCCATGATATTGTCTGAAATGATGGAATGGATACCCGGAATGAGGATATCGGTGGAAACGCATGGGATATGTTTCTTCGCGAGTTCATATAACCCTTCATCGCCATAGTCACCGACCACAATGTAAACCCCATCGACTTTTTTATTCATGCACCATTCATAATAACTCATACGGTTATTGCCTAATTTAGACACAATAAAAGACAATTCATAGCCTTCATTCTCAACATAGTTTTTGAAATGTTGAAGAATGGAGGAAAAGAACGGGTGTTCAAGACCAATGTGTAGATCTTCAGAAAAGACGACACCAATGGTATAGCTGCGTTTGGATTTTAACATGCGTGCTGACGTAACCGGTACATACCCAACTTCTTTGATGTGGGCTAGGACACGTTCACGGGTTTCCTCAGAGACGTTCCCGGTACGATTGATGACTTTCGAAATGGTACCCGGGGATAAGCCAAGCTCTGAAGCAATCGTATAAATGGTTCTTTTCAAAACTATCCAATCCTTTCGTATACTTTGACGTATTTGAATTGCATGGTGACAGGAAATATCGAATCATCGATTTTACCGCCCCACCAACCGCCCAAGGCTAAATTCAATATAAGGTAGAATGGCTGATGGAATGGCCAACCGCCAATATCTGTCAATCGATGTTCATCCCCTTTATGGAAGGTGACATGGTGTTTTTGATCAATAAAGAAACGCAATTCTGTTTCATCCCATTCAAATGCATACTCATGGAACCCTTCGGTGAGCTTCATATCTTCAACGATGTGGGTAGGTTGAAGGTGATTTAAATGGTTATAACTTTTAGAATGTAATGAGAAATGAACGAACCCAGGGTGATGTCCCACGTGTTCCATCAAATCAATTTCACCACAAAGTGGCCAAGATGTGCCTGCTTTAAATGCGTCAGATAATAACCATATCGCTGGCCAAGTGCCATGACCCAAAGGGAGTTTAGCGGATACCTCAACACGCCCAAATAAAATGGATTTTTTTCCATAAGTCGTCAGTTTCGCAGAGGTATAGTGGTTCTTTTGATAATCTTCTTTGTATGCAACAATATTCAAAATCCCATCCTTGACAAACGCATTTTCGAGACGGTCGGTATAGTACTGAGCTTCCCCATTACCAAAACCATGACCACCCGTTTCATAGCCCCAAATCGATTCATCGGGTTTACCATCTTGATTAAAACTGTCTTGCCACAATAACTTATAAGCCATGATTTAACCTCGCTAATGCAACCAATTGATTGCGTTGTTCTAATGTTAAGTACATCATCGGTGAATTATCATCCGATGTATTTTCTTCTTCAATGATCAATAATTTGCATGTTTTAGAGAGGGTATGTGAATGAAATACCCCTTTTTTAATGTTATAAATTTGATGCTTTTCCATGTGGATAGGCACGATTTGATCATCTTCATAGATGAATAATGTACATGCACCATCGAGTAACACAAAAGCCTCATCGGTTAAATTATGGGCTTGAAAACGATGGATGTTTTCCGGCAACAATTCATCGATATAATTGAGTATCGCTATGCGCCAAGATTGAAAATGAAATAATTTTTGATACCCAATGCCATTAAATTGATGGATTTCAATACCTTTCATCTAAAAGCACCTCCAAATCGCCTTCGAGTTCAACAAAGTAGTTTGGTACCAAACGTTGGTTCATGTGGATGCTTCTAATCTCGTATTTACCATAGGACAAGCCTTTAGGGTTATGATAGGTAATACGTCTCTTTTGTCCAAACAAATAAGTTTCAATTGAAACTTTACCATCGATGAAATCGGATTTCATGAGTTTTGGATGGAGGGTGAGTGTACCTAAATGCATTTGAATACCAAAGACTTCCGTCCTAAGCAATTTCAATAGCCAAGAAGCGGAACCTGTTAAATAACTGTACTTACCTTCCCCTTTAGGTGTGAAGTACTCAGGGATACCTGCCAGCATATTCGCATCCTTGTGTATAGCGCGGTTCATAAGTGCGTTGATGGCTTGATGACCATAGGCTACCAAATCATATTGGTATAACCCATAGGCATACATCACAGCCATGTGTGAGAACACAGCGCCGTTTTCTTTATGGCCATAAGCAAAACCATAGGCTCTACCCATGTTGAGTTTGACTTCATTGAAATTGGAATTGAGTTTATAACCACCAATGTTGGCGTCAAATAAAGCTTTCTTCGTTTCGATGGCGATACGCGCTGCTCGTTTTTTAGATACAGTTTCAGACAATAATGCCATGGCTTGACCAGTTAAGGACAACGTATCTTTACGGTCTAAGAATAAACCATCATTATCAATATAGGATTGTAATGCCCCATTCGGATGAACCCCAAAGGATTCTAAGTGTTTAATCATGGCTTTGGCTTTCGCTTTGAGGGCACGAATCAATGCTTGTGTATCCACAGATACCACTTCTCCATGGAACTGACGAACATCATCAAAGAATCTTTCTAAATTCGCATTTTTATGGACATTCAAGCTGAGTTCAGCCAAAGATTTGAATAAGGTAATTTGAGGTTGATTGGAAACTTCTAAAATCTCAGCCAACATACGGAGGTTATTCGCGTAGAAATGAGTGAACGCCAATGTTTCCCCTCGTTTGGTTGCCATATCGAGACCATCGTTCCAGTCAGCATCCTCTAGTTTGATAAAACCTTGTTCACCGATATTCAGTGCTGCAACCACGTTTTCTAGAAGTAAGTGTTCGTAAATGGTGCCTTGATAAGGCTGATTGTTAACCCTTAGGACGTAATCCTTAGGAAAGTTTTGTTTGGTTTGTTTGGTGTAATGTGTGAATTGATCGTCGAAATAAGGGGTATTGATCCATAAGAATTCCAAATCCCCAGTCTCATGCACATACATGAGTGTGGTGATGAGTGGCCACGCACCGTGGTCGCTCCAAACACGCACGATGTTGTTTCGATCGGCTTTAAACTCACCTTTTTTGGATCCAATGATGGTTGCGTTAGAACCATCGATACGAATACCAGCGAAGTTATTGACTAAGGATTCTTTGACGGTTGGGTCATTGTACATGATTAATGACAATAAATCTTGCCATAGATCACGCCATCCTTTACCGCCTTTACCATAGTCATGGTGTGGCATATAGGAATTGCCAAAGAAACGTCTGAGAATGGGTTGGATAGCAACCATATCGAGTAAAGCGGTTTTAGAAGCACTGCCGTAAGTAAATTGTAGTCTCGATACTTCATCGAGCCAGTACGCTTTAGAGGCTTCGAAAGCTTGGGTAAATGCTTTTTTATTTAAAAATCGATTCAAGGTTGCCAGTTCATCTTTATAGCTCGCAGAAAAACCCATGTAAAGTGTAACTGATGCATTTGGTAGAACGTTGACGGTCTCAAATTGTATACCACCCATGGCTTCATAGCCTTCGACACAGTCACCAACATTGGATGCTTGACGTGGTTTTGGGAATAGTAAATTGCCGTTACCAATGAATTCATCTAATGAAGGATAATACGCTTCAATTTTTAAATCCTCTGATTTCGCATGAAAACCATAAAAAACATCATTGGGTTTATGACCACGTTCATCAAATGACAATGTTGGATTGAGTTGAATTAAATGGTCTTTCACCCAAATACGATTCAATAAAGATGTTACATGACGGTGGTCTCGAAGATTATCTGCACTTCTACCATATAACGGTGATGCCGTTAAAACCTTCAGTTTTACAGCAGATTTTTTAAGATTGGTGAAAACCACTTGATGGACTTCAATCGGTTCATCATTCACAATAAATGACGTGATTTCGATTTGATGTGCCTTATTTTTACGTGTGACGATTTGATAAAGTGGACCTACTTCCAAATCTAACGAATCGTTTTGTTGTAAAGCCGTATTGCCGTTTAGATGGTATGATTTGCCATCGACGCTAAAAATGATATTGCGCGAAAAAAGACTGTTGACCAAATCTTTTTCCGAGAAAGGTTCAGTGACATAATGATGATAGTCTAATTTAATATCGCCTGAGAGTGTTGGCGTGACATATGACATGAATCCCGTCTTATTGAAAAGCGGGAAATAGTACCCATTGAATCCCTTTAAATTGTATTTATTAATCGTTCCCATGTGACACCTCGCGCTGTTTGGAAATCGGTTTCCTTACTTTCCATTATAGCGTACAAAAAAAAATTGTAAAGGGTTTCAAGCATTTAATTTCAGTGTGTCTAAGTTTAAATTCAGCATATCCAAACACTAGAATCTTTATATTCAAAGGGTTTACATAGTAAAAAACGACCAGTGCAGGTCGTTTTCACATCTCTTACGCTGATTTTTTTCTGAAAATAAAGAAGGCAAAAGCGATATCAATCACCATAAAAATACCAATGTACAAATAGATTTTCCATACATGGTCTTCAATCTTTAACATCACTTCAATTTCATCCACAGTGTAAGAGGTTAAGAACCCAGCATCGCGGATGGCATCTTCATCACTCAAGTCCACTACTGGTGTATCGATGGATGCAATTTCAATGACAAACCCTAAATAATCAAATAGTTTCACATCAAATTGGTTGTCTTCAATTAAGAAGTTATAGTAATAAAATGATTGTTCTTTTAAACCCCAGCTGATGGCGAAATCTTTATAAATGTCATCGTCTTTGGTGGAATATAGTTTATTCGTACCAGACCAGACTTCCATACGGGTTTGATCCGCTTCATTTTTTTCAGTATCGCTCATCGTAACTTCATTATTTGCCATGACAAAGACAATCAATTGACTGATGGTTTTACCTTCACGATCGGTTTCAACCGTTTGGAAATAGGTAACCAAATAGTCGTTGTGGTCATTGATGGTCGTCGGTGTCAATTCATTATAATACAAGGATGAATACTTGATGTATTTGGTAAAATCGCGTTCTTCTATCGATTCATCGATCAATTGTTCTAATAAAATGGCTTGACGTTCATAAATGATGCCTAGCAGTGAAGAAATATAAATTACAACCACTAAGATTAGGGTCACAACCCCATAGAGTATTTTATTGAACATATTATATTTCCGTCGCAATAATCACAGGGATGGTGATTGGACTGCGTTTGGTTTCTTTGTATAAAAACTTATTGATGTCTTCCCTAACATTGGTTTTGAGTTCATTCCAATTGATGTATTTGCCTTTAAGGTGTTTGTCGCAGGCTTTGATGAATAAATCTTTGACTTCTTTTAAAAGTTGTTCGGATTCTTTGACGTAAACAAAGCCTTTGGTGACGATTTCAATCTCGCCCAAAATGCGTTTAGAGCGTGGATTGATGTTCGCAACGATGAGCAATACACCATCTTCGGATAACAGTTCACGGTCGTGGATGACAATGTCATTGACATCCCCAATCGCGGACCCATCAATGAGGATATCGCCGCTGCGGAAACGTGCTCTTTGAACATCTGGTTCACCGTCTTTAAAGACCAGTGCGTCGCCATTATCCATTAAGAATACATCGTCTTTTTGATAACCCATTTCCATCGCCAATTTTTGCACAGCGTATTGCATGCGGTATTCACCGATGACCGGTAAAATGTAGCGTGGTTTAAGCATATTCATCATCATCTTGATTTCATCGGCTGTGGCGTGTGATGTGGTTAGAATCTTTTTATCTATCACAGTCACTTTCGCATCTGTACGATACAAGATATCTAAGGTTTTAGCTGCCATCTTTTCAGTCCCTGGTATTGGAGAAGCGACCACTAAAACAGAATCGTTCTCATCGATGTGAATTAAACGGTCTGCCTTTTTGCACATGCGTTGTAACATGAAGAAGGGTTCATGGCGATTTCCAGTGACTAACGCAACAATGTCTTTATCATCGTTTTTGTTTTTATCATCGATGTATCGTAGTGCGATTAAAGACTCTTTTGGAATATTTAAATAGTTCATTTCAATCGCGATATCGACGATGCGTTGGGCACGGCGTCCGATGATGGCGATGCGTTTTTTATGTTTTAATGCGATGTCAATGACACGTTGAATCTTCAATAAGTCGGATGAGAACAGCGACGCGACGACACGGCCTGGCGCATTTGAAATCGCTTGATTGATGGCGTGGTCGAGCTCTTTGGTAATGGATCCATTGAGAACTAATCCTGACCCAAGGGATTCCGTCAGCAAACAGAGCACTTTCTTTTCAGCCAATTCATTGATTTTCTTGAAATCGGTTTGATAGCGTGGGTCAGCACTTTGGTCAAAGGTATAATCGGATGTGTAAATGATTGATCCATCAATGGTATTGATGGCAACCCCCACACTTTCAGGAATGGAGTGTGTGGTTGTGAAAAATGTGATTTTAACATGATCAAATTTAATGATCGAATTTTGGTTGATGACATGGAGTTTCAACTTTTCTAAGTCATAACCCTCTTCTTTGAGGTTGTCTTTGATCAATTCCATGGTGAAGTTAGTCGCGTACACAGGCACGTTAATATCTTTTAAGATGTGTGATAAGGCACCGATGTGGTCTTCATGGGCATGCGTCATGAAAAAACCTTTGATTTTTGGTAAAAAGTCGATTAATACCTTATAATCTGGTACAATTTCATCGACCCCAAACAATTCAGAAGTTGGGTATTTAATCCCGGCATCTAAAATGAATAATTGATTATCCACATCAACACAATACATATTTTTCCCGTTTTCACCGAGACCGCCTAAGGCGAAAATTTTAATTAAGCTCATAGAATACTTCCTTTCGATACTAGAAACGTTAAAGTTTAATTAATTATAACATGGAGACCAAAATTTCAGCAAGTTTATTACACCATTTACAAATTTATGACTGATTGCGGTTTTAAAGTAAAAAAATCCTTATTTATGGTAATATACAAATAGGTGATCTTTATGGCTATTAACTATCCAAATCCGAAAAAAACCACAACCAAACTCATCAATCGCGCCAATTTAGGGATGACCTTAGAAGGCGATATCGAAGCGACGAATCAGTTTTATCTAGATAAACAACGGGCTGTGATTTATAAAAAGCCTACCCCTGTACAAGTCGTAACGGTCAGCTATCCTACGCGCAACAAGGCTAAAATCACGGAAGCGTATTATAAAACCCCATCGACAACAGACTTCAATGGGGTATATAAAGGTTATTATATTGACTTTGATGCGAAAGAAACGAGTTCAAAAACGTCGATTCCTTTAAAAAACATCCCAGAACATCAAATCATCCACCTCAAACGCATCGTTGATGCTGGTGGCATAGGTTTCATGATTGTCTATTTTTCTGTGTATAATGAATACTATTATTTACCATTTGATGTGCTTTATGAACATTATCTATCGTCTATTAATGGCGGTAGAAAATCAATCACTTATGAGACGTTTAAAACATTAGCTTATCCCATCAAATTTGGCTTTAATCCACGCATCGACTACTTAAAAATCATCGATGACATCATTATACCAAGTCTTTCATAAGCAATCGTTTATAGGTTGGAATGGCCACCAATAAACAAAGCACCATCGAAGCGAGCATATACCCACCATTGTAAGTGACTGAGTATAGGATTACATTTTGATCACCAGCATATTCTGCGAAGAATAAAATCCCAGACAACGTGTGAATGATGAAACGAACAAATGAACCCAAAACAATCCCTAACAAGACGGCACTGATCTTTTGATCCAGTGCTTTTTTACTGAATAAACCAGCCAAGCCAATCGCTGCGAAGGCGAACGTATAGTCAAACACGAATGAACCCCAGAAAAACGCATAACCATCAATAAAAAAGTTCATAATGCCGAAGACGAAACCGGATAGAATACCCCATTTCAAACCATGTCGATAGCTTAAAATGAAGATGGGGAACATGGCTAAAGAAGCCGATCCACCATAAGGCATTTGTAAAATTGGAATCATTTTCGAAATCAATTCGAGGACTACCGCTAACGCCACTAAAACCGCTGATTCTGTTAATTTGCTTAAATCTTTATTCATAGACATCTCTCCTTAAAAAATAAAAAATTCCTTTGGGATGCCAAAAGAATGTCTAGTGATGTGACTATTCCTCCGCTGGCATGATCCAGATCAGGTATTCGGGTCGAAATACTTCCTCTCAGCCTTTCGGCTCCCCGTAGTACACAATTAGTTTATCATAAATTATCTAAAACACAACGAAAATGACTCAAATCTTTGAAACATAATCTGCCGAATAGATTTGAAGTAGTTTATATTTTTGTTCGGTTGTTTTACGTAAATCAAATAAAAAACCTTCTACTGCTTTCCATACAAAAACCCAACTGGATATATAGAATACCTCGTTGATGATGAATAAATTGAGGTATCGTTCTGACAATAAAATCGAAATGAGCATCGCAGTTAGTCCAAAAAGAACCATCAATGTCGAAAGTACTTTAATCTGTTTGATATTAACGGTTAAATCAATGATCCGTTTGGTTAAACTGCGCTCAACCATCAGTTCAATCGTTTTTAACAAGTCACCATCGATGGTTTGGTTTGGTCTCGTCACGTTAATCAACAAAGGTTTATATAAAGGAACATATTTCGCATATTCTTCCAAGTGATTCATGATTTCTTGACTGATACGACGTCGGCTTAACATGGTGAACTTTTGATAAATATCGCTCTCTTGATTGATCTCCAAATCGATGACAGCGTAGTCTTCATCTTCATCGTATTCTTCATATTCAATTTTCAAAACTTCTTTGTCGGCTTCCTTAAATTTACTGATTTGTTGACCTAATTGTTTTTCTCTCAACTTTTCAGCTTCTTTTGGGGCTAGTCCTTTTTTATCTTCTGTTTTCATAGTTTAACCTCACTTATATTGTATCTTTTTTCTGATTTTTTTGCAATCTAAAGCCATTTCAGAAAAAAACAATAAACCCAAAGGCTTATTGCATTTTCTTTCTTTTTTGGCCAAATCCTGCGAACTTAACCGATAAACCTGCAGGCATGATTTTTAATAAACCATGGGCTATTTTTTCTTTAAATCCTGGGACAACTATAACCCTTTTCGCATCCAAAACTGCTCGAGCAGCGAGTTTAGGGTCACGTTTGTAAAACTTGATATTGGTGCCAGCGGTTTCAAAAAATTGTGTTTTTAATGGCCCTGGGCATAACGCTTGAATTTGAACATTGCTTTTGGTCACTTTCGCTTCATAAGCCGCTGCTCTAGTGAGACTAGTCACATAGGCTTTTGACGCATAATAGGTAGCTGCATAAGCGCCTGGGACAAACCCAGCCAATGAACTTACATTGATGATTCTACCGCCTTGTTTTTCTTTGAAATACCCATAAAAATGCTTCATTAAATGCTGTAAAGCTTTGATATTTACATCGATCATGTTGAATTCTTTATCCAAAGGCGCATCGATGAATAGGTCATTATGACCGAAACCAGCATTATTAATCAATAAATCGATATCATAGGGTTGTACAAACTCGATGAGTTTATCTCTAAACTCTGATTTCGCAATATCGCCGACAAATATTTGTACTTTGACACGATATTTCGTTTGAATTTCTTTTTGTGCGGTTGCCAGATGGTCTAAGCTACGTGAGGTAATGATTAAATCATACCCTCGATCTGCCAATAAATCAGAAAAGGCTCTGCCTAAACCGATCGCACCACCCGTGATGAGTGCGTAACTCATAAAATGACGCCTTCAATCAAGACAACTTCATGTTTTTGTTGTCCAATCTTGATGGATTTTTCTAAGGTTTGCATCGCTTCTTGAACACCTTTTTGGTTGGCATGCACTTCTAAAATGACATCACCTTTGCGGACATAGTCACCAATCTTCTTTTTAAAAACAATACCTACAGCAGGGTCGATAATCCCATCCACGGTTTCACGACCAGCCCCTAGGAAGGCCGCTGCTAAGCCAATATCGATGGTTACCATCGAATCAATATAGCCATCTTCTTTTGCAACTAATGGCAAGACTTGGCTGGCTTTAACGAATTTTTCAGGGTTTAAAATGAAGGATGCATCGCCACCTTGTGCTTTGACAAGTTCAACCAATTTATCCAATGCTTCACCATTGTGAAGTTTAGATTTTAATAAATCCATCGCTGCTTGTTTGGATGCGATACCCGCATCTTCTAATAAATAAGAACCGATTTCTAAAACAACAGACTCTAAGTCTTTAGGACCTTGTCCTTTTAATGTTTCAATCGCTTCGATGACTTCCAATGTGTTACCAACTGCAAAGCCCAATGGTTCGTCCATATTGGTCAAAATGGCTTTGACACTTTTACCTGCCAATTTACCAATTTGAACCATTAAAATCGCCAATTTTTTCGCTTCTTCTAAATCGGTCATGAATGCCCCATTACCCACTTTAACGTCTAGGCAAATCGCATCCGCGCCGGAAGCAAGCTTTTTAGACATGATCGATGATGCGATTAATGGGATACTAGGGACAGTCCCTGTGACGTCGCGTAACGCGTACATTTTCTTATCCGCTGGGGTAATATTTTTAGATTGTCCAATGACTGAAATACCAATCTTATTGACCTGTGCTTTGAAGGCATCTTCATCCAAAACAATATTGTAACCTGGAATGGATTCCAATTTATCCAACGTACCACCGGTATGACCTAAACCACGTCCGCTCATTTTCGCAAATTTCGCACCACAAGCAGCAACCAATGGTCCTAAAACCAAAGTGACTTTATCACCCACACCACCGGTCGAATGCTTATCGACCTTGATGCCATCAATATCTTCTAAATTGAATGTATCACCGCTGTGCATCATGGCGATGGCCAAATCAGTAGACTCTTGGTCTGTCATCCCATTAAAGTAAGTGGCCATCAAGAAGGATGACATCTGATAATCCGGAATATTGCCTTGGGTATACCCATGCACAATAAACTCAATTTCGGCTTTCGTTAACGCATAGCCATCGCGTTTTTTCGTAATTAAATCTAACATTCTCATCGTATTAACACCTCGTAAAAACATTATATCATAGAAACGTTTTTATATAGAAATGGTTTATGTTATAATAGGCAAGGGAGCAAATTTATGATAATCTACGCCATTCGACACGGACAAACCGATCACAATTTAAATCGCATCGTACAAGGCTGGTCGGACAACCCGCTCAATGCGAATGGAGAGACTCAAGCAGTTCAATTAGGACACTTTCTAAAAGAACAAAACAGTGTCTTTGATCTCATTGTTTCGTCACCTTTAGGTCGAACCTTAAAAACAGCTGAAATCATTCAAAATGTCATGAAAACAAAGTTACCAGTCGTCATTGAACCGTTATTCATCGAAAGAAACTTTGGTGTGTTTGAAGGCAAGTCTGTGGATGAAACCATGCCGATCATCTATGTCAGAGGGTTTAAATGCGATGGATATGAGCATGATGAAGCCTTATTACAGCGCATCCAACAGGCGATTCAAACCATTTATTTAAAATACCCAACTAAAACAATTTTGTTATCAGTACATTCCCACGTCATCAAGTCACTGCTCATATTATCAGACCCACAGTCTTATAACTTTCAAACATTATTAAATAATGGCAGTATGTGTATTTTCAACTATGATGGAAACGCTTTGACAAATTTAGCATTCAATATTGAAGCACTCTAAAAATAAACCTGCAGGTTTATTTTTTTTATTCATATACATTTTATCCCATTTTTCAGTGCAAACGATTTGTCATTATTGAAAGCGCTATGATACAATACAGGTAAATATGAAGGTTTGAAGTTCAATACTTCAACCTAGAAAGCGGTGAATATTATATGGAAACAGCGAAAGCATCTAGTCATTTAGATGTTTTAAGCAAGCGAAACCTAGGCATTTATACAGGTTTCCTACTCATTTTACTGGTCGCATCCAGTATCATCTTTGGGCTTTACGCCTTATTAATCGCTTTGGTCGCAATCCTCGGATCAGCCTCGGTTGAATTCGTTTTTGCAAAAGTGAGAAAAAAACCATTGGATTACAGTTTACTGATCACGCCATTGATTTTCGCGTTGATCATGCCACCAACTGTGCCATTATGGATCGTCATCATTGGTAGTGTGTTTGGGACATTCTTCGCTAAATCGCTATTTGGTGGATTGGGTAAAAACGTATTTAATCCAGCACTCGTCGGATATATCTTTGTGTCCATCTCTTTCCCAAGATATTTGAACACGCAATGGTTGAACCCTCAAACCGATGTGATAGCTTCTACTACCCCACTCATCCAACTCAACAACAATGCGTTGGCTTACAATTTATGGGAATTACTCGTGGGCAATGTCCCTGGTACGTTGGGTGAAACCTTCCGATTGGGTATTTTGGTATTGGGGATTGCTTTAGTCGTGTTAAAAATCATCGATTGGCGCATCCCATTGGGTATGCTGGGGTCTGTCTTTGTCATCAACTGGTTGGGCGGATACTTATTCCCGGATTTATTCAGAGACCCAGTCGCATCCTTATTGGTAGGTAGCGTTCTATTTGGTGCGTTTTTTGTAGCCACCGACCCAGTGACCGCACCAACATTTGGTTGGGGTCGACTCATCTATGGTATCGGTATTGGTGCCATCATCATGGTCATTCGTGCCGATGCAGGTGCGTATCCTGAAGGTACCGCATTTGCCATCGTCATCATGAATGCCATCGCACCATTGATCGATAGTTATAAAAAAGAACCTTCTTTGGAGGTAGCAGCGTGAAACAATACATCCGTATGTTATTATTCGTCATCATCTTAGGTGGTGTGACTTCAGGGTTATTGGTCGGTATGGATTTACTCACCAAAGACCGCATCGCTTTAAACAAAGAAGCGAGCCTTAAATCAGCCATTTTGGATGCCTATGATATTGGCTATAACTTAAACAATATACATGACGTTTTTGAAGATGAAATCCAAGTGATTCAGTATGAGGGTGAAGATACCTTTTACATTGACAATCGCACAGGCCAAATCTCCTACATCTTTTCAGGTGGTGGGGTATGGGGAACCATTCGTGGGGTTATCACATTTGAAAGTGATTTTAGAACTGTCGTGAACATCAGTATTCTTGAACAATCCGAAACCCCTGGTTTGGGTGGTATTGTGGCTGAGCGATGGTATTTAGATACTTATCAAGGCGTCGTTTTCGCAACCGCTTCTCCTTACATCATTATCCGACATGGTCAGGAAGACAATTTGGTTAATGAAGTGGATGCCATCACAGGTGGCACGAGAACCTCTGAAAAATTTATGGAAATCCTAAATACAACCTATGCAGCTAACAAAGCTAAATGGGATGTCGTGGGGGTGTAAACTATGAAACTCATTCGACTTAAATATAAAAAGTGGTTTAATATCCTAAAAGACGGTATTTCCGTCAATAACCCGATAGTTGTTACTGTTTTGGGGATTTGTTCTTCCTTAGCGGTATCGAACAAAGTTGAAAATGCGATCGCGATGGGATTAGGCGTGACATTCGTTGTCATGGCGTCTTCTGCCTTCATTTCTGCTTTGCGCAAATTGATTCCAGGCAAATTGAGAATGGTTACTTACATGGTGGTCATTTCTACCTTTGTTATCTTGGTTCAAATGACACTTGAGGCATATTTCCCAAACATCGCTGCACAACTCGGTGCTTATGTAGGCTTAATCATCACCAACTGTATCGTTATGGGTCGTGCTGAAGCCTACGCAGTGAAAAACCCAGTGAAATATTCACTTGTGGATGGGTTCGCCGCTGGTATGGGTTATACCTTTGTCTTGGTGGTCGTTTCTATTATTCGTGAATCTCTAGCATTTGGTACCATTTTAGGATTTAGAGTCATGCCCGCGTCCTTTACCAATTGGTCGATCATGGCTTTAGCACCTGGCGGCTTCTTCGTGATTGCTTTATTTATTTGGGGCATTCGTGAATGGCTGAAGTTTTATGAAAGTGAGGCGTAATCGATGGACAGACTCATTGAACTGTTTTTCGCAACCATCTTAAATCACAACATCGCTTTGGTTTATATCTTAGGGATGTGTCCGTTGATTGCGATATCTACCAGCGTTAAAAATGCAAAAGGCATGGGGATTGCGGTTGTTTTGGTCGTCACCTTAACAGGGATCATCAATTATCCAATCTACCAATTGTTGAAACAAACCGAAACCACCAGTTTGGCGTTATTGGTGTTTATCATCACCATCGCGGCTACCGTTCAAATCCTTGAATTACTGATGGAAAAATTTGTCCCTAAACTATACAATGCATTTGGTATTTTCTTACCACTGATCACCGTAAACTGTGTGGTCTTGGCGGTTTCGCTCTTCTTTGTGAACCGCGAATATACCTTTAGTGAAACAGCGGTCTTCTCCTTTGGTTCTTCTTTAGGTTGGATGTTAGCCATCGTGTTGATTGCCGGATTAAGAGAAAAAATGGCGAAGTATTCTGATGTGCCAAAAGGGCTTAAAGGTAAAGGCATTGTGTTTGTCTTATTGGGTATCCTAGCGCTGGCATTCATCGGTTTAACTGGCTTGGCAAGCATATAGGAGGATCATGATGAACATATTTGTACCAATCATATTAGTTGGGGTATTGATCGTCATTACCCTATTACTCATCGTTGTCGATAAGTTACTCGGTGGCGGTAAAGAAAAAATCCTTATGATCAACGATGAAATCATCGTGCCCGTTAAAAATGAGGATACCGTTTTAAATACATTATCAGAACAAAAGATTTATTTACCGTCCGCTTGTGGTGGAAAAGCCACCTGTGGTACGTGTAAATTCCGTTTAATTGAGGGTGGTGGTGAAGTTAAACCCACCGAATTACCATTCCTTTCACCGGTTGAAAAAGAAAATGGCGTGAGATTATCCTGTCAAGTCAAAGTCAAGGACGACATGAAGATCGAAATCCCGAAGCAATTGCTCAATGCGAAATCCTATAAAACCAAAGTGGTTTCTATTACGGATCAAACCTATGACATCAAATTGGTTAAATTTAAACTATTGAATCCAAAAGTGATGAATTTTAAACCGGGTCAATTTGCACAAATTGTCGTTCCCGGCATTGATGTCATTCGTGCTTATTCTATCGCATCCAATCCAGCCAATCCTGAAGAAATCGAACTCATCATTCGCCAAGTTCCAAATGGAAAAGCGACTACGTTTGTGCACAAAGCCCTTCAAGTAGGGGATAAGATCACTTTAACAGGTCCATTTGGTGATTTCTACCTTCAAGAACAATCCAATCGCGATATGATTTGTATCGCTGGTGGTTCTGGAAAGGCTCCGATCAGAAGTATTTTGTACTACTTAAAAGACCGTGGTATGAACCGTAAAGTCAAATATTTCTTTGGTGCAAAATCGAAACGCGATTTGTATATGACTGAAGAGTTCGACGCACTTCAAAAGGAATTCCCAAATTTCGAATATATCCCTGCGTTGTCTGAACCACTGCCAGAAGACCATTGGCAAGGTGAAACGGGTTTGATCACGGATGTGGTTGACCGTTTGACCGGTGACTTGACTGAAGCTGAAGCTTATTTGTGTGGTTCACCAGGCATGATCAATGCGTGTATCAAAGTTTTGAACAAGCACGAAATCAAACAACACAATGTCTTTTACGATAAATTCTCATAAGAAAATGAAAACGTCATTCCGCGGAATGACGTTTTTTCTTCTTATATGAATAAGTTATGATTGGATGATTGGGTATCGCCTAAATAGGTTGCGACACCTGCAATTTCGATGCCATCAATGAGTTCTTCTTTTTTAATACCCATGATATCCATCGACATGGCGCAAGCTGTAATCTTAACACCCATGGACATCGCATTGTTCATCAAGGTTTGTAACGAATCCACGTTTTTCTTCTTCATGATATAACGAATCATTTTTGGACCCATGCCAAGCATATTCATCTTGGAAATTGGTAATTTTTCAGTGCCTTTTGGCATCATAAAGCCAAACATCTTTTCAATGAATGATTTCTTAACACGTACATGTTTTGGCTTACGTAGGATATTTAATCCCCAGAAGGTGAAGAATAAGGAGACATCTTTACCCATCGATTTAGCTCCAGTCGCAATGATGAATGCGGCGATGGCTTTATCTAAATCTTCAGAGAATACGACGATGGTCGATCCATTTTTCGGATCTTCTTTTTCTGCTTTCACCGGTTTGCCTTTTTGAAGTTTTGCAGTGATGGTTTTATTTTCTTTCGCAATATTAACCAAGGTGTTACCAGTCTTAGTCGCCCATGTTTGAATGTCTTTCATGAAACCTGGGTCAGATGCTTTCACTTCAAGCATTTCCCCTGGTTGCATCCCTTCCATGGTTTGATATACTTTCATGATTGGGCCAGGACATTGTAGGCCACAAGCATCCACGACAACCACACTCTTATTGGATACTGGGGTTTCTTCAACCACTGGTTTTGATACAGGATCGCCCAATTCATTGACCGGGAAGAAACAAACTTCACTACCATTAGCATCAAATACGCATGAGAATGATTTGAATCCACCATCTAAGTTAATGGCGTTAAATCCGTGTTGTGATAAGATGCGTTGTGCTGTATATCCACGGGTACCGACTTGACAGTAAACATAAATGGTTTCTGTTTTTGGTAATTCTCCTAAACGGGAACGTAACTCAGAGAGTGGCACATGGACCGAACCGGATAAATAATTGATGAGAACTTCAGCATTTTCACGAATATCCAAAATATAAGCCCCTTTAGCAGCCAATTCTTGAATTTCATGCCATGTAACGACTTTGGTCAAGCCCTTAATCATATTTTCTGCGACATAACCAACCATGTTGACTGGGTCTTTAGCGGATGAATACGGTGGTGCATAAGCCAAATCGATGTTTTTGAGGTCCGTGATTTTTACTTTCGCGAAAATGGCGGTTGCTAAAACGTCGATACGTTTGTCTACACCATCGCCACCAATCGCTTGAGCCCCGTATATTTCTTCGGTTTCAGGGTTAAAAATGACTTTTAACGAAATCGGTTCCGAACCCGGGTAATAAGACGCATGATTGCTTGGGTGAATGTGTAATACTTTAAAGTTCCAACCGAGGTTCTTCACTTGTTTTTCATTGAGACCCGTGGATGAAACGGTTTGGTCAAAGATTTTAGCAGCTGAGGTTGCTAATGTGCCTTGATAAGTTTCTTGAATGCCACAAATGTGGTTCGCAACAATACGGCCTTGACGGTTTGCAGGACCAGCAAGTGCGGCCATCATCATTTGATTTGAAACACGGTTAGGTACTTCAACAACATCACCAATCGCGTAAATATCTGGATTAGATGTCAACATATACTCATTGACTTTGACAGACCCGCGGTCAGATAATGCCAATCCAGCCTCTTTTGCGAGCGCATTGTCTGGACGAACGCCAATCGCGAAAATGATTAAATCGGTATTGATGACTTTACCTGAGGATAAAGTGATTTGCTTACCTTGTTGATCAAAAGATTTCACACCATCATTTAAAATGAGTTCAACCCCTTGATTCGCAATGTTTTGGTGGATGATTTGAGCCATTTCATAATCGAACATGCCCATCACTTGTGGTGCCATTTCAACCAACGATACTTTTAATCCTAAATGATGCAGGTTTTCCATCATTTCAATACCAATGAACCCACCACCAATGACGGTTGCGTGTTTTGGTTTTTCGCTATTTATGTAAGCGATGATTTGATCCATATCTGGAATGTTACGAAGTGTGAATAATGTTTTGGCTTCTTCAATCCCTGGAATTCTCGGTTTAACTGGTACAGAACCTGTTGATAAAACCACTTTATCGTAGGTTTCTGTATAGACTTTACCGGTTTTAAGATCTTTGATTTGTACAACTTTTGAATTCGTATCGATTTTGATGGCTTCACTGAAGTTTCTCACATCGATATTGAATTTATTTTTCATGTCGGTAACGGTTTGAACGACCAAGGCATCTCTCGATTCAATGACACCCCCAACATGATAAGGTAAACCACAGTTTGCGAAACTGATGTACTCGCCACGTTCTAAAAGGACGATATCGGCAAATTCATCGAGTCTACGCAATCTAGCTGCTGTGGTAGCGCCGCCGGCGACACCACCAATGATAATAATTTTATTAGACATAACGTATCCCTCCAAATTTTTATTATATTCCTTATAAAGGAAAATGTCAATATAAAAAACCGCCTATAAATAGACGGTTATCTATGTAACGTTTACATCATTTGATTTGAGAACGATAAATATTGGCGTAAACCCCATTTTTTTCGAGTAAAGCGGTATGGGTGCCCTCTTCTACTTTAATACCCTTTTCAAGGACAACAATCTTATCCGCATTTTTAATCGTAGACAATCGGTGTGCTATGACAATGGTGGTTCTCCCCACTTTAACTTTATTTAACGCTTGTTGGATCATCACTTCGGTTTCTGTGTCGATATTCGCAGTCGCTTCATCCATCACAAGGATCGAAGGGTTGTGAACAACCGCTCTCGCAAACGAAATGATTTGTTTTTCGCCAACCGAAAAGTTGCTGCCTTGTCTAGATACTTTAGAATGGATACCGTCTTCAAGTTTGTCTAATAACTTGTCGCCACCGATTTCTCTTAAAATACGTTCAATGGCTTCATCAGCAATATCTTCACCAAAGCGTATATTGTCAGCGATGGTCCCTTTGAATAAGACTGGATCTTGTAAAATGATTCCAATATGTTGTCGATAGGTACGTTTGGTATAAGTTTTGATGTCTTCACCATCGATGTAAATGCTGCCCATATCATCTGGTTTGATGTCATAGAATCTTAACAATAAACTCATCAGTGAGGTTTTGCCCGAGCCTGTGTGTCCAACCAAACCAACCATTTGACCTGGTTCAATGTTTAAATCTATCCCCTTTAGGACGGGATTATTCTTTTCGTAGGAAAACCAAACATTATCAAAGACAATTTTACCTTGATAACGATCAATCGGATGAAAATCCCCATCCTCTTGTTCACCATCGATGATGACAAATAAGCGTTCGGTTCGAACAATGGCGTGTTGTAAGTTCCCAATTTCTCTAAATAGCGTACCGACAGGTTCAATCAACCGCGATAAATAGTCGTTATAAGCATAGATGACCCCTGCGGTCACGACAAATCCTGCCACATTGAAATACGATACACCAAAATACAAAATGACAAATGCGGTCACGAGTTGACCTATCAAACGAATCATGTTCCAACCAATCGATAAGTGAAGTTTGGTTTCCTTCAATTTTTCTTTTAGGAAATCTTCAGAGAGTTGATTGAATTTTTCCGACGTTTGTTCTTCAAAGTTGAATATTTGTAATACGGAAATACCATTGATAATCTCATTTAGATTGGCTGTAATCATCGAATTTTGCTCATTGACTTTAACCGCGATGGTATTGAGTTTCTTGATGAAGTATCTCAACCAAATGTATACAAATGGGAAAATAACAAAGGTGAATAATGCCAAACGCGCATCCAAATAGAACATCCCGATGTACGCAAACACGATCGCCATGGTGGCGTTGACCAATAGGTTCATGATGGTCGAAAACAAGTTCATCATCCCACCCACATCGTTGATGATGCGGTTGGCGATTTTCCCTGCTGGTTCTTTTTCAAAATAATTCATCGGCATCTTTTGAAGCGACTTGATGGCGTCAAGACGGGCATCTCTAACAATATTGACGTTGATCATCATCGTCGATATTCGCTGAATGTAAGTAAATAGAATTTGTAAAAAGAATCGTGCAATCAATAAAATCAACAATAGGATGATTGGATGGATGAATGGCTGATAAAATCCGATAACCTCGGTTTTCGATAACAAGGTAATGTCATAAATAAAGACATCACCTTGGTTGTTTTGAACGGTTAACTGTGATCCATTGACGGTCTTCGTACCCATTTCAACCACATCCATCACAGCGTAATATTTACCCTGATAAATGATGATGGAAATGACATCCTCATTGGGGGTCTCTTGGGCATAGTATTTCCCATGATAGGCAACCCCACTGGTATCTAAAGTTTCATACCAAGGTCGTTCAATGCCAGTTAAATAATCATCCAAAATCGATTTTACGATGAGGGGTGCGAATAACCCCAACACCTGAACCACAATCATCGCTGAAATGCTGATGGTTAAATATTTTTTATACTTGGCGATATAACGCCAAACTTTTCTCATGGTTTTCATTTGTGGTTACCTCATGGTCATTTGTTCGATGAATTGGGTTTTATACCAACCCTCTTGTCGAATCAATTCATGGTGTGTACCACGTGGTGTGATTTGTCCGGATTCTAACACCAAAATAACATCGGCGTCGTGAATCGCTGAAAACCGGTGGGCGACAATGATATTGGTTTTACCTTTGCGGAACTCTTTCAAGTGATTGATGATATTATCTTCTGTTTTCGCATCCACTGCGGAGAGTGAATCATCCAAAATCAAAATCTCGGGGTCTTTGATCAATGCTCTCGCAATAGACAAGCGTTGTTTTTGACCACCCGACAAGCTCACACCAGACTCCCCAACCATCGTATGCAAACCATCATGCAGGAACATCAAGTCTTTTTCGAAATCAGCCAGTTTGACGGCTTTATCCAACATTTGGGAGGTTGCGTTTGGCTTACCAATCAGAATGTTTTCATCGACGCTGCGTCTAAATAAGATATGAGATTGAGGTACATAACCGACCAGATTACGAATATCTTCGATTTTATAAGCCTCAATCGATTTACCATCAATCAAAATCGAACC
>DJWH01000067.1:0-11434 GCA_002441525.1 Acholeplasmataceae bacterium UBA6235 | reverse complement strand
ATATAGGCGACAAATGTAATCAATCCGCCTAAGGTTATTTCTTGTTGGATGATGTAAAATGTCCCAAAACTGAACGCTAAAATGTAGGCGATACCATAGATAACTTCAAACATGGGTGTAAACCAGTTTTCGTATTTTACAATATAGCGCCAAGACTCAATATCTTTATGAATGGCTTCATTTTGACGTTTTAAGTCATTCTCTTCTTGAACATAGGCACGGATGGTTTTTTGTCCTTCCACGCTTTCGAGTACTTTTTCAGTCATATCTGCATAGATTTCACGGTGGATTTTAATGTATTTACGTTTTTTGCTTCTGACAATGTTTAAAATCGTGATACCAATCGGCATGATGGTGATGGATATGAGGGTCAATTTCCAACTGATGGTCGTGCCCATCACGAGGATTGCGAATAAGATTAACCCCACATTAAAAATGATACCTTCCAACAAAGAGGTGGCCGCTTGTGTGATGGCGTCTAAATCACTCGTAACCCTTGAAATCAAATCTCCTTTTTCAAACATTTCATAGAATTTAGAGTCCATATTGAATAAGTGTTTCAAGTATTTCTGACGGAGTTGGTACGCTAATTTTTGAGCTTCCTTGGTTACCATATAGTTATAGACAAAAGACATGCCATATCTGGTCAATGGAATGAGTAATAATAAGCCCGCAAGATAATACAGACTCTCTTTTGTTAATCGAGAAGAGACAATCACGTCAATCGCTTCACCAAGCACTTTTGCAGGTGCTAAAGCGATGATTGATATCCCAACCAATAGGATGAACATGATGGTATATTGTTTCCATTCAGCTTGGATAAACCAGCTTAAGTGTTTAATGATTTTTTTCATAATAAATGTATCCTCTGACTGTAGTCACTATGATTATACGCTTTATCTAAGTAAATTTAAAGCCTAATACCATGAAAATTTTTCACATAAAATGATTAAAAAAACCATTCATCTCTGAACGGTTTTAGCACTGCTTTATTCTTTAAATTGATAACCAATACCCCATACTGTGGTAATGATTTCAGGGTTGGTTGAATCCTTTTCGATTTTGTTTCGAATGCGCTTCATGTGAACGTTAATGACATTTTCATCGTCATAATAAGGTTCATTCCAAACCGCTTCATACAGCATTTTCTTGGTGATAATTTTATTTGGATTATTGAAGAATAATTCCAGGATTTGAGCTTCTTTCTTGGTGAGTGGGATTTCTAATCCATGGTTATAAAACATATAGTTATATAAATGGAATTCCAAATCACCAATGGTTTTCACCTGTTTGTGATCGTGATGGGTCATGCGATAGCGACGGATGGCTGCATGGATTCTCGCCACAAATTCAATCATTGAAAATGGTTTTGCTAAATAATCATCGGCACCAATCGTGAGCATTTCTGCTTTATCGGTATCGGCGTTCTTGGCTGATATGACTAAAATAGGGGTGTTGGCGGTCTTACGAATCGCTTCAATGATATGCTTGCCTTCAATATCAGGTAAAATCAAATCCAATACAACCAAATCGATATTGGATTTTTCAAAATGGAACATTGCTTGAGCCCCATCAAAAGCAGATAAGACTTGAAAATTTTCTTTCTTCAATGCTTCTAATAAAATCTTATGAACCGTTTTGTTGTCTTCAACCAATAAAATTTGACCGTTCATGCAATCCCTCCTAATTCTTACTTTTAATCATATCACAATTACAGAAATGTGTCATGAAAGCTACCTAAATGTAACATATTTGTAATAAATGAGGGTTAATTGCGATAATAATCGTGTTCAATCATTTCATCATACACTTGTTTCAATTCGATTATTAGCGTTTTGACTGCCGCTTCTACCATATCATAAGAACCTTGACGAACCAATCTCATGACTTCTTGACAACTAAGGGCAGATTTTTCTGCAAAAATATAATTGGTCGATCCTTTTAAGTAATGGGCTGACTTTTCAATGGCATCATAATCTTTCAATTCTAGTGCATCTTCTAGTTTCTTAACTTGTTCATGATAGTCTTCAGTGAATGTTTTCAAGATTTCGTAGATGAGAGATGCATCGCTATCATAGGCTTTAAATAAGGCTTCTCTATTTAAATTTTGTAATAAAGGTTCCTCAGTTGCTTTTTGAAGTGTTTCATCCATCACCGTTTTAATCATCTCTAGTAAGTTTTCTGGTTTGAATGGTTTGGTAATAGAACGATTAATCCCCGATAATAATGCTTTTTCATTGGCGGATTCTGTTGCGTTGGCCGTTACAGCAATGATGGGCATTTTTTGGTATTTGGAGCCCAAAGCCCGGATTTTTTTCGCGGTTTCATAACCATCCATTTCTGGCATTTGAATGTCCATTAATATGATATCGATGTGCGTCAATTGAACGCGTTCAATGGCTTCTAGACCTGATGATGCCAGAATGACTTCTAAACCCGATTTGGATAAAATGATTTGCATCGCTTGACGGTTGACTTTATTGTCATCCACGACCAAAACTTTCTTATGCTTGAAAAACGCTGTTTGATGTGGATTGGATACAGATTTTTGTTTTCCTGAGTTGGTGAGTAACTGATGGACACGTTCACGTGTGGTCGGCATCGATAACACGTAGTCCAGCGATTTTTCTTGGAGTTCTTTCGGTGCGTGCGTGACCGATTCACCGCTACACAAAACGACTTTAGAATCAGGTGTCCCATAAATACTACGGTAGTAATCCACGTGCTGACGATCGATATCATCCGTGTTGCGCTGTATCATCAAAAAATCATATCGCTCTCCTGTTTCAATAGGATTCGATTGGATATCGACCACGTCAGACAATGTTTGAAAGAACTTTTGAGCCAATAAAGCGTGTTCGGCTTTGGCTTCGATGATCAATAAGCGTTTATCTTTAAGACCTGTCAATCGTTTATAGGGGTTATTCACACCAATCGAAAAGGTCATTGTGAAGCTGAATTTCGACCCGTGTCCCAATTCTGATTCAATCATGAGTTGGCTATTAAATAAGCCTAAGAGCCGTTTCACGATGGGTAGCCCTAGTCCAGTGCCTGGGTATTTTTTAGTAATGGATGAATCAATCTGAAAAAATGGATCAGTAACTTTGGATAGCAATTTTCTAGGGATACCGATGCCTGAGTCAATGACATCAAATTGAATAGACATCGATTGCGTTGTATCTGATACTTTTCGAATTCGCACCGTAACCTTACCTTGGTCGGTATATTTGATGGCATTCGAAATGAGGTTTAATATAATTTGTCTAAAACGAGTTCGATCGGTGATGATTTCATCCACAATACTATAATCATAATCAAATTCGATAGTTAAGCCCTTTTCAATGGCCACATACTCTTGCATCTTAATGATTTGATAAAGTTCATTTTCTAAGTCAAATGAACTCATTTCGAGTTCGAGTTTGCCCGCTTCAATCTTCGACAAATCCAATATATTATTGACGATTCTAGATAAACTTTCAATCGATGACTTCGCGATGTCGAGATAATCGGTTTGTTCAGGGGTCAGTTCAGTGTTTTTTAATAGGTATAAAGCGTTTGAAATACCAGAGAGTGGGGTACGAATTTCATGACTCATGTTGGCCAAAAATTCGCCCTTCGCTTCGGAGGCTTTCAATGCGTTTTGTTTTTCTTGGATGAGGAGTTGTTGTTGAGCTTGTTTGACTTTAAGGTTGACGATGAGTTCAGCCAGTACCTTTAATAGTTTTTGTTCATCATCAGTCCATTTGGCATAATCTTTTACAGCATCAAATCCAACAAAGCCATACAATTGATTCTCATTATAAAGCGGAATGGTTAACAAGGATTTGATGTCCTGCATCGACAATACTTTATAAAGTTCAGAATCATGGTTCATCGCTTCAATATCAGGAATATAGACACTCTCATGCAATTTGTGTTTTTCCATCCAAAAGGCATCAATCATCTCGATGGGTTGATTTTGTAAGAAGTCAATCATCGGTTCAATATCATCATTACAATACTCATGGGTATTATTGGTAATGCCTTTGTCGAAATCATAATCAAATACATAAACCCGGTCTGCTTGGATGTGTTTTCCGACCATTCCAAGGCCTTTGGATATCGCTTCATTCGATTGTTCGACAGGCACATTGATGAATACCGAAGCAATTTGAATCAAAATATCTTGGAAATCATAACTGCGTTTGAGTTCCTTTTCAATCCGTTTAATGTCCGTGATATTTTTATTGATCGTTAAAATACCTTCGATTTGTCCCTCATCATAAACCGGTACCCGCGTACTTTCAACCGTAAGATACCCATTTTCAGATAAAATTTCAATGATGGACGTGTGAGGTGCTTTTTTCTCATAGACAAAATTATCCATCTCAGTGATTCGATCGACTTCATATGGAGGGTAGACTTCACTGACATGTTTGTGAATCAGTGTATCCAAATGAGGCCATTTATCATTGGCTTTTTTATTTGCATAACGATAGATTTGATTGCGGTCTTTATACGCAATCAAGTCTGGTGAATGATCCAAAACCAGCGATAAAAACTGGATATATTGACGATAACTGATGGCTTTCCAAGCGGTTTCAATCAATATGCATTCGATTTCAGTGAATGCTAAAGGTGTATCGGTTAGGATATAACTTTGATCTGCAATCGGTATGATCGTTAGCCCATTCACCTGTGTTAACCCAGATTTTATTGCCAGATCGATGGCAGTCTTTTTTACTGAATCATCTGGATACAAAAATGGTTTTCCATAACGTATACCATAGAAAAAGAGTGTTTCGCAATTCAAAAAATCCTTCAATAATTTGGTAAATTGTTGGGAATCTACTTTGTTCTCGATGACTTTTTTGATGAGTTGGATTAAAGCGTTAGTGTCATGCATAAACCTCACCTACTTACTTGTATTTTACCAAACATGTGCGATACATTTATATGTTTTCTTACTTTTCACTTTAGATGTAATATTCATGTAAGAAAAAACAGGTGCTAGTTTCGAGCACCTGTGGTTTTTTGTCCTTGTTTAAGGGGTGTTTTTTCTTTAATCGTATTGTTCACCAATTTCATGACATGGTCAGCTAAATCGGTGGTACTCATCTGTTCATAGGTTTCCTTATGAATTGGTTCATGAATGATCACTTTGATCTTGGTCATGCGCCAGGGCGCTCTATATTTCACATCGGTGGTACCAATCAATGTGATGGGAACAATTGGTACTTCAGCTTTGGTCGCTAATTTGTACGCACCGGCACGCATCGTAACCATTTGTTCATCGTTGCGATCTTTAATGCCACCTTCAGGGAAAATGGCCATGATCATGCCTTGCTTAATCTGTTCAATGCCCTTTAGTATCGATTTTGCAGCTTCACGATTATTTTCACGATCGATTTGGATGCATCCAAACCATGGCATGTAATTTCGGATGACAGGGAGTTTGTAAATTCCTTTCTTCGCAGCCATGCCCGCTGGACGGTCAATCAACTGGTATAAAATGAATGGGTCTGCATAAGATTTATGGTTTGCATACATCACAAAACTGCCATCGGTAGGTAATAAATGCTTACCTTCTACAGTGATTTGAAGTCTTAATGCGAAAATCGATATGAATTTTGCAATACTACGAATATAGTAATGCTTGAAGCGATTATTGACTTTGGTAAACTTCATATAAGGCATCATGAGAACCAATAGCGTAACCATCGATAACCAAGCAATACCGTAACCGACAATCAACCAAATCGGGATGAGCCAAAGTTCAGAGGATGTTAACCCGAAAAAGAACCCGGCACTTAAGAACCATATGACAATAAATAATGTTGAAATCATGGTTTCACCTTTTCATATACACAGAAACGCAACTCATCTACTTTATCTTCTTGGATGAGTTTATATTGTGTCAAATCGAACGTTGGAAAATACACATCACCTTCATGTGATTTATCAATAAACGTGATGTAGAGTTGGTCCGCATAAGGCAAACTCAATCGGTAGATGGTCTTACCACCAATCACAAACAAATCATCTTTGTGGGTAGATAAAAAAGCATCGATGTTAGTAACTTTAATGGCATCTGGAAATTCACGATCGGTAACCGATGCGATATAGAGTTGACCAAATGGGAGTGGTTTTTCTTTATAATAGGATTTCAAAGAATCATAGGTCATGTCGCCCATCAATACGGGTTGACCTTTGGTTTTTTCTTTGAAATAAGCCAAATCTTTTTTATAATGCCATGGCAATTGATTCCCTTTACCAATGAGCCAGTTTTGGTCCATCGCCCATATCAATTTAATCATACAGCAACTGCCCCTTTGATGGCTGGATATGGGTTGTAATCCACCAATTCAAAGTCTTCAAATTTGAAGTCTGTGATGTTTTTAACATTGGGATTGATGATCATTTTTGGTAATGGTCGAGGGGTTCTTGTTAACTGTAATTCAATCTGTTCAAAGTGATTGGCATAAATATGCGCATCACCTATGGTATGAACGAATGTTTTTGGTTTCAAACCAGTCACTTGTGCTACCATCATTAAAAATAGACTGTATGAGGCAATATTGAATGGGATGCCTAAGAAAATATCCCCACTGCGTTGATACAATTGTAAGGATAATTCACCATTCGCTACATAGAATTGCATAAACGTATGACACGGCGGTAAAGCCATGTGTGGGAGTTCTGCTGGATTCCACGCCGATAAAATGATTCGTCTCGAATCTGGGTTATGCTTGATTTGACGAATGACTTCCATCAGTTGGTCTACCCCATTAAAATTGCGCCATTGTGCCCCATAAACAGGGCCAAGATTGCCGTGTTTTTTGGCGAACTCAGGATCATTTTTTATTTTTTGAACGAATTCATCCATGGTTTCTTGTTGATAATCGGATGATTTTTTGAACGCCTCATAGGGCCATTCATTCCAAATACGAACGTCATGATCGACTAAGTATTTGATGTTGGTATCGCCAGCAATGAACCAGAGTAATTCATGAATGATGGCTCTTAAATACACTTTTTTAGTGGTTAATAATGGAAAACCTTCAGATAAATCGAAACGCATTTGATAACCAAATACGCTTTTTGTGCCAGTATTGGTTCGGTCAGCTTTATCGGTTCCCTGAGTCATCACGTGACGACAAAGGTCTAAATATTGTTTCATTATTTCGCTAAACGGTAAAGCGCATCCGCATAGATCGCAATACTCATAAAGAAATCATCCATAATGATGTATTCGTCTTTTTGGTGGATGTAACTAGGTTTATTAGGGAAATGCGGACCGAATGCGACTGAATTTTTCATGGTTCGAGCGAATGTGCCACCACCAGTGGTTAGTGGTACTGCATCGACATCGTTAGAATATTTTTTATAGGTATCCATGAGGATTTGAATCATTTCAGATTTAGGATCCACATAGAGTAAGCGTTGGTGTTTACCGAGTTCGACCTTTAAACCAAGCGATTCAAAAGCAGTTTCAAAACGTTTGATGAAACGTTCTGGGTCAACCCCATTAGGATAACGTGGGTTTAATGTAATTTCAAATTGGTTTTGTTCTAGCTTAAATACACCTGCATTGACGGTGACTGGACCCATTTCTTTATCTAGGTAGTCAACCCCAATTTTAACCCCTTTGGTGTCATCCAATAAATAGGTGTTTATGGCGTCAATAAAAGCGTTATTGATGCCGACACTGTTAAAGAAATGAACCATGAGATAAGCGGCGTTTACACCTTCATCTGGGGTCGAACCATGGGCACTCTTGCCATCGACTTCAAGGATTAAACCCTCTTTCGATTCAGTTGCTTTACCAATCAAACCTTTTGATTTTAAGAATGCTTCAAACGATGCTTTTAGATTTAAATCGGAAACGACAGCCAAGGCATGATCAGGCACCATGTTATCTCTTAAACCAGCATCAAAACGAACCAATGTCGATGGTTCAATTTTACCTTTAACCACAACTTTAAGAATACCCTTCTCACCATAGGTTAATGGGAATTCAGAGTCTGGAATAAAGCCAGCAACGGGTTGTTCTGGATAGTGTTTGAAATAATAGTTCACACAACGCCAAGCGGTTTCTTCATCGGTACCTAATATCAATTTGATGCGTTTAGATAGCGGTAAACCAAGGTCTTTTAATATTTTCATGGCGTAATAAGCAGCTAACGTAGGGCCTTTGTCATCTTCGGTGCCACGACCATACATCTTACCATCAGCAATCACTGCACCATAAGGTGGGTATGACCATCCAGATCCTGCCGGAACAACATCCAGGTGTCCAACCATGCCGACATAAGCATCTTGATCGCCGTATTCGATGTGGCCAGCATAATGGTCCGCGTTTAACGTATTGAATCCATCACGTTTACCTAAGTTTAGCATGAAAGTCAATGCTTCATCGATGCCTTCACCAAATGGGGCATGTTTACGGTTAGGATCAAATGTGGTTAATTCAGAATTAATTTGAATGAGCTCAGTGAGGTCTTTCAAAATGGCTTCTTTGCGTTTTGTCACTTCTTCAACAAAATTTATGTTCATAATATCAACTCCTTTTTTAATTATACCAACAAAACTTTGTTTTAACAATCGATATAAAATGGAAAAAGACCCTTTTCAGGCGTCTTCTTCTGGACATGATGGACTTGATTTGAACGTACTAGATAAGTGAATGACGCGTTCACCCACAAGCTCGATCACTGAAATGACTTTACTATTGGCCAACTCGAGTTTTTTGGTTTGAAGCCTGCCGCGGATTGCAACCATAGACCCTTTCTTACAATAGTTTTCAATGATTTCAGCTGAACCTTGCCATAAACTACAACCGATGAAATCTGTTTCGTATAAGCCTTCCATATTTTTGAAAGCGCGCTGTACTGCAATTTGAATATCCGAAACTTTTTTGCCATCCTCGGTTGTTTTGACGACTGGATCGTGTGTCAGTCTGCCGATTAAAGTGACTTGATTGAGCATTGTTAACCTCCTTGTCCTTTATTATACGAATATTTTTTGCTTTACAAAATTGCAGTATTGAGCGTATTAAAGTTAACAATCGCTCATTTTGATATAAAAAAAGGAAATTCGTTGTGAATTTCCTAATTATTTTACGGATGGCTTTTATTTTATCAAACAGAGGCTTTTTGGGCTTTCGCTGGCATGACCACAAAACTTGAAATACGTTTCGGTTGAATGTCTTTTGCGATCGCTTGAATGTCTTTCAATGTGACGGATTCAATGATTTCAGGGACTTCAAACATCGAGACCCCATTGGCTAAATAGTTGGTGAATCCCATTGAAATGGACTCTAAACTATTGAGACTCATCACAAATGAACCCAAGGTGCTCTTTTTGTGTCTTTCAAATACAACTGGGTCATGTTTTTGACGCTTGAGTGCTAAAATCATTTGAGTCAATCGAGATTTTAACAAGGTTGGGTCAACGGTATCGCCAAAGAATGCCATGGTAAATGCATTTTCTTCCTCAATGCTGGTGTATTCAAACGACTCATTGATCAATCTAGATTGTAAGAGTTGTTGATAGTTCTTGGTTGAGTTGGAAAAATACATATCCATTAAGATGGCGAGTGCGATGTCTTTCTTTAGCGCTTCTTTGCCACTAGATGGTGTCAATTTTACACCCAAGCCCAGTTTAGGCATCACCACAGGCATTTCGATTTCCGCGTGACTGGTTCTGATGGCTTTAGGTTCTTTAGGCATGAATCGTTGGATTGGGTCTTGTTTAGAATAACCTTTTTTAGATTGGTTATCTTCAATCAGTTGAACCATCGCTTCAGGGTCAAAATTACCGACCAAAACCACTTCCATATTGGATGGGTGATAGAACGTCTCATAGGCATCATACAACTTTTTCGCTGTGATTTTATGAATCGATTCTACTGTACCACCAATTTCAACATGAATTGGGTGTTTTTGGTATAGATTTTGTAAGAGACCATAGAACAAACGTTGGTTTGGATAATCGGCATACATACGCAATTCTTCGGCGATAATGCCTTGTTCTTTTTTGACAGATTTTACTGTGAAATATGGTGTTTGAACAAAATCCAATAGATAAGTGAGTGCAGATTCGATGTTTTTAGTACCCGAAAACAAATAGCTTGTACGATCGAAATTGGTATACGCATTGGCGTTTACACCAAATTTGGATAGTGTTTCGAAGGCATCTGTTTTATCAGGCATAGAAAACATTTTATGTTCTAAGAAGTGTGCAATCCCTTCCGGTTGATTGACTTTCTTACCCGTTTTTGGTGAAATAAAACTTTGATCAAATGACCCATAATGTGTGGTGAATGTCGCGAACACTTTATGAAAGTCATTCTTTGGAATCATGTATACTTGTAATCCATTGGCTAATGTATGTTGATAAACAGTCTCATTGAGATGAGCATAATAGACTTTTTCCATGATTATCGCTCCACATCTAGTAGATAAACCGTGTCTTTTAACAACAACTTACCCACTTCTAACAAATCATCTGGGGTGACTTGTTCAATTTTTTCAATTCGTTCAGCCAAGGTTGGGGTTTTACCCAATAACATTTGTATATACATGAGGTTTTGTCTTGCGCCTTGTGAATCTTCAGATTCTTTCAAATCATTGATTAAAGCTTGTTTTGATAAGGCCAATTCTTTTTCACTGATGCGTTCAGTACACATACGTTTGACTTCTTCATCAATGACTTTTTTGGCTAAATCTAATCGCTTCGCATCGACACCTGAATAGATGAACATGATGCCTTTATAAGCGTCATAAACCGATGAAACATAATAACATAAAGAGTGTTTCTCTCTCACATTTAAGAACAATCTTGAATGTACATAACCACCCAATGCTGCATTAAATAACACAGCAGCGACGTGTTTAGGATCCCCTTGTCTGATTGGTAAACGATACCCAATATTCAACTTGGTTTGGCTAATCTTATCGTGTTCAACGATTTCTGTCACAGTATTCACAGTTTTGGTTTCATAATCTAAGAAATCCATCGCTGAGAATGATGCATTTGGGAAAACACGTTGTGTCAAGGCTACATTTTCTGGGGTGACATCTCCAGAAAGAATGATTTGTAGTTCATCCTTTTGGATAAAGTCTTTATACATCTTTTTAAATTGCTTAAAAGTCAACGCTTCTAATTGTTCCTTTGTTCCGGACACACGTGCACCATAGAGTTCGTTCGCACACATTTCTTCGAATAAGCGGGTCAATGCGAAGCGTGTCTTATCATTTTCCTTCGCAACCACTTCTTCAATTAATAAACTCTTTTCCAGTTCAAAATCTTTTTCATTGAATGTGTTATGACCATAGATGTACTCTTTTAAGAAGTTTAAACCTTCTTCAAATAAAGAGGCATCTAAGGCTAAGGTTGGGTTAACCAATTTAAGTTGAACATGAATGATGCTCAAAATACCCGTTTTATTGGT
>DJWH01000065.1:12528-22937 GCA_002441525.1 Acholeplasmataceae bacterium UBA6235 | reverse complement strand
CGTTTCTATTTCGTTACAGCCCCTTGATCGTTATAATGCTTTTTCCATCTTTTCTTGTTGTTCTGTTAAAAATTGACGTTTATACAATTCAAAATAGGCACCGCGTTTTTCAAGTAGGGTACGGTGATCCCCTTGTTCAATGATTTTTCCACCCGATAGATAAACGATGAGGTCACTCTTCACAATCGTGGACAAACGGTGTGCAACGATGAATGAGGTTCTTCCCTTCAATAGTTGATCGGTGGCTTGTTGAATGATTTGTTCGGATTCCGAGTCAATCGATGAGGTTGCTTCATCGAGGATGAGCAATCGTGGGTCTGCGAGAATGGCTCTTGCAAAACTGATCAGTTGTTTTTGACCAGTGGATAGCTTGTTACCACCTTCACCAACTTCACTGAGATAGCCTTTATCCAATTGTGAGATGAATTCATCCGCACCAATCGCTTTGGCAGCTTCAATCACTTGTTCATCTGTCGCATCTAAACGGCCATAACGGATGTTTTCCATGATGGTACCAGAGAATAAGTGAGGGGTTTGTAATACATAACCCAAGCGCTTATGGAGCCAATGCATACTGCGTTCTTTATAGTTGACACCATCGATGAGGATTTCCCCTTGTTTCGGTTCATAGAAACGCGATAACAAGTTAATGATGGTGGTTTTACCGGAACCGGTATGACCTACCAACGCTACTGATGTGCCCTTTTTAACCTTTAAATTAAAGTTTTGAAGGATGATTTCATTTTCCAAATAATGGAAGGTTACATCTTTAAACTCGACATCCCCTTCAATCGGTTCCCATTGGTCGTATTTCGGGTTTAACAAATCCCCATATTTTTCAACCACTTCTGGACTATCCGTAATTTCAGGTTTTGTTTCAATCAATTGAATGACACGTTCAGCGCTCGCTTGGGCTTGTTGGAACTGAGCCAAAATACGCGAGATTTGCATGATGGGTTCGAAGAATCTAACCGAATATTCGATAAATGCATACAGTGTACCAACAGAGATGGCTAATTTAAGTACTTCATTACCACCTTGTACAGACACGAACGCGATCACGATGTATGAAATCAACAACATGATTGGACTAAATATCGATTGGAAAAACACAGCTTTAACGTTCGCACGTCTCAATAAGCCTGTTTTCGCATTGAATTCATCGTAGTTTTCAGCTTCAATGGCCAAACTCTTGGTGGTTTTCGCCCCCATAAAAGATTCGTTATAGGAAGCAGTCACTTGTGAGTTAATCTTTCTCGCTTCACGGTAATGAACGAGTATTCTCTTTCTAAAATACCAAGCCACGAGCGCCATCACAGGAATCGCTGTGGTGACAATTAAGGCTAAGCGCCACTCTAAAACGAACATGACGATTAAAATGGTCACCATAACCACAAAACTCCACAATAAGTCCACCACACCCCAAGAGATGACGTTGGCTAGTTTGCGTGAGTCTGATGTCATACGCGCCATGATCCAACCCTGAGGGGTTTTATCAAAATACGCAAATGGCAAGCGTTGTAAGGTTTCAAACGATTGTTTTCTAAGTTCATAGTTTACCGCAACTTCGATTTTACCGGCTTGATAGATGAATCCCCAAACCGAAAGACCAAAACCTAAAGCAACCAAAAAGTTTAAGATAACAAATGGTACTAACGTACTAAATTCTTTTTCTCTAAAGAATACGTCGATGGCATAACGGTTTAACAATGGCGTTACCGCATCTAATAATGACAAGATCACAACGAACATCACCATTAAGAAGACATTCTTTTTGGATTTAAAAACCGTTTCAATGATTTTTTTCCAAGTTTTTAAATTGACCTTTTCGGTCTGGAAATCTTGTTCTTCGTAGTTCATGATTTCGCCTCCTCTATTAATTTCATAAATTCGGCTTCTAGTTCACCTTGGATTTGCCATAGTTTTTGATATAAACCTGGTTTATCTTTCAAGGATGCGTGTGTTCCAATATCAGAGACAGTACCATTTTCCAGCACAACAATCAAATCTGCTTCTTTCGCAGTAGTGATTCTGTGCGTGATGATGATGGTCGTTGAAGACGAACCTTTGTCTTTTAACGCACTTCTAATCATCATATCGGTTTCTGTATCGACCGCAGACAATGAGTCATCAAAGACCAAGATTGGTTTATCCGCAACCAAGATTCTCGCAATCGCGACACGTTGTTTTTGACCGCCTGATAACGTGGTTCCACGTTCACCCACGACGGTATCGTAACCTTTTTCAAAGGTATGAATGTCTTTTTCAATCGCCGCGATTTGGGCTGCTTTATAGACATTGCCTTTTTCGGTTCTAGGGTTGGATATCGCAATATTTTCATAGACTGTTTTAGAAAATAAGAATGGATCTTGTAAAACAATACCCATGTGTTTTCTCAAATGGTGTTTTTCGATGTCTTTAATAGAAACCCCATCGATGTAGATATCCCCATCAGTGGTTTCTAACATTCTTGATAATAAATTGATGACGGTGGTCTTACCTGAACCAGTTCTGCCAATGATCGCTACAGTTTGACCTGGACGAACGTGGAAACTGACCCCGTTCAATAAATTGTTTTTGCCATCTGCGAATTTAAAATGAACATCTCTAAATTCAATTTCACCCTTAATTTCAGGGGTTAATGTACCATTGATGTTGAATTCGCTCGGTTTTTCTAGAAGCTCATAAATTCTTTGGGTCGCAACCAAAGCACGCCCAAAGTCACCAATCATTCTACCAAGACCTCTAATCGGCCAAATGAGCATCCCTAAAAGCATCAGAACTGCAATGATTTGCCCACCGGTAATGACGATGTTTTCTCTAACAAAGATGACCCCAATTAAAATGGTCACCAAGTATTGTGTAACTGCGATCATATCTGAAAATCCCCAGTACCTGGACGAAATGGTTTGGAGATGTAAGAAATGATCACTATAATTTTTGTTTTCCTTTTCGAGTTTATCAATCTCGAATTTCTCGTTTGCAAAAGCTCTAACGATACGCGCACCGCTTAGGTTTTCTTGAATCACGGTCATCATTTTAGCTTCAGATTCTTCAATCACTTTGAACGATTTATCGACTTTTTTAAAGTACCAAATCGAGGTTGCAGCAGATATTGGAACCATACCTAAAGCAATCAAGACCATGGTTGGGCTGATGGCGTAGATTTGGATCGCTCCAAATGTGATGGTCGCCATCAGTCTAAAGAACTCCGGTAAGCGGTTAGCTAAGAAGTTACTCATGGCTTCAATATCGGAAGTGACTCTTTGTACGAGGTCACCTGTATCTGCATTGTTGTGAAAACTGTAATCTAAAGATTGAATATGATTGTAAAGGCGGTCTCTTAATTTTTTAGAAACCCCTTCGGAAAAACGCCCTTGGGCATATTCCTCAACGAATAACATGGAAAATCGCATCGCTTGATAAAACACCATGGTAGTCGCGACAATCAAAATGATTTGAATGACATCACTGCCTTGTTCAAAAATATCGGTGACGAATGTTGGAAAGTTTGCAGTAGAGGTGCCAACATCTAACATATCAATGATATATTGAGTGAACAGCGGTACGTAGGAATAGGTAAAACGATTAAACATAACAACAAGAATGATGATGACTAAAAAGATGTATAATCCTTTAGCGGTTTTTAATAATTTGATTAATCGCATATAATGCCCTCCTTCCGTCCAATTATTAAGTATACTTAATGAATTGAACGATGTCAACGCCTCCGGGCATTTTTTTGTATAATAATGGCTAAACTAAAAGATTTCTAGGTTTTTTTGAATATTGTTAAGATGTGCATTTGTCAACTTCATCGCGACGGTACAATCCTTGTATCTGTGCGCATCGGTTAAGAAATCAATATAATATTTTGAAGCAATCTCAATCACACTGCTGTGAAAAAACAATTTAGACTGATTGCCGATAATCCCTTTTAAATAAATGTCAGATTGTTTAGTCACATAATAAGCCTTCAAATACCCCTTATAGAATGCCTCAATCGGTGAATCATACGCATGATCTTCAAGCTTTTCAACATAGGCTTTTGCTAGGTTCTCCTGTTTCATTTCATGGTGATACAGCGCGAACAATAAATCAAACCTATCAATACCTATAAATGGTTCTAAAGATTGCTTGAGTAAACTCAGTTTTTGACAAAGGAATAACTGAAGTAATTGTGCATGTTGATGTTCGATGTGATGATCAAAACTAAGTAAATCTTTAAAAAATCTTTCATCCATAATATATGCACAATATTTTATGTATTCCATTCTTTTTTCCGTTGATTTACCATATAAATTGTATGTTAAGTACATCTTTTGTAGGTTATGATATATTTTACTCACATAATGTTCATTTTTAGAACAAAGTGCTAACTTAAACAGTTGTTCATGTAGCCATAGATTGATTTTTACATGTACGAACTCTTTTCTAATGATGACTTTAAGCAAATCCGCTGCTTTGAAATAGTCATCGGTCTGATAGTAATATTCCGACACAATTAGTAGAAATATCGCAACCTCTATGGGCTTCATGGTATCGATAGCTGTGATCAATGCAGTAATATGTTGTTCTGATTTACCATAGTATCCAAGCTTAATGTTTACAGCCAAATCTATGATTTTACTTTGGAAATCATCCCTTGTTTCGGTGATTGGTTTAAAAGATATATTTGGATCTCCCAAATCCAAAAGATAATCTAGTAAATCTTCATACCACTTATTCATATCTTGAGACGTTTGAAAAATGGTTTCGTTAATGTCTAAATCTTCAAGTATCCCTTTAATGTGGTTAAGATTCGCCTTGATTTGATCGTTTTCAATTTTACTAATGAATGAGAGGGATACCCCTGCCTTTTCTGATACTTCACTAAGTGTCTTGTTTTGTTCCTTTCGTTTTAATTTAATGGTCGCCCCAATTTTAATATTGGGTTCTTCGTCTTTAAAAAGCTTCTTGTTGGCCTTATCGACCAGTTTTAAGTGATTAATACAAATTCATTCCTTTCCTTTTTATAAAATTTCCAGAAATAATATTATCACATGTTGAAAGAAATAAGAAATATTTTTTTGACAAAAAAAAGTAATTTCTAGAATGAAATCACTTTTGCTTATCTTTGTATTTACAATCGTCTATCAATGGACACGATTGACATTTCGGGTTCTTTGCTAAACAATGATATCTGCCAAAAAATATCATTTGGTGATGTACTTTTAACCAATGTTCTTTAGGGATTTTCCGATTGAGTTTTTTCTCAATTTCCAATACATTATCTGTAGCTTTCGCTAAACCTAGTCGAACAGAAATTCTCGCAACATGGGTATCTACTGCCAGTGCAGGAATACCAAATGCATTCGATATGACCACATTGGTCGTTTTTCGACCAACACCTGGAAGGGATTCTAATTGTTCACGTTCTTGTGGTACTTCACCTTGATACTTGTCAACCAGTTCTTTACTGAGCGCGATGATATTTTTAGCTTTGTTGTGATAGAGTCCTATCGTCTTAATGATATTTTCGACATCAGATAATTGTGCTTCCGATAATGCAAGTGGATTGGGGTAATTTGCAAACAGTTGCTCGGTCACTTTGTTTACGGCTTTGTCTGTCGTCTGCGCTGACAACACAACCGCAATCAATAGTTCAAACGGATTAGAATAATTGAGTTCAGCTTTCGCATCTGGAAACATTTGATTGAGCGTATCGAGAAAATGGGTTATATTCACTTGATACCTCGAATTAATTTGTCGATGGCCGCTTTTTTCTTATCATCTAATTCGCTCGGTTTTAGATCATCACTACGAAGTACACGGTCTATATATGAGACAGTTTTCTTATGATGGTTTAACGTAACTTGAATGGCATTCTCGATTTGAGGCTTGGTAAAACTTTCAGTGAACCATTCCTTTACCATCTCTAAATCGAAAGCGGACAATGCTCGACCAAAAGCCTTCTCAATCGCTTGAATAATATAAACGATATCACTTTCGTTTTTTGACTCTTTTTGTTGGTTCATTTCAGCTTCAAAAATGGATTTAATCTTATCAAATAGTGGTTCTAGCGTAAATACTTCTTTTTCTTTGCCATCCGCCTTCAATTCAAGTTCAGTCGTGATGAATCCGCGTTTAATGAGGTCAGTAAACAAGTCACCTGTATTTGAAACACTATCATTGATGGTTTTGGATAAAGCAGTAATGGATACTGTGTTTTTCTTTTTTTCTATCAATGAGGATAATGCTGATAACAAAATAACCTCTTCAGATTTAAGTCCAAGACGTTGTTGTTCTTTTAATAATAGTTTGTGGATGTTGAGATAACCATCTTCGATTAATCGACGAAACATAGTTTACTCCTTTGCGAGAATGTTGAGCGCTTCTCTCGCTGCATTTTGTTCTGCTTCTTTTTTGGTTCGTCCAACACCAACCCCTAGGATGATGTCATCCATTCTGACAGAGACAGTAAAAACACGATCATGGGATGGACCACTTTGGTTTTCCATATGGTATGCAATATTTCTTCTATCGGTTTGAACCAACTCTTGTAGTGTAGATTTATAGTCTTTAATATAAACTTCATCCAGGTATGGAATGACCACGCGATAAAATAAATCTTTAACTACTTCAAAACCTTGATCCAAAAATACCGCACCAAAAATAGCCTCAAAAGCATCTGCTATAATCGATGGATTCAAACGTCCATTGGATAATTCTCCGCCTTTACCCAAATGTAATTCTTGGGCAAGGTTGATCTTTTTTGCATAATGATTAAGGGCTTCTTCACAGACCAGTTGGGCACGTTTTTTAGACATTTCGCCTTCTGATGGGATACCTTTGTGGAAAAGGTAATCACCCATTAAAAGACCGATAACGGCATCGCCTAAAAACTCTAGGCGTTCGTTATCTGGACTATTGTGCTCGTTTGCATAAGACGCATGCGTGAGTGCTTGCGTTAATAATTGTTTGTTCGTCAGCTCAATACCGAGCTTATGTTCTAGCGTACTAATTGGAATCACTGCTTTCTTCTATAATAATGTCTTTCAGAGCTACTTCGACTTTTTCTACGACTTGATTGGATACAAATTGACGTGCTTGTCTAATGGCGTTCATAAATGCGTGTGCGTTACTTGAACCGTGTGCTTTGATGACTGGTGCTTTAATTCCAAAAATCATAGCACCACCAATTTCTGAAGCATCCATACGTTTTTGGAAACGTTTGAGATTTTTCTTCATAAATAGGTAACCGATTTTTCCCATGAAGGAAGATTTGATTTCTTCTTTCAACATATTGCCCATGCCTTTAGCAGTACCTTCCATGGTCTTCATTAAGACGTTACCGGTATAGCCATCGGTAAGCACGATATTCGCTTCTGTCGTTAAAATTTCTTTACCTTCAATATTGCCTAAGAAGTTAATCTGTGGATTTTCTTTCAATAATTTAAAAGTTTCTTTTTCAAGGTCTCGGCCTTTACCTTCTTCAGTACCAATGTTCATTAGAGCAACCGTTGGTTTTTCTACACCAAGGTATTCTCTGGAAACGACGGTAGCATATAACGCCAATTCTAACATATGTTCTGGACGCAACTCAATGTTCGCACCAACGTCTAAAAGGATTCTACCTTTTTGGTCAACCGACGGGATGATTGGGGCTAAAGCCACGCGATGCATCTTTTCCATACGCTTAATGACTAAGTGCGCACCTACAATGAGTGCTTGTGTTGGACCAGCAGAAACGACTGCACTGGTTTCCCCATTCTTCGCTGAATAGAGCGCTTTTACCATAGATGAATCGCGGTTATTACGAATCGCTTTAACCGGATCTTTTTCACCCATGGAGATGATTTCAGTGGTATGAACAATCGTTACACGTTCCTGGTGTTTTAAAAGAGATTTGATGGATGGTTCATCCCCAAATAATACAAGTTCAATATCTGGATATGCGTCTAATGCAAGATCGCATCCTTTAACAATTTCAATTGGAGCATTGTCGCCGCCCATCGCGTCTATCGCAATTTTAATCATGAGTTTTCCTCCCATTTTATCTCATTATAGCATTTACCCTCTTTTTATAAAAGAGAATGTTTTTAGGTTCAAATCAATTTAATCTATTTTATAGACTTTTCTAAAGGTTTGATTAACGCGTTCATTTTTTAAGATCCATAACGCAGCTTCTTTAACTTTTAGGAATAAGTCAAAATCTGTTCCAATATCTGCGTATTCAAATCGAATCAAACCACTTTGTCTTACCCCAAGAAATTCACCTGGTCCACGTTTCGATAAATCATACTCAGATAAAAGAAAACCGTCGTTTGTTTTTGAAAAGAAGGATAGCCTTTCGATATCGGATTCATCGGATATAACATAACAATGGCTTTGAAGATTACTTCTACCAACACGTCCTCGTAGCTGGTGCAATTGGCTTAACCCAAAATACTCACCATCAAAGATGACCATCATGGTTGCGAGAGGCATATCGATACCGACTTCTACCACAGTTGTAGAAACTAGAATAGCTCCTTTGGATTCATAGAATTTCTGAATAACATCGTTTTTTTCTTGAGTAGATAATTTGCCGTGTAACATAAACACATCATAATTTGCAAAAGTAGCTTGAACACGTTCATACAAATCGATGACATTTTCACCACGTTCTAAAGAGTCAATTGATGGTGCAATGAAGAATGCTTGATGTCCTAAATCAAGTTCTTTTTTCACATGTTCAAACACCGCATGTTCTTGTGATTTTTGGAAATATCTGGTTTGAATTTCTTTACGTCCTTGTGGTTTTTCTTTGATGATGGATACATCCATATCACCAAATAAGACGATTGCTAAAGTTCTAGGAATTGGCGTTGCAGTCAAATAAACCGCATCTGCAATACCTTTGTTTTTCAAAGATTCTCTGGTCTCAACACCAAAGCGATGTTGTTCGTCAATGATGACAAAACCCAAGTCATGGAATAATACATCATCTGTCACTAAAGCGTGTGTACCAATGACTAAATCAATATCACCACGGAGAATTTGTGCTTTTAAAAAAGCCTTATTCTTCGTTGATCCTGTGAGTAAAGCGACGTTCAAATCTTTGAACATGGACTTAAAATATTGATAGTGTTGTTCTGCTAGTATTTCAGTTGGCGCCATGAGTGCACTTTGATAGCCTGCTGTTTTCGCACCCATAATCCCTATCGCGACCACAATGGTCTTACCAGAACCAACATCCCCTTGTATCAAACGTTTGGTTGGATATGGTTTTTTAAAGTCTCTAAATATATCGTTCACCGCATCTTTTTGATCTTGGGTTAACGCGTATGGAATTGATTCGATGAATGCTTTGACTTTATCTAATTGATACTGCTTGATGGGTTTAGAATCATTTTCTAATAATAATCTTTGAGACATCATCTTGTATTGGAAGAGTAACGCCTCTTCATACTTCAATCGATAATAAGCTTGTTTGATGTCTTCATCGGAATTTGGAAAATGTATTTTTTGGACAAGCGATTGTCGTGAAATTAATCCTTCATCTTGAATGAGTTTGTTTGGCAAAGTTTCATATATATCGACCAAGCCTTGATCTAATATGGTTTTAATGATTTTTGAAACTACAGAATCATAGATAGGGTCTAGATTATAGATAGGCTTAAATGAACTGGTTAACGGTTTTAATAAAACTGCACTCGCGGTAATCAGTTTTTTCTTTTTCTCGAAGCGACCTTTGACCGTGATGGATAGATTTTCCGTCAATGCTTCTTTTAAATATTCTCTTCTAAAAGCAACCACTTTAATCTTTTCGTTATCGACCAATAAGTGAAAATGAATAGATTTAAGATTACCCCTATGATTCACAACTTTGGGTAAATCGATGACTAAACCTGTCACAGTAACTTCGGTTTTGTCTACAGCCAACAACAAAGAATCCTCTTCAAAGGATTGATACTTAGCAGGGAATTTCATCAAAAGATCATAAGCGGAATAAATCCCATGTGCATGAAATTGTAGTTCAAGTGCCTTACCGACACCTTTGATATCGATGATTCTCGTCAATTGGATTCACCTAAATTCATGTGATTCTTAATAATGATACCAATATAATTATAACAAAAAAGGGATTACTCCCTTGATTTTTTTTGAAGATATAAATCAGCTAAAGCAATCGCAATCGCATTTTCAATGACGACCACAGCCCGTCTAGCAATACAAGCATCGTGACGACCTTCGATTTGAAGTGTTTGGATAGTTTTAGATTCAAAGTCAAATGTATCTTGTTTAAGGAAAATGCTGGATGCTGGTTTAACGAATACCCTAACAACCAATGTGTTCCCATTGGTGATACCACCATTGAGTCCACCATTGTGATTGGTTTTGGTTGTTCCAGATTCATCGATGATTTGATCATTGAATTGTGACCC
>DJWH01000065.1:0-12479 GCA_002441525.1 Acholeplasmataceae bacterium UBA6235 | reverse complement strand
ACCACCAACGGAATCAAAACTTTCGGAGATTTCTTTTAGATACTCATCCAAACCGTTCATATCTGTTAAGTCACCGACTTGAACCAATTTAGATTCAAAGTTCGCTTTTAACAACATTTTCGCAAAAGACCCTGCAGCGACAATGCCTGTCGTTAGTCTGCCGGAGAAATGTCCACCACCACGTTGATCAGCATAGCCTTTATACTTAATAAAACTGGTAAAATCGGCGTGACCTGGACGCGGTTGTTTTAACAGGTTTTGATAGTCTTCACTTCTTGTATTCTTATTTTGAAATTGAATATGAATGGGTGCCCCTGTCGTGTAACCACGATAAACACCCGATAAAATGTTCGGTTCATCCGCCTCAATACGTTTGGTCGTTCCAACCGCACCTGCTTTTCTTCTATTCAAGTCCGATAGTAACAATGCTTCATCCACAAGAATACCAGGTGTCATGCCATCGATGACAATGCCAACGGCCTTACCATGAGATTCTCCATATATATTTACTGAAAATAGTGTACCGAAATGGTTCATGAATGCATCTCCTCTACCAACGCGTCAAACGCTTCTTTGGATTCATCAATGACACGATCAAGCCAAATAGCTTGGGCTTTCATGGCTTGTCCAACCAACATGGTTGCACCACCGATACCGAAACTAGCGGTTTTCATAAGTGCGGTTTCTTTGGGATTATAGATTAGGTCGATAGCAACAACTGTCTTTTGTGCAATCAACTTGGATACTGGCATTTGATCCCCTCTAGGTGACGTGCCAATGGGTGTGGTGTTCACCATGATGTCTATTTGGGGTACAATATCCAACACTTCATAATTCGCTACCAATTGAAATTGGTCTTTGATGCGTTCTTTATCTCTAGAGACCACCACTGGTTTTGCACCTAAACTTTTAAGGGCATAATTCACGGCTTTAGCAGCGCCACCAGATCCTAAGATATATGACACTTTGCCTTTGGGGTTAACATGATATAAATTCAACAGTTTGATGAAACCATAGTAATCCGTATTATCACCAACCAACTCATTATCGATCATGTACAAGGTATTCACAGCACCAATTTCTTTTGCAGTATCTGTGAGACGATCACAATACCTCATGACAGATTCTTTATAGGGAATGGTAACATTGAGTCCTTTGATGGAGCCTTGACGCAATTGATTCAGTCTAGCAATCACATCGAGTTCTGTTTCACAATCATAAATGTCATATACTAAACGATAACCATTCATGCGAGCGATACTTTCATGAATTTTCTTTGATAATGAATAACTGATGTTTCTACCAATGAGTCCAAATCTATTCATAATGATCCTCCTGAAACTTACGTGATATCTCTAGAATAGATTTTAAGAACTGAACATAGTACAGTTCAAGTTCCTTGGAATCAAAACGACTGACATTTCTCTCAATCATGGATGATTCGCGTTTTGTATCTAGAACGGGTAGATGATTATCCTTCTTATAAGACAATACATCTTGAACAGTTTGCATTCTCAACTTAAACAGTTCTGCCATTTGACGATCAATGTCATCTATTTTAATACGTGCTTGTTCTAGTTTATTCATAAGAGATTACCCCTTTCAGTTTAACATAATCTTCGAAAAAAGTGGGATAGGATTTGTTAATGGCTTCCGCCCCAGTGATACGTATAGGTCCATCAGTTTTGATGGCAGCTATTGATAAAGCCATCACGATACGATGATCATTCCATGAATATAAGTTCATATTTGATTTGAAGTTTTTAACACCCTCAATAATCATGCCATCCTTAGTCTCACTAATCTTCGCACCGAGTTTATTTAGCTCAGTTGTGATGGCTGTAATACGGTCAGATTCCTTTATTCTGAGTCTTGAAGCATTAATTATATGTGAAGTGCCTTCCGATAAAGCGCATAGCACGGCCATTATCGGTCCTATATCTGGACATTGTGATAAGTCAATCACTCTACCATAGGTTATACCAGTTATTGGCTTAATGGTGCCATTTTCATAAATTATGTCAGCACCCATCATTTTTGCAATATTTAGAATTTTTTCGTCCGCTTGCTGGGTGTTTTGCTCAATTTTGGATAGTGTGATATTTGCACCTAAAATTCCTGCAACAATGTGGAATGCAGCTTGTGAAAAATCACCTGATACTTCAAACGTTTTTTCGCAATATTTTTGATTTCCCTTGATAAAATATCCGTTTTCAATTTCTTCAATTTTAACGCCGAACTGATTTTGGATTGATATCGTCATATCGACATAATCCTTTGATTCAAGAGGTGTCGATAGAATCAGTTTTGAGTCACTTTTTAGTAGGGGTAAAGCGTATAGCAAACCAGTCACAAATTGACTAGAAATGTTACCTGAAATTGTGTACTCACCAGGTACCATTTTGCCCTTTATTTTAATGGGTAAATTTTCACCAAATTGGGTATATTCGATGCCCATTTGATCAAATACCGTTAAATACTCAGAAATGGGTCTTTTTCGTAGCCCAGACTTGCCATCAAAGGTAACTTCAGCTTCCGATAATAGTGCAACTGGTACTAAGAATCTTAAACTAGAACCAGACTCATTTGCAAATAAAATTTCTGTTGGTTTTTGAATACCATTGGATTCAACAACAATTCCATCAGGTGTCTTTTCAATCTTAACACCCAACGCTCTAAGCATATTGATTGTTGCTTCAGTATCCTCAGATTCAAGTGGTCTCTTGATGAGACTTCTTCCTTCTGCAAGCGCGGCTGCAATCAATGCGCGATGTGTAATGGATTTGCTAGGAACGACTTCAAGCGTGCCTTCACTTAGAGGCTTGTGAATGATAACATTCATATAGAGCCTCCTTTGATACTGGTTGAATGACTGGTTTTCCTATGTCAGTGATGAAGATCATCTTTAACTCACCATGTGTGTTCTTTTTATCATAGAATACATCGTCTATCAATGTTACTGGATCTGATTTCAATAGACCTAAGTCATATTTTTCAAGAATCATCCTTAAATCTTTTTGAATATGTTTAGGTGTGATACCTAGTTTTTCACCAATATGGACTGCCATTAACATGCCTTCTGCAACTGCGAACCCATGTGCGATTTCATAATTACTTTGTTTCTCTAGGGCATGACCAAACGTATGTCCGAAATTTAGAAACATTCGCTCGTTTAAGTCGAACTCATCTTTGAGTACTACGTTTCTTTTCACTAAAATCGCTCTTTCAATCATTTCTAGCGTTTTTATTTGGCCTTTGAATAATTTCTCTTGTAAAACGACATCCCCGATATAAGCTGATTTTATCACTTCAGCCATCCCATTTTTGTATTCAAAATTTGGTAATGTTCTTAAAAAATCTGGATCGATAATGACAAGCTTTGGTTGATAAAATGTACCAATCATGTTTTTGCCTTTATGGCTATTTATAGCGGTTTTCCCGCCAACCGATGAGTCTACTTGTGCTAATAATGTGGTAGGAATTTGTATGTATGGTACACCTCTATACATAGTAGAGGCTACGAAACCCACCAAATCACCAATGACACCACCACCAAATGCAATCAACAAGTCTGAACGCTTCATATCTTGTTCCATCAAAGTATCGATAACAGATTCATAAATAGCCAATGATTTTGCCTGTTCTCCTGGAGCAACCACGACAAATGAGACGATAAACTCTGCCAATAACGACTTGAGTGTATTAGCGTAGAACTTGTATACATTTTCATCTGTTACGATAAAAACTTTTTGTCCTTTATAGATATTTTTAATTTCATATGGCAACTGTAAAATCGCTTTGTGGTCTAATAATATGTCATATGAATGTTTTTCTAAACTCATTTGTATTCTCATTAGAAACCACTCCTTTTTTTGGTAGATTGAATGAACAAGTTTGCTAGAGATACTTTGTCATTATCGTTAAGTGCTTGTTTGATTTTATCTAGCTCACGTTCAAACTTCTCTATTTCATCAATCAATATGGTCTTATTCTCAAAAAAGAGCTCTGTCCATAAAACTTCATTGATCATAGCGATTCTGGTTAAATCACGGAATGAATCCCCAGTAAAGCTTGAAGTCTCATCATATGCATCACTATTCACCAAAGCTACCGCCATGGCATGTGGTAACTGAGAAGTGAATCCGATGAGTTGATCGTGACGTTTAGGATCAATGATGGTGATTTTCTTAAATGCCAAATCTCTACCGAGTTGTTTTATAACTTCAATACTTTCTAAAGTTGAATGTGCAGAAGGTGTAATCAAGAAGTTTGCACCTTTGAACATATTACAGTCCGCTCGTTCTATCCCTCTGGTTTCTCTACCAGCCATTGGGTGGTGAGATACATAGGACACACCCTTTGGTAATATAGCCTCTATCTGAGGAATCATTTCTACTTTGGTACCTGCAACGTCCGTGATGATTTGACCAGGTTTCAATAAATGTTTGTGTTCATTTAAAAACGTAACATTGAGTTGAGGATAGAAACCTAAAATAACCACTTCACAAAGTGGTAGGTATTTTAGTCCTGCATCTTTAATATAGCTTCTTTCAATAGCAATCAATTCGGATTCTTTGGTTCTGTTGTACCCATATACTTCATACCCTTTTTGGGTTAACCCTTCAGCGTAACTTCCCCCAATGAGGCCTAATCCCGCAATGAAGATTTTCATTGTATTTTTTTGTCGAGGACATCAGAGAGCTTATTAAGTTCTTTCATCATGTGGTCAAACTTTTCAAGCTTAAGTGATTGTGCCCCATCGCTCATGGCGTGTTCAGGATCTGGGTGTACTTCAACAATGAGTCCATCCGCACCTACTGCGTAACTCGCCATCGATAATTTTTCAATCATGGAGTATTTACCAGCTGCGTGTGAAGGGTCAATGATGACTGGTAAATGTGATAGTTCTTTAATCGCGAGTACAGCACTGATGTCTAGTGTATTACGGGTGTATTTTTCAAACGTGCGTATCCCACGTTCACACAAGATGACATTCTCATTGCCTGAAGCCATGATGTATTCCGCACTCATTAACCATTCTTCGATGGTTGCTGATAGACCACGTTTCAATAGAATTGGTTTTTTGGTTCTCGCACCTAGTTGTTTTAGCAGGTGGAAGTTTTGCATGTTGCGTGCACCAAGTTGGTAAATATCGACATATGGTTCAAATGCTTCAATCATATCTTCACTCATGATTTCAGAGACAACCGCTAAGTCATATTTATCGGCTACTTCACGCATGATTTTTAAACCTTCAAGTCCCATCCCTTGGAAAGCATATGGACTGGTTCTAGGCTTGAATGCTCCACCACGCAAAATGGTGGCACCGGATGCTTTGACCGCTTTTGCAATTTCATCGGTGTTTTCAAAAGACTCTATTGAACATGGTCCTGCCATGACGACAAATTGATCACCACCAATAAATATGTTTTCTCTAACTTTGATGATGGTGTCTTCTCTCTTAAATGATCGGCTAGCCAATTTATAAGGGGTCGAAACTCGTGTGACTTGGAAGACCCCTTCAAATGCTTCTAAGTCAGTTGGGTTTAAACTTTTGGTATCCCCAATGATCCCAAACACTATATTCGTGTCTGAAGACGCATCCTTAATACCAAAGCCTTTGGATACTAAAAAATCAGAAATACGTTTAAACTGCTCTTTTGTTGCTTGGGGTTTCATTTGTACAATCATGGTTGTTCTCTCCTTTAAAAAATAAAAAATCCTTAGGAATGTCCTAAGGATAAGAAGTTCATCAATTAGCACATTTCCTATTATGTTCACCAATAAAAAGGAATGTGTTTGCATTCCTTTAAATATAATAATAGTAATAGGAAAATCTAATTTGAGTCGTTTGCATATAAATCAAGCCTTCTTTTTGAAAATATATTATCATAGAAATGCTTCAAATACAATCTATTTTTGAATATGTGAGATGTACGATAAGAATTTATTAATTAATATACCATGCCATTTGATGGATTGGATTTCGAAGGTATCTTCATCTTTGTACCATTGCCATGAAGGTTCCCAATAGTTGTTTTTTAGTGTTCTCTTTAAATAATCCACCGATGCTGATAGGATAGTTGGATTAATACCGTAGTTTTCATCGTCTAGAGGGAAATCAAAAGGCATGGTCGCATACCCTTCCCATTGGTCAACAGGATCTATAGATTCTTGTATTTCTTTAAATAATTTCTCTTTGAATGCACCTAAGAGCTCACACTGAGGTTCTACTTCTTTGAGTGCATGATATAGTCTAGCAAGAACAGCCAAATCATGTTTCTCATGACATGGTTCATTCAAATATTGTTTTAAATGTTGAATGGCTTGTGTCAAAGCAGTTTTATATCCATTGGTGGATTTATTTGCAAGTAATAATGTGGATCCTAAAATACTGCCAGTCGGATTAATGGTCTGTTTCTTGTTTGGGTCATGCATCCACCATATCGCACATGGGAAATCATTGTTGGATGGTACCGTGGATGGCCAATAATCATTTTCAAGTGTTTTTAACAAGTATTTAAAAGCACGATTGATGAGATCCTTGGTGTACTCATCTAGGTTATCATCTCGAAAGCCAACATCACATAAAATTTCAAGAGCAACCGATGTTTGAAATGGTGAAGAATTGGGATTGGTTGAATCCGGTTCTAGTCCGTGCCCAAAACCACCATCCTTGTTTTGGAAAATTGATAACGCATATGCAACCATTTCTCTTTCATCACCTTCAAACAAAGTGTTGAAAATAGCTACTTCAAGGTCTCTACCTTGGTCATATACTTTTTGTTTAAAAAGATTTTTATCCATATAAACTCCCTCTATGAAAAAAGCACTTACTTTGTGCTATTTTTCTTTAATAAGTCTCTAATTTCTTCTAATAATAGGACATCCTCAGGTTTTACAACCGGTTGAGGATTATCTTTTGCTTCTTTTTCTTTTCGAATACGTTCTTCTTCAGCAAGACGTTCTTTTCTAGCTTGGCCTTTTACGATTTGAACGACAACAATATAAATGAATAAGGCAATCATCAAGAATTCAAATGTCACTTGAATAAAGTTACCATATTTAACTGTCGCATAAATTGGATCACCTGTAATCGCGTCGGTTCCGATTTGTCTAACACGCCAAACCAAGTCTTTAAAGTCAGCTTCGCCTAATAATGCAGCAATCAACGGGAATAAAATGTCATTGATGACAGAGGTGACAATCTTACCAAATGCGGTAGCCATGATGACACCAACAGCCAAGTCTAATACATTACCTCTACTGATAAACGTTTTAAAACCTTTAATGAATTTCATAGAAAAACTCACCCCTTTATGACATTAATTATATCACTAATTTCATAAATAATTCTTTCATTTGCTGTTCGTAAACGTGCTTCAGATTGATGCCCACCGGTATACAATAGTACTTTTACACCCAATGCCTTCGCTACTTCGGCATCATGAATGGTATCACCTACATAAAGACAGGACTTAGGGTCAATACCCGTTTCTTTCATCAGTTGAATGCCACGTTCAATTTTGCCTTGACCTTTGATATTATCGGTACCAATAATATAATCAAAATATTGGAAGATATTTAAAATCTTAGTTTGTTCAATCAAGTTATCTGTTTGTGAAGCCGATAAAATAATGTTTTTTAACCCCATTTGGATGCTGGTTTGTAAGGTTTCGATGACTCCTTTATGGATTGGACATTCAAAACTGGCTGGTTGATATCTTTCAATGAAAAACTGACTCATTTGATCGAAAGACCAAGAATCAAAAGTTAATCCCGCTTGAATATAGTAATCTTTGATTGGAAAACCAAATACATGCTTATAGGCAGGCACATCAAGTTTAGGCTTGTTTTGTTTTTCTAGCATCACATTCAATAAATCTAGGCATAGTACTAAGTCATCTAAAATCGTGCCATTAAAATCCCAGATTAGATATTTATACATTTTTTCGCACCTTTCATTAAAATTATATAATATGCTTTTTTATTATGTTTATCCGTATTTTTATATGCATAATATATATAGATTTTACCTTTTTACTTAGTAAAGTCAGTTTTCAATAAATAAAACCACTGTAATGTGGTTTCTATTTGTGATAAGGGTGATTCTTCAAAATTTGAAACCCACGATAGATTTGTTCAACAAGAATGAGACGCATCAATTGGTGAGGAAATGTCATCTTTGAGAACGATAATAAGTAATTGCATCGTTGATAAACGGCTTCGCTAAATCCATATGAACCACCAATGATGAACGTCAAATCCTTTTTATCGTAGGTCATCCATCGATCGAGCTTATCTGCGAATTGCTCGGAGGACAACATGTCACCTTTGATTGCCAGACCAATAACGAAATCATTTGGATTCACTTTAGAAAGAATTCGCTTCTCCTCAATTACCATTCCACTCGATTCTTTTTCATCCTGAACTTCAACTATTTCAAAAGGATAGGTCATTTGTTTGACATAGTCTTGAATAGCGTCTTTTAGATAGGTTTGTTTCATTTTTCCGACACAAATCAACGTTAATTTCATAATTCAATCACCTCAAGCGGTGTTTGAGATGCATAATATACCTTTAAAGTATCGAAAGATTTTTGGTTTGCTTTAAATACAGTTTGATAGGTTGATCTAATTTTGTCAATGGTATTACATTCATCTGAAATGTGTGCCATGATGACACCTTTAGTTCTTGGTCCAATCATTTTTGACAAATAGTAGGCAGAGTCTTCATTTGATAAATGACCACGTTCGGTTAAAATTCTATGGATGGTTGGATACGGACGATTAGAGTTTTTCAACATCACTGGGTCATGGTTGGCTTCAAAATAATAAAAGTCACAATTGGTTAATGGTTCAATTAAACCTTCCCTGATGTAGCCTGTGTCGGTAACATATCCTAATTTGATGTTTTTAGTTTCGAAAATAAACCCCAAAGGTTCAGCCGCATCGTGTGATAACGGAATGGGTGTAATGGTTAAACTGCCAATACTGAATGGAGAAAATGCCTCAATAATACGTACCTTATCTGCAAACTTGTCATTTTCGAGGTATTTCATCGACTTCGCTGTACCAAATGAAGTGTATATCGGTACATTTATATTATTAAATAGGGTTTCCATCCCTCTGATATGATCGATGTGCTCATGCGTGACCAGTACATGGGTTAAATGTAGGGCACTTAAATTCTCACTTAACAAGGCGTTGCTTAATTTCTTAAAGCTAATGCCTGCATCGACCAATATTCTTAAATTTTCATGTTCAATATAAGTGGCATTTCCACTGGAACCACTTGCGATAGAATAGAGTCTCAAAATATCACCAAAATCATTATAACATGAAGGCTTACCTAATTACCTAATATTTCATATTAAAGGTTTTGTGTGAGATTGTGAAAACACATAAAAACGATTGCAAACCCCATATATGTGTGTTATATTAATAGTGCTTGTGATTAAAATTCAAGGAGTGAACATTGTGAATAAAACTAATCTCATTAAGAAATTAGCTGCTTTAGTGCTACTTACGACTTTTGCAGTTACGCTTGCCGCATGCGGTAGCGACTCATTATCCACCCCTTACGGTAGCCTTGGAAGCACGGTCTATCTAAGTGGAGACGGGTATAGCATCACTGAAAAACAATTGTATCAAGAAATGCGTTTAAGTAGTTCTTCAGTCTTAGTCGAAATGATTGAAAAAACCTTATATGCTGACGAATTAGCAATGATCGAAGCAAACCCTGCAACTTATGCTGAAGATTTATTAAATTTTGCTAATGAAGCAATTTTCGGTACTTCTGATATGGAAGAATTGAAGGATTTAGATTCGAAAACAATTAGCACAAAAGTGAAATCATTCGTGGATTCATTCTATCTAGCTAACGCGACTGTAACTGAAGGCGATATCGATGTTGTTGATTTCGAAAACCACAGCGCAGCTATTCTAGATTACTATAAACTTAACGTTGCTAAAAAGATTTATGCAAGAGAAATCTTATTAGAAGAAGTTGAAGATAAAGATTCTTCAAGCTACATCGACATCGACGAAGATTTAGCTACATACTTCGATAACAGCGTTAAAAACAATTACGATGTGAGTGCAATCACCATTCGTTTCGTAAACCTTAATGAAGCAAATGCGACATTACGCAGATTTAACTTAAAGGCTTACAGAAGCCAATTATATGTACTCCAAGACCCAAGAGTAAGTGTGGTAACTGGACGTGCAGCAACTGCATTATCTGACCTAGGTATCGCAAATACAGGTTCGATTAGCGAAGCAGATTACCGTAAGTTCTACGACAAATACTCCATCAATCCAGATGCAGGTTCTGATTCCGATGTAGCATTAACTCAAGATGAAACCCTTGTAAAATTCTTAGAAATTTACAACTACATTTACAGTTTCCGTGATCCAGTAAATACAAACTACACTGTTGATAGCATTCTAGCTGATTTGGACAATGTTCCATTTACAAAAGCATACGAAGACTTCACAAACACAAGCCTACGTACTTATATTTACAACACACTTGGAACTGCTGAAGGTGAAACCAGATTTACAGCAAGCCCACGTTTAAGCGGTTCTAACTATTTCTTAGTTTATAAGCTTAAAGACCATAACGAAGCCGTTCTTGAATGGATGGATGAAGATGAAGAATTCATCGTTTATAACGAAGCTGGTCAATTAACTGCTAAAGCAGAAGAAATTTATGATGAAGTGTTCGATGCAAAATTAACCACTTCTTATATTTCTACAAAAGCTACTGAAAGATTAAATGAAGCTGATGTTGTCATTTATGACGAATTGGTTCAATTATACTTAGCACAAAGCTACAGTGAAGTTAAATTAGCTTCTAAGTCCAGTAAGACTTTAATCGCTAAAGTGAATGATACTGAAATTACTGTTGACGCATTCTATGCACAACTTGAAAAGAGACTTGGTGTTTCTGTAGCAATCGATATGGCTATTCGTCAAACACTTAAGGCTTCTGATTATGTAGATACCATTACCGATGAAAAGATGGATGAATATCGTAAGAATATTGAAACCATCATCAAGCAATTTGGTCAAGACTACTACGCATCCTCTGGTTATCCAGCATCGATGGGTAGAAAGAACTTCTTAATGTTAGCATTCCGCGCAACTTCTATCGATGAAGCCATTCAAAACGTATATGTTGCAGCTGCATTAGAAGATGCTTACCTCAAAGACCTTGAAGCACAATATGGTGACTCTATTTATCAAACATTAGCAGATTATGCGAACCGTTTAAGAGAACAATATTTCTCATTATCCTCTTCACACTTACTAGTTTATGTTGATATGGATGAAAATGACAGCCCAGATGATCCAGCTGAATACTTCGACACATTAGATGCACAAGAATTGGCTGACTTCCAAGCTCTATTGGTAGAATTCATGGTTACCATTCATGACAAAGCATTGACATACTCTTCAATCTCTACTGGTTTAAATGCCATCGTTGAAGAATACAATACTGCTGGTCGAATTGCACCACAATCTTGTACAGTTCCACCACTAGATGTTACCCCTGAATGCAAATGGTCAGAATACAAATCTGCAGGCTTAAACCTGAAGTTTGAAAACTTATCAGCAATCACAAACTCAACAAATACAATTGGTTCAACATCGAAGCTTGACGATGCATTCTATGCAGGTGCTAAGGAAATTTATGCACAAGTTAAAGCTGAATATGACGCAAACAACAGTTTCCCTAGCCAATGGTTACAATCCTCCCCTGCAGACTACACACAAGTCTTAGAAACTGCATTCGGATGGCATTTAATCTTAGCAACCGGTGGTTCAGTATCAAGCAGTGCACAATTCACAGCTGATGATGACTCCAAAGCGAACGATAGTGATGAATACATGATTTACGAACACATCGAATATACCGATGCAGCAGGTGAAAAATATTACCTAAATGCTTATAGTGATTCCGATGCAATCTCTGCAAATCAAGTTCAAATTTATCTAAATGAAGTGGATTCTGAATATGGTGTTGAAAACTTACCATCCAATGTTTCTTCAGCAATCACTGCCTATTTCGCGCCAGTCTATGCGAAGTATACTGGTTCACAAAACCAATTAAACCTTCTTTATAGATTGTTAGATTCAACCAACTATAACTTTGCTTCTGCAGAAAACAATGTAAAAGCTGAAAGATTAGTTGAAATCAACCAAGACCAATTCTTCTCTTATGTATTTGACAATGTCGAATTCAATGAAGTTTATGGTGACTGGTGGACAAGTTTCCCACATCAAAACTAATAACTGATGTAAAAGAGGACCTCAACAGTCCTCTTTTTCGTATACTAAGACTAGGAGACATCTCTTAGTCTTTTATATTTATATGAATGGTAGTAAAATGAAGGCGAAGGCGTAGTTAAAAAATTTGAACCTTGAGTTCGTAAAAACTAGTATACCTATGAGTATTTATGATAGTCTACGCCT